>JANYJS010000071.1 GCA_025361765.1 Bacillota bacterium
TAATACATTAATAGCCCTTTTATAGGGTTATTTTTATATATAATCAAAAATAATAAAAAATGACCAATACCAAGAATAATAAAAAAATATATTTTCACAAATTTTTCACAAACCCGTCAATAAATGTCAAACCAATCGGAATTAATTTTAATCTAGGCAATAAATAAATAAAATAAGATTTTCAGAAAGAAAGAGAAAGCGAGAATGAAATGACAAGAGAAATGACAAGGGAAATGACAATGAACATGCTAGACAAAATCAAAAATATAAGACGGATAAGACAGATGGAGATTCTGGAGGGTATGGGAATAAATGTAGAATATACAGCAAATACATCACATATAAGAAAAATGGAGATTATGGAAGAGATAGGTCTATTAAATGGAGCACATACAGCAAATACGTCAAATACATCAAATACATCAAATATAGCAAATATGATAAATCAGACAAAGGAAATGCCGATGATGCCTCTTCTAAACCATTCAGAATATAAGAAAAATTATTCTCAGAAAAGAATCCAATTCCTTGTCTTAGAAGCAAATAAGACAATAAATAGGCTTCGAATTGCCCTATCTGACATCCTTACACACCGGCTTTCAGAGACCCGCCCAACCACACCAGCAAGCAAGCCTAGGATGGAGGCCCTAGAACAATCCCTTCAGAAAACAGAATTTCTTATCTCTGAGGCATCCGAAATTTTAAACATGATTAAAATTGCAATGTCTGATCTCAAAATGGCTACCCAACAAGAGAGAAATAAGAGCATGCAATTGGTTATAGATTTTTCTGACTCACCATCTGTACAAAATCTTTATCGGAGCGCTAGCGAAATACGGGATATAATGAATGTAATAAATAAGGGATATAATGAAAAATAATAACAGCCTCACAGAACCAGCCAGAGCCCTCACAGCACAAGAGATCGAGGCTATAGGAATATACCTTTATAAATGTTGGATAGCCGATGCCAAAATAGAAATGCACCGGAGATCAAGAAATATGAAAAAAAATAATCAGAAGAATCAGAAGAATCTTAATCAGAGAGAAAAAATATGAGACGAATGCCAAGAAATGAAAACAGCCTCCTAGAACCGGCCCATCTAGCCCTTTCTTTTATCGAGGCAATACAAAGCGCTCAGAAACATATCAAAGCGTCTAATGAGCCTGCTAGAGGCCCTGGAGAGAGAAAGAATAATATTAATAAGAATAATGGAAATATATTATGCTGATAGAAGGCCTTTACGATCCCAGAGACCTTTATCTCTTAGAATCTCAAGCATTAAAAGAAATGAAAAAGAAAAGAGACCCAAATATTTTAAAGACAACAACAGATAAGACGCCGCTTTTTATAGAGGATGTAGGAAAATATTTGTGGAAATGTTGGATGAAAAATAATGACAGCCGCATCCTGGAATATATCGTCCCCGTAATTCAGAACCGGGTCTCACGCCTATTACAAATTTCAAAATTTCCACAAATGCACCCACATGAGGCCTTCAACATAATATTTTTGGGTGTCGTAAAAGCGCTTCCCAGATATAACCCAAAAAAAGGCCTATTATTCTCATATCTTTTAACAATAACGACGTATCGGGTGTACGATATAGCAAAACCAAAGAAAGATTTATCGGTGGAAATTAATGAGGCGGATTTTTTAACCCATACCGATACCTCTGCTCACAATCTTGCCGATTTTATAACATTTATTCATAAACTTAAGCATATCAGCGGTAAGACAGACAATAAAATATTAAACGCTCTTCTACGGGTACTTTCACCAGACCACGCCCTAAATTGCCATGAACAATCGTCTATAATATCTTTTATCTGCCGCGAAACAAAATTACCTGAAATTCTTGTGACGCGATTCTATAAAAATGTTCTGGACCGGTATAAATTTTCTGTGCTGGACTAAATAAGAAAAGATTGCTATTTAATATGGAACTACTCTATATAAGGCTAAAAAATGTGGTTTATTCAGGAATTTCCAAATGACGGTGACGATTTTCATATACTGCGGCCTAATAAGAATAATAAATTAGAATTGATTTATGTCGCCCGTGACCTTGAATCAGCAGAAACTTTAATATCCGCCCTAAAATGGTATGAGACCCTAGAGGAAGGCGTGTTCTGTGCTCCACCTACAAGAACAGGCCCTATGACGAAGAAGCCTGTTCAAAGACCCTCTAAGCGTCCTACAGCAAGACAGAAATAGACATATGACCACACCCACCACACCTTCCGCCCAACCTATCAGCATTAGGATAGACAGCGCCCATATCTTAGAAAGATTGCGGGAGATTGGACAGGATAGACAAGGCCCATACATTCTTTCAAGAACTATAAATCTTTTGGGTAAAGCGGTCCAGAAGGCCTTGCGTGTAGAAGAAGAGCGTACACTAAACCTGAGACGGAAATCTTGGGTTCTTAATCAGGTGAAGATAGAGAATGAGAATTGGAGCACAAAAACAAAACTAAAAATTGTGATTGGTTTATCTGACGCTTCAACCTTTATTAGCAGAATGGACACGGGCGAAACTAAGCATCCATTAAAAAAATGGTTGATGGTTCCTAATTCAAAAATATTCGGTAAGCAGATTATTACAAGAGAGAACGCATTAAATATTAAAAAACTAAACCTACATGAAACCCCGAGCGGACTACAGGGAGATCAACGCACCTTTATGA
>JANYJS010000074.1 GCA_025361765.1 Bacillota bacterium
AGCCTTTGCATTGCTAGACATTACGCTAGAAGACTGATTTGCAAAATTATTTGCTGCCCCAGCCATTGCTGAATTTGCTCCAGCTCCGCCAGATGCTAGCGTTGATAGTCTTCCATATTGATTATTTAATTGAGATTGGTAGTTGTTAAAGGCTTGCTGGTATTCATTATTGGCCATGCCTTGATTGTATTGACCAAGGGCCGCCATGCCAGCGCCAGAAACAGAGTTTCCAGAGGCAGCTTGCGCAGCCTTTAGAGCATTATTTCCTTGCT
Organism: Bacillota bacterium; assembly: GCA_025361765.1. Classification (GTDB taxonomy): domain Bacteria; phylum Bacillota; class Clostridia; order Peptostreptococcales; family Anaerovoracaceae; genus JBBRXH01. The sequence continues at coordinate 273 of JANYJS010000074.1, forward strand.
GCAATGAGAACTGATATCCAGGCGATGTATTAAAGTCAGACATCGAAAAGTTTTTCTGAAATCTAGGGTCTTGCATTTGCGTAAGCGCTTGAGTTCCAGCTTGCTGATAAGGAGCTTGGATATTCTTTTGATAGTCGAACATCTGCTTTTGCATAGCCAGAGACTGTCCAGCAGCATCTGATTGCTTACCGGCAGCACTTTGAGATCCCATGTAACCAATTAAGGCGCTGCCGCCGATGGCCGCTGCTACACCTGACATTTTAAACTCCTAGCCATTTCTATATTAAGCGCGAATGCATCCCGATAATCAACAGTGATTTCATCACCGTGAAAACCACCTCGACTGCCAAAGATTTTCTTAATTGCAATAAGATCAATATTCCCATCCTTTAGCTCAACAAATTGAGCATTTGGATACTTGGCATGATTGGTATATCTTCCTAAAATAGTGCGCTTTCCGTCAATGCGCGCTGGACCTATTTTCTCACCAAAAACATGATCTCCTGTCGCAAAAATACCAGTTCCATGAATTTGAGATTTTGCAGTTTTGATCTTAAATGAACCATGCGGCAGGTACGTTAAATCAGAAGCATTTTCAGACTGCTCTTGTACCTTATCTTTAGACATACCCAGATCTAAAAGCATTTGATCAAAATCATGCTCATCTTTTGAGCGATTTGATAAAAGCAGCTTTTCTCTCGATTCATCAGCAAGCTTAAATGTATCGCTTTTATCAAGATATTTTTCCTCAAGCTTTTCTATATCTTGCTCATTGTCTATATTTGGATAGACATTTAGCCAGACCATATCATCGTGGATAAATCCTATTTTGCGCCCTGGTTTTCCGGTAAATATTTGTGGCGCTTCAAGAAGTGTCGTCGAACCATCATCATTGAGCATGGTGACTTTTCCTTTGAGCATAATATTCGTATGTTCGAGCTTCTGGGCATGTCCAATTGAGAAGGTTCCCTTTGGGATGCTAACTTGGCGTATGTAGGTACCTGGACCAAAACTATGAACAACAGCACAATCGACTTGAGGATGTTTAAGAAGCTCAGACTCAGCTTTCTCATATTTTTCCTTAGTTAAAACATTTAAAGTTATGGCTTCATTCATTAGGACACTCTTTCTGCAAACATATAAAATGGCGAATCAACCCCATCTATTTTTAATGTAGATCCAACGATCAAAGATCCTTGAATGTCGAATTGCGCTGGTGATCCCGCGGTCATTGTATAAACAGATTGTGCAACCACTGAAGCAGAAAATGGAGCTACGCCACCGGTTGATCCCGAGATTAAGCCCTGAGATTCACTTAAAAGCGTACCCGTGCCAGATGTCTTAAATATTCTTATAGCGGCCTTAGACGAAGATGCCCCATCGGCAGAGGCTGGGATTGAGCTATAAACCTTATACTTTCCAGTAAATGCAGGAGTAAAGCTAAAGGCTGGGCTATTACTTGCTGTTGTAAAGGCCAAAAGAGTTATGGATGAGCTTGTTGTGATGACCTTACTTGATGCAAAATAATCCAAAATAACCGGTATTGGTGGAGGGTTAAAAGACCCATCCGCACGAAGAAAGTTTGCCGTTCCGCCGCCAGATGGTGGCACAAGACCTTTGTTTGAGGCATTGAACAAACTAAGCATTGCCGTTACGGCCGTTGGAATTAAATCAATTGTTTTTTGGGTCGAAAGGGTATTGTTCCCCTTGATTGTATTTGCCGGCGATGAGGACACAACATTGATCTGATCTTGAAGTGATGTATTTGATGATGCATTTGATCCCCCAGCGCGACGCCATAAATCATTAAAAAACCCAACCCAGGCCTGGCTGGGCATTCCGTTTTGATCTGCTAATGGTTGATCATTAGGGACTGGAGAAATGACATTTGAGCCCATCAGCTATTACCACTATCCATATAAATCTCAGCTCCAACGAGAGCAACGAAAACTGGATCTGATATGGTAATTTCAAACACCCGATCTCTTGCGTATCCAAGGCGCCAGAAAATAGCACGCTTTTTATATTCACCGATTTTGCCGATTCCAGCGTCTTTTATGTTCGACCATGTTCTTGCCCCGTCATCTGAAAAGCGCAACATGCAAATAGGATTATCACCTTGCTGGATACCGTCAAGACCAACGCCCTGCTGAATATCTAGCTGGAGCGATGAATAAAACATTCTAACCATGTCTTTTGCTAGATGGGGCGCGATCCGCTTTCTGATAATGACAGTCCCATTGTCGGTAAAGATATCTTGAGACATTTCATAAATTTTTCCATCAGCATAAGAGCCCATAATATGGATTCCAAATCCAAACTGATGATAGACACCAAGTTGCATAACAAGATTGCCATTTTGATTGTAAGCGCGCTCATGCCAAAACCCAGTTGAGATATCATAGCACCATGTTTTCTGAGCTGTCGGAAAGTTTAGGACATAAAAGCTATGGCCGCCTTCAGTATATGTATATCCAATCGCATCAGCGGTGGTTTCATATTCTTCGAGTTGCTCTTCAACTGGGAACGTTGAAATTCTTTGCGGCAAGAATGTGGATGTCGTATATACGATATTATTTCCAGACCTATCCTGTCCCAGCCAGAAAATGGCATTGGCAGTCTGAGCCAGACTAAACTGGGCAGCCAATCCTTGATCTAGATAACCACCGTTGATTCTTGAAAATGGAAATCCAGGTGAAACTCCGGCATCATAGTAAATTTCAGTTGTTTCAGTCGTCTGGACATAAAGCTGTCTGTGCATAGAGACCAAATTAAGAATTGGGGCAGTTGACCCCTCAAGATTAACGAAGTTTAGTCCGTTAAACGTTGTTGCAAATACATCCGAGCAATAAAGCTGATTTGTATTTGGTTTTGCAAAGAAAAAGTATCCGTCTTGATAAGTAATGACGTTTGATCCAAGAAAAGCTGGGTCTTTAATCTGCATAAACGATGATGATCTCTGCCAAATAACTGAACCATCATAAACTGTTGAAAATCTAGTAGTTGGAAAGTTTGGAGGAAAATTGCTGGTAGTTCCTGCAACAATGGCAGTATAAATATATCCGCCAACAGTCGGGATTATCGTATCGCCAATTGCATACGCTGTGTTTGCCATCCAAGGCATCTGAGACGTTATGGAAAAAGATGCATATGCTATTGTCGCATCACCAGTGCCGCTAGCTAACGTCAAAACATCACTAGCTAATGGATCTCCGGTTCCTGTTGTCTGAAGCAATGTAGATAGGGCGATATCATATAAAACAGTAAAGGTTTGTGCATTATTGGTATATGTCGCTCCAGCAGTTGCATTGGCTGGGGCGAAGGCTGTGAAATCATATGCTGCCGGTAAAATGCTATTTTCAAGCAAGGTATAAGAATATCCATTGGCACCATCAACGATGCAAATCTGGATTCCATTATCAGAGATGCCGACAGGACCAGATGATGTTAACAGAGTTCCAAGCTCTATCTCGGAATAAACTCCGCCTGAATTGACAAGCTCATAGAATTTATTGCCAGATACCGCAAATACTCTTGAATAATTCCTGACTGCCCAGACGCCACGCACTGGTAAGGTTGGAAGCTCTTGAAGTAGCCTAAGGCCAGGAGTTCCAAGCAGAGCTCCAATCTCAGCCTCTTTTGCGGTCGGTGGTGCCTTTGCGCCTTGTCCGGATGTTGTCATTTCATCGATGTCTGGGTATAGATTTATACAGCGCTGACAATCAGTAGTGATTGATCGCATCTGATATGATCCACCAACAAACCCAGGAAACCGCATGTATTATGCCTCTCCAGTTAGATAATTGAAAACCTTCTGTTTAGAAGAAATCGCCTCATCCACGCGCATAAGATAATTCTTTTGAGCCCCGATAGATGTCTTAAGTTTGGCCTTTGTGCTATTCGCAAGAGCTGCAATAGTTCCAGACGGCTCTTTGCCATAACTTGGGCATAGTCTTAATGCTAAGTTATAAATAATCGTCTCGGCAAATCCTGGCGGTAGCATGACATCCAAATCTGCATTGTTTAAACCCAATAAAGGCTTCCAGCTTGTAATATATACTTGCTGAACAGTTGTTGGAATTGGCCAGAAATTAAGCTCCACAAGAGTGTCTGTGAAGTTTGGCCACATGCGCGTTGGAAAAACCCCTTGAGTATTTTTAACACTAAGATCTGCCCACTCATCGGCATTCATAATTGGACATGGAATATCAACTTGCTCAGGAGTTCCATATTGAACTCTGATTGCACATGCCTCAAAGAACATTGGTCTTGTGGTGTCAAAATCTCCACCTGGACCCATTGTATATTTGCTTTGAGAAATATTAAAGGTGAAGGCCTCTGTTGCAAGTTTTGAAATGAACAGGCGTTCGGAGGACCATGTATCAAGCATCAAAGATAAGTCAAAAATAGCATCTTGCAATTGATCAGCGGCCGGATCTTCGCCAGCTGCCAAGACGCCAATTTTTAAAAAAGAGCTTCTTATGACGTCTCTGACCTTCATGATTGCCTCAATGTGAAAAGTTTATTGCGTTTCTTTTTTAAATAAACAGAGCGTTTATGCGCTTTGTTTTCCGCCTTTTTTACCCTTTTGCTTCGGCTTTTCTGAGACTTCTTGCGAGTATGAAATTTCAACATCATTGGAGATATGTTCTTGCTCAATTTCAATCTCAATCTCTGGTTCAGGCTCAACAATAGGAGCATGAATTTTCTCAAGCTCAACCTCTGGAATGCTATGAACTTCTTCAATCTTAGGAGATCGCCAAACAGATGAATCATGACCCCATCCTTTGCCAAGAGCTTCGAGCTCTTCTTTGCTATGAACAAGCTTCTCTTTATGTTCTGGATGATGAACCCATCGTGGAAAACTATGCATAAAATCTCCTTTAAAAGACGGCCCCAATTAAGAGGCCGTCAAACTAATTATTTCGCTAGTAGTCCGGCAGCTTTTAAAGCCGCAACAATATCGCCAACTGTATAAGCAGAGCTTCCATTGCTTCCATCAAATGTAGTATTGACGAAAACAGAGGTCACTGAGCCTGCTGCAACAGTATGAACGTTAGCCGCTGGAACCGGTTGAACAATTGGAGTTGCGCCCCAAAAGCCGATTAGTTCTGAAGCAGATTGGCCAAGCTGATGGCCATCTGATTGTGGAACATTATCTCGCACCGTTAGTGGTGTACTTGTAATTGCTGGTCCTGGATTTGCCATATAAAATTTCCTTCCTTATTAAGTTTGGTGGGCAAGCAGCGCCTTGGATCTTTAGCCCTCGGCGCTGCCTAACTATTTCTAGTTAAGCCCGATTATTAACCTGAAATACGACAAGCTAATTCTGGATACGGAGCTGATACACCATACAATACATCAAGACGACATGGCATCATGTCATTTACGATGTCATATGCCTGAACCATACGAATCGAGAAGCCTGTTTCTTTATCACTAACTCGAGCAGCCGCATGAACGCCTTTAGGCATCATAAGATCTGCCATTCCAAGAATGAACGCGTCCCGATGGAAGTTCAGATTTAGAATTTGAGTTGCAGAACCAGCGCCAGACAAGCTGATGGTAGCACCAGACAAAGGCAATGCGCTCATGTTTTGGAATTGACCAGTAGAGTTCATTGCTGGAGCAACCGAAATGGTCGCTAAACCTGAACCATCTGATACAACGTCAGCCAAGCAAACGAATTGCTGTAATTGACCAGTAGATTGACGTGATTGCGGATTAACCGAAAACACACCACTAACTGTGAAAACTTCACCTTTGCTAAGAACTGTTTGGCTTGCAGTCCAACCGCTTGTAGCGATCGAGCTTCCACCTTGAGATGCATTAGAAGCAACTTGAGGGGAACCGCCATGTGTTCCATTCACGATGCTGATAATGTTCTGATCCATGTTCCAGCGAGAACCAATCGCACGACCCATTTCACCTTCCAAATATTGAGCAGAAATCTCTTTAGATGGATTGAATAGAGTAGTCAGATTGTTAATGATCCCGGCTTCAGCATTTGGATCAAGCAAGATGGTACGCATTTTGTCACGCGGAGCAGCTGCGAAATCCAACTTTGCTTTAGCAGCAAGGAAGATTGCCAATGTGTTTGGTGTAACGCCTGGAGTTCCAACTGATTGGTAAACACCCAATGCTTTTAAAAGAATTGCACGGTCAATCTTGTTGGCAACGTTTGCAAGAGCTGGTTCCAAGAAACGCTTTGAGAAATCATCCATGCTCAAAGTCATATCCTTAGTTGTAAGCTCAATATCCACGCCATCTTGGTTAGAAAGCACCAATGGATCAAAGGTCTCAGTTTGTGCTTCAACCTTCAATACAGGACCAGATCGGCCGATGTAACGTGCTGGTTTACGAACGTTCAGGGTATCGCCGATTTTTGCGCCGGAGATAGCAAACTGCTCATCGTATTCACGATTGACATAGTTTGAAGCTACACAGTTATTTCGCAGGACCCGCAAAGATTCTCGCGTGATCATGCTAATTGTTAAAATTTGATTGCCTGCCATTTTTTAATCCTTTCGTGTTATCGACCGCCGCCAGCGTCGCGCCATGCATTATATTCACGCATAGTCATGTCGCCTGGGTCTTTTGTGCTTACTGCAGATGATCCTCTAACTGGGGTCATTGGAGCAGGAGCACCAGTCGTTTTGTTTTTTGTTGATTGATTTGCCCCAGGATTAGTCGTGATCTTAGCCTCACGTCTTCCAATCTCTTTTGCTAATGCAATAGTTGAAAGCTTTGATACTCGTTCAAATTCTTCATGGTCTTTTGCAAGATCATACATAATTTGTGGGCCGTGATCTGACTCTGAGATGATATCAATTATCGAGTGCGGCATGCCAGCAGGATAAGCCTCATCAAATTCAGTCGCTACATCATTATAATCAGCAGTTACTTTTTTGAATTCCCGAACTTTTTTATCAAACTCTTCAGCTTTATTTTGAAAGGCACTTTTAGCATCGGAATTTTTCTTAGCTAGATCAGATTTTTTCTGTTCTTGCTTAATTTCCCAGCGTGTTTGAGCTTTCAAATAATCTCTTACAGTTTCGAATTGTTCGGGGTTTGGCTCTAGATCGGTTGCGCCTTGTGCAGAAACTTGTTCCTGCGCGCTTACTGGAGGCTTATTTTGAGACTGCTTAAGTCTTAAATTCTCCTCACGAAGCTGATCTCTTTCTTGTTCAGCAAGAGTCCTGGCTTTAGTAAGCTTATCGATTCGACGCTGAAAACCGCCTTTTTTATCCTTGCCAGCTGCCTTCTCAATAGCTTGAGAATCTGCATCCTGGGTTTGATCGACATCTGCAGCATCTGAAGATGAAGCTTCAGTCGATTCTAAAGAAGATTCCGATGCTTCTTGTGTTTCACCGACTGATTCAGCTGCTTGAGCCTCTACTGCCGGAGCGGAAGTTTTTGTTTCTGGATTGGGTTTATACATACCAAGAGCTTTGGTAACGTCTTGAGCCGAATCTGTAGAAACCATTGTAATGGACATTTTAACCCCTTTTAGGTGATGTTAGCCTGGTGGTGGCCCGCCAGTAGGCATGTTTTGTTGTCCAGGCATCGCAGCAGATTTACCGCCAGCGCCGGGATTTTGAGACAAAGTTGATAATGGCTGATTGGCCGCAAGAATCGCTTGTTCGCGATCCAGAAGCTCAATTTGTTTTTCAAGGCTAAACTCCGCTGATTTAGATCCTTCTTTAAGAAGGGCAATTTCAGCAGCCATTTGGAGTTTGGCAAATTCAATTTTTTCTTTAGACGCGAGCTCAAGTTTTTTCTTTTCGATGATGTCAGACATCTCAGCAGTTTGTTTGCTAAACTGGTCAAGCAGCATATGGGCCTGAGAAAGTTGTGCCTGAACCTGCGGAGGAATAGGCATTTCTCCATCATTATCGAGAAGATTTGGCGGAATGGTTTTACGTAAGCGCTCTGCAAGTTGATGCGCCCCTGGCCAGTCCATATTTTGAACTAATAGATCTCCAGCGACCGTCATAAGCTGCGGATATGCACGAATAACTTTTTCAAGAGATTGTGCTGCTTCCATTCGTTTTGTGGCAAAGCTTGGTCCACTTTCTACAGCAACATCATATTTACCGATGTCCATATCGTGTCTTTTTGGCTGCCCGCTCTTCATAAAGATTTGATTAATGGCAACCATGCTCGTAGTTCCATCATCTTTAAGAATGCGAACAGCTCTTGCCGTGTCGTAAACCTTAGGAATTGCATCCATCATGATGCGACCAGCGTGTTTGAGCGAGCGATTAAAATTATCTGAATAATGAAAATTGGTTGTTTGGATCTGAGTATTGCGCTTTTGAATTGCGATACCGCTAGACTCTGGACCCTGAGCTCCAACGCCGGCATCATAAACGCCAGTTGTAGCCTTCATATCATCAGCTGCTAGAGTTTTTGCTTGAGTGATAGCTTGAACTGCAGGCTCTTCCACATTTCGCTTTGGCGGACCAATTAATTCACCACCAAGAGAAACTGGGTTATATTTTAAGACAGAGAAATTCTTTCTATTCGCATCACGCCACTGCTGTTCATAGCCTTCGTCTTGTCCATCGGCCATAACCCATGGAGATTTAGGAGCAAGAGCAATTGCTTCAGTTTCAGCAGAGGTCCAGAAATTATATGCCCTTTGAGCATCTTTGGCATTTCTGATGATCCCCTCAATATGAATTTTACCGTCGACATTTGTTCTATCGCCATATACCGGAATAACTGGAATCCACATTCCAGGCCATTCTGTTTTCTCAAGAATTTCAACGCCATTGATTTTATAAAGCTTAACAGTCGGAATTAAGGCGGTTCTTTTCCCAATAACTGTGATTGGTTTGCCTTTTTCATCTTGGCCAAAATCCATACCTTCTTCATACTGCTTAGCTAAAAACGTATCGCCACTTGAAAGATGAAGAATCTGCTCACGCTTATACTGACGAACCATATATTCAGCAATACGGCATCCGTCGACGGTGACCCAACCAACATTGCCATCGCCAACCGATTTCCAATCACTCATTTGCGATAACTGTGCGTCTGGATATTTCTCTTTAAATGATTCTTGTGAGATGTCATCTGCGATTAAACATTTGTTGGCATCGCTACCATCTGGTTCAATTGAGAATGGATCAAAATATACCGAGGATGGGTTCTCAATGAGCATTACCTTAAGGTCTTGATCAAAGGACATTGGATCAGAATAATCCGTTCCAATTCTGAAGAATCCTTTGCCTGCGATAACCTGATAATGGCACGCAGTATCATATGCAAAGTCTGCATTAGAATTGTATTCAATATTTTTGAATAATCCTTGGATTACTTCTGCCGTTTCAATGTCAGCTTTTGAGTCAAACGGATACGCCTTAAGGGAGGGGCGATTCTGTCTTTGATCATTGGTTATTTGACGAACTAACTGGGCTACGCGATTGATAGTCAGACATGGACGGCCTTCAGAACTACGCTGAGTTTTGATATCGTCAGGCCATTGTTCGCCAGTAAAGAACTTTAGATCCTCAACCGCATCTTTGCGGTATTGAGCTTCAGCCTCTGCGACCATATCAAAGAACTTTTTAGCTTCTTGGATAATCCGCTGATCTTCATCCGCTGCTGATGTTTTATCATCTTGAAATTCAGACATTGGTTAGATCGTTTATTAGAATTGTAAAAATTACAAGTCCAATTATTGCGAAAAACTAACCCATCCAATCAGAGCCTTGAGAGCCAATGTCTTGATATCTGTTTTCTTTCTCAGGTTTACGCTTTTTGCTTACTGGATGAGCAAAAGTTAATGCTAAGGCATCGGCACGATTGGGAGATCTTTGCCCACGAGCCTTCATATCTTTCTTGGCTTCAAGCTGGATCTTTCCATCAAGCCTTGCGACTGTTTCTGGACCAATGAGTTCTTGCTGAAGATTTGGATCAGCCGGAAGGCATCCACCTTCTTTTAGCCAGATCTTCATCAAATTCCACATTTCGGCGCGCTTATTAATACATCCAATATCTGTAGATGCCTCACTAAACCATACAATCTGCCATTTATAACCAAGGGTTTTGCCATATGATACGATACCGGTGCCAAATCCACCATCGACGAACACAGCATCTGGCTTTTCCTCGTCGCATATACGGGCCAGGATGCCTGCGATATCAAAATCGTTATCATTCTTCATCAATGTTCTTAAAATGCTGAATTTGAGTCCCTGGCGCATTCCAATGACCAATTCATCGCCACCTTCCCATGCTGGGTCTAGGGAAATGATCTTTGGAGCAAAATCATAGTCTTTTTGGTCTATTTTACGATCATATGCTTTATCGACATCTTCTGTTGAAATGAACTGCTTAAGTGATGCTGAAGGAAACATTCCACGAACACGAACCTTAACGAAGTCAGAGTCTAGGCCATAATCATTGATCCAGGCTTCAATCTTCTCCTTATTTGTGCCATCAACTGTTCTAGAATCGATTTGAGATGTAACCCAGCGATGCCTATTCTTTCCAAAGCAGTCTTTGAACTTTCCGGTATTGCGGGTTGGGTTACCAAATACGAGCCAAATGATGATAGTGTTTTCATCCGTTAAGGCACCTTCGGCAACGTCCCAGACCTTGTCTGAGATAGATGAAGCCTCATCAAATATCAGAATGATGATTTTACCCTTATTGTGAAGTCCTGCAAAGGCCTCTGTATTGTTTTCTGACCAAGTTACGGCATCTAGCCGCCAAGTCCGTTCACGCCCTTTAAAGCTTGAATGAATGCTTGTAGCGTTTGCTTTAAACCAATTGGCAGTCGGGGATAGACTAAACCATTTTGCTACTTCAGGCATTGTTTTGGTGCTTAGCTGATTTTCAGTATTTGCCGTCATAACGACTTTACAATCGGTATGTGTAGACATTGCCCAATTTATGATTTGCCCAATTAGGGCTGACTTGCCAATTCCGTGTCCAGAAGCGACCGCCACTTGTAAAGGCTGATATCTTTTTGCTGGATCATCAAGGTGATTTGAAATTGTTCCAAGAATGTCTTCTTGCCAAGCCCTAGGGCCTGGAGAGTCCGCAAGCTTTCCTGATCCCCATGAATAAGCACGTTTAACAAAGCTGAGTGGATCGAATTTGTATTTTGAGACTTTCTTTGCAAGCTCTAATTCCGCCTGATGCTTTTGAGACATCGATTACAAACGATCCAATGCTTTAATCAATTCATCAGAAGCATCATGTTCAACTTTGTCTGGAACTTTACCGAGCAATCTTTCGATGAAGAACTGAAGTCTGAAATGATCTCCGCCTTCAATGGATTTTAGAATGATTGCGGCCATTGACATTTGGATTGCAGTTCCATGAACTTTAATTGCCTTTAGCTCTTCTTTTGATTTAGTTAGCAAGGTATTCATCAAAAGCTCAAGTTCAGTTTTAGTTAACATTTTTAGAACTACAAGCTCAGGCGGATCCTTCGGCCGACCAGGTCCGCCAGGATGACCTTTTTTATAATTATATTCTCTTTTTTTTGTAGAATCTTTT
>JANYJS010000080.1 GCA_025361765.1 Bacillota bacterium
AGCGAAAACCCTTAACACATACCCTCAACGGAACACGCCGGGAACACTTGGTGGAACTGACCAACCAGCCCACCAATCTAAATAGTTGAAAACGTTGACTGCCCCCGTAGCTCAGTTGGATAGAGCAGCGGTTTCCTAAACGATCAATCTTAATTTATTATCATATAATTCAATTAGTTATGTGACGCATGAAGTTATAAACAGGTATAAACTCGTTTCTGATCGTTTCTGGGCTCCTCGCAGACCTTCTACACGCCCCTCCGATCGCCAACGCGACACTCTCTCTGTCAGACTTTCAGTCGGTGATTTAGACCGCTAGGAGCCGCGAAGAGGGCACTATTGGTGGGGCAAGGGCACGGTTCACAAGAATTCTACACCGACAATACGATCATGCGGTTTGGTGTCCTCTGCGCCACCAACCTTCGCCCTCTACAAACACAACTTTTCTTCTTCTCACTCTGATAGACTTCCACATCGCTCGACCCCTTCGGAATGGGCGAGATATTTCTTGCTTGCAACCAACTGCGGACCTTCTGTAAAGATCATCTCTCAACACTATGGCAAGCATCTCACGGCGAGAATGAAATCGGCTGAGTTAGTGAAACTTACATCTCGGGCGAGGCAGTTCTCGCCCCACGAAAGATAATAACTCTAATCTCGTTCTTTCCGTTCCTTTGCTATCGTTGGATGTCACCTTTCAAAAAGAGCAATGAAAGTGACTTGGTCAAGGCGTATCAGCAGGGTTGAGGATTTGATGGTTGAAGTCCTAAAAGAACACAACCATGGCTTAGCACTACATCAGATTGTGAAAGAAATCAGGAAGATTGAACCTGATTGCTTGCGGGGAGAAACCCCCGTCAACTCTCTCTATTCCATTGTTTATAGGAAAGAGAAGAAAAGGATTAAAGCAGGGGAAAAGCCCTTGTTTAAGAAATATGGCGTTCATAGAAATATACTGTATAAGCTTAATGGATCAAAGAAATGATTAGGCGGGCTCCACATGTTATTCCATATCAAGGCAGCAAAAGGAAATTGGCTGCTAATATTCTTACTTTCATGAATTTTGATATTGAATGCTTTTACGAACCCTTTGCGGGTTCCGCTGCCATCACATTGGCTGCTGCTGCAAATAATAAAGCAAAACACTATGTGATTTCAGACAAGCTTGAAACACTGTCTGATTTGTGGGAAATGATTATTCATCATCCCCAAAAGCTGATTGAAGAATATTATGCTCTTTGGCATGGTCAGCTTACCGATCCTGCTGAATTCTATAAGCAGGTGAGGGACGGTTATAACAAAACACAATCCCCTTCTGCTCTTCTTTATTTGGTTGCGAGATGTGTCAAGAACGCAGTTAGATTCAATAATGAAGGGGAGTTCAATCAAGGACCGGATAACAGAAGATTGGGGTTGAAGCCCGAAAAGCTGATGAAGGAAGTTCATGCCGTGTCCAAGATGCTCAAACACAAGACAGATATTAAGAGGGGTGACTTCAGAAAGGTCTTGAAATCATGCACCGCAAATGACTGTGTTTATATGGACCCTCCTTGGCAGGGAACAAGTGGAAAAAGAGATCAAAGATATGCACATATTTTAAATATGGATGAATTGATTGAAGGATTGGATTCGCTCAATGAAAGAAATATTCCTTTTCTGCTAAGCTTTGATGGTACTTGTGGAGATAGAACTTACGGCAGTGAACTTCCAGGTGAATTGCGACTTGTTAAAGTTTCTCTGAATGCAGGCAGGTCTTCCCAAGCAACTCTGTTGGGAAGAGATGAAGTCACAATTGAATCTTTATATCTATCTCCTGCATTGGCGAAAAAGAATAAAACTAAAGCTGAAATAAAGCACTCCCAAAAAGAATTATTTGAGAGCATCTAATAGGGAGCGGAACTCCGCAGCCGATTTCAGTGCTGTTTTAATGACAGATTGAAGTGTGGTCTTCGTCTTTTCAGCTTGTGCTCTCAGGTTGTCATAAATCATAGCTTCAGTGTTTGAAAAGGTGATATCAACCCTTCTTTCTTCTTTCAGCCCAACATGGGAATAGTTTTCAGGATATGCCCAATAGCAAGTTTGGCATTTTTCAATTTGTTTCAAGGTCCTGAAGTTCTCACAGTGTTCACAAGACCATGATTTTTGCCTTTGTGCTGCTCCTGAAAGTAGCATAAACAATTCAGGCTGTGTTTCATCTCCAATCCCTTCCCCTGCAACTTCATAGGGAAGTCTATGGTCAATTTGAAGGTATATTTCTTCGTATGGTTCGCTGCTGATGGCACATTTTGAACCATATTTTTTAATCAGCAATTGCTTGAAGGCTTTGGAAAAGACTTTTCTGCCTCCAAGCTTGTGTGCTTCAATTTTATCAGGATTGCCAAACCTATAAGCCCCAATGGACCTCTTATTCTTAGCTCTGACTTTGAAGGTTACTAGGGGAATGCCTTGTTCTCTGACATCCCTTGCTGCTCTTGGAGGATGGGAATATCCATAGCGGTCAGTAAGCTCTTCTGTGGTGATGTGACCATGCTTGATAATGTGGTCAATCACTGTCTTTGCTCTCTTCGCAGTGATGCTGGCTGCTGCTTTCAAGATGGAAGGGTGGATTTTGTGGGGGTTGGTGTCTTCACCCATAGGGGCGAAATATAGCCGCTCTTATGAGAAATGTACACCTTCCCTTATGGCTGCATCTAGGGCTGTAATGGGGAAGGAAGATACTCGGCAAGTGTCAGCTTGAGATACGCTTCCGGCTTCGGGGGGGCAAGACACGATAACCTTCCCTCGGGAGGGAATGACGGATAAACTCGTTACACTTTACTATCAGTTCTTCGGCTTCTTCGTCCGAGGTATTGACGGATAAAAGAAGTGATAGATCAGGTCGTTCAATGTCCGCATAAAGTATCTCAAGTTGGATTCTTCCTGTAAATCCTCTGCTTAGCTTAATACAGCTTAGTTCTCCGGGTGTGTAGCCATCCCAATACCCTCTCGTTTTATGTGTACTGCAAAGAAGTAAGCGATGATTAGTAAGTACAACCCATAGACTTGGTATTGTTGAGTTGGGTTTAAATTCAGTTTTTATGGCACAGAGAAAATTTGCATCATCATGTCCAAGCTCTCGCAGTTGGTCCTGAATTCTCTGTGGCAATTCAGAAAAAGAATACTTTAATTCCACTGTTTCCTCTTATAATTCATTTTAGCGGAAAATCATTATAAGAACACCAACGATTGCTCGTATTCCCCCCTGTTTTCCCTGCCCCATAATCTCCCGATCAGCCTGATATCTACCGGTTTGCTTGCGAGTTGTTGAACCCTCGTTACTCTACCGATTTGTCCAGGTCTACCGGTTTGCTCAACCCGCGTCTGGCTATCCCTTTACCCCTCTACTTGAGAAACTCGCAAAATATATTTTCTGATAAAACCATAATGCCTATTGTGGTTTGTAACTTTCTTTCCTCTAATTGAGAAAATATGCTCAAACCGGTAAGTGTGGGGAATCAGTGTCACATACATATCTAGAGGGGTATTCATGATTCTTACCGTCGGAAACCCCCATTTGCAGTGGTCCCCCCAGCAGACCGGTAGAATTCCAGAGCGGTAACAGTGCCCCTGAAAATAAAGTTCATTTTTTAGCCCCAAAACGACGGTTTTAGGGAAAATGACATATAAATAAGTGCATGATCTCAGTAGGAATGTTGCGCCTGAGTATCCATCGTGAGAGTGTGGCAATAGACGGTGCAAAAATACGCTCACCGCGAGTCAGAGGAATCGGCTGACTCGTACTACACAACTCTCAGATGCCATAGAGTCCACAGACTCAGTGCTTTCGTCCTAAAGGACGCTCCCATCGACCTG
>JANYJS010000090.1 GCA_025361765.1 Bacillota bacterium
ACCAGTTTAATGATATTAGCGAGAACGGTCTCATCTCCAATTTTAGTCGCTCTGAATTTAAATGTACCATTTTTATTGAGAGAAGCTCCGACAACAAAATCATTCTCCATTTTATCTGAAGGGATACTTTCTCCCGTCAACATAGATTCGTCAACGGTAGAATAACCTTCAACTATGATGCCATCTACCGGAATTTTTTCCCCTGGTCTAACCACAATAACATCGCCAATAACGACTTCCTCAATGGGAATATCTATTTCCTGACCGTCCCGCATAATCCTGGCTGTTTTAGCTTTTAGTGATATGAGCTTTTGCATGGCTTGAGAGGTCCTGCCCTTGGCAATCATCTCTATATATTTTCCAAGAAGGACAAGGGTAATGATTACAGCAGAAACTTCAAAGTAGGTATTATTCATGACAACATATTCGCCAAAAACGCTTTTCATAGGGATAAAATTGATGGGTCTGCCTAGGGTAACGCGATAGATACTGAGCAAATAAGCTGCCGTCGTTCCGATGGCGACTAATAGATCCATATTGGTTTTTCCTATTCTCAAAGCATAATAGGCGTTTTTGTAAAAGCGAAAACCGATAAAGAACTGGATAATGGTTGCATCAACAAGCTGGAATTGCCAATTGTTAATGATTGCTGCATGTAGCCGCACATAAGCAACAGCAGACATCAATGGATATCTATAGTTTGGCGCAAAAGCCTCGACAAGATAATCCCAGGAGTCTAAAACCATAATAAAAAGCAAAGGTGTGCATAAGACCATCGATAAA
This sequence comes from Bacillota bacterium, assembly GCA_025361765.1. Taxonomy (GTDB): domain Bacteria; phylum Bacillota; class Clostridia; order Peptostreptococcales; family Anaerovoracaceae; genus JBBRXH01. The sequence goes on from JANYJS010000090.1 coordinate 784, forward strand.
ATCACGAGGTTTCTTAATTTTATTCTAGCCTCTTCGCTCTTGCTTATACCAGTTTGATTTGCTTCCTTGGATGATTCTTCCACGGAAAAGCCTAAGGATTCAATTGCCTTAATAATCTTTGGCAACTCAATGACAGACGAATCAAACTCAACTTTAGCTTTTTCTGATGCATAACTTACTGTTGCTGTACTAATGCCGTCAATTTTTTTTATTTTTTCTTCAATATTGATGGTACATAAAGCGCAGGTCATGCCATAGATATTCAGCGTTGTCTTTTCGGTCATTTTTGTATGCCTCCCAGATCATCCACCACAGTGATTTTGCTCTTGATCATGCCCATCCAGCAGGTATAAACCATATCCCCATTTTCAACGGGAATAAACTCTACGATATTATCACCCACAGCCAGAGCTTTCTCAATCCCAAATTTTTGTATGACAATGGCGTTATTACAGGTATTGAGATTTTCTGCCTTTACCTTGATCGTCCATATTACAGGGATTCCCTTTTTAACGACTATAGGCGGGTAATAATCCGTACCGATTGTGGTTTCAACGAGTTGATTTGTTCCCACAATTTTTGCAATCCCCGTCTCTTTAGAAACTGTCATTATAGGGCCTGCGGATGGTATTGCTTGAATACCAGATAATGCAAGTCCTCTGCCCATCATAATCACTCCGAGAACAATGACCAGCACAGCACTGACTTTGAGAATAGATTTGGTCTGCTTTTTATTCAAAATCGTATTGAGCCCACCCAGACCAAACAACATGGGTACGGTTCCCAAGGAAAAAACAAACATGGATATTGCACCATTAATGATGCTCCCTGTTCCAAGTGCATAAAGCTGAACAATTTGAAGAGGCCCGCAGGGCATAAGTCCTGTTAGAAGGCCTATATAAAAAGGTGTATATTTTTTGCCGCCCGTTATTTTTCTTACAGCAAAATATGGCATGCGGATATTAAGCTTTCGCAGTAAGGGAAAGGCGCCAAGTAAGTTGATGCCCATAATCACCATGAAAAGTCCGCCAACAATAGGAACAACACCTTTCCAGATACCTGGAAAACTGATGATCTGACCCAGCCCGCCTACAACTCCTCCTACTAAAGTATAGGCAATCACTCTACCCAAATTGTATTTGGCGGAAAGAACAAACCAGGACTGCTTTTGCCCTTCTTTATTTGCCGGGTCATTTTCTTCTTTTCCTGTGGTTTGGGAAAGGACAATGCCACCGCACATGCCCAGGCAATGAAAAGATGTGAGAAGGCCAATGATAAACAGTAGTCCATAGCTTGCATTCATGCTTAAATCAGGGAGATATTTAAGCATAAACAGATCTTTAAAAAATTGGATAACCTCCATAAGTAGTTCCTCCTCCACATTATGACGTCCTCGCAATATGTCACATGCTCAGTATGACACTACTGCAACATGTCACATTATATATCGCCTTATACACACATACAATACAGCATTTTTTACATAAAAAAAGAGAGCTATTCGCTCTCTTGTTTTCAACTCTTATTTATCGGTCGTAGTTGTTGCTTCTGCTCTGTCTTTTTTTAGCAGCTCTGCATTCTGCACATCTTTGTGGCTCATTTTCAAATCCTTTTTCTTTGTAGAAAGCCTGTTCGCCTTCAGTAAAAGTAAAAGTAGCACCACAATCCTTGCATACCAAGCTCTTGTCTTTTAATTCTGTCATATTAGTTTACCTCCTTAATTAAGTTGGACTTCATTATTCTCTGGACATTCTACCTTAAATAATTAAAGAGAGTTTGTATCGAAAAAAATCATCCATCAGCAAAATTATTTTGCTAACAGAATCATACTATATTAGTTGAGTCTCCTTGTCAAGAATTATTTTATCACTCACTCAACTTACCTTGTTCAACCTTGTTCAACTGCAACTCCTTTGAATTCCTTTGACTTTGATGGTGAATCACTATAAAATGATATTAATCAAAAAATTCAATTTAAAATTAATAGGAGGTTTGTTATGAGTAAAGTAGAAAAATCGATGTCGAATTTAACGAAATGCGTCTGCCACCTATGCCCCACTTATACTTTTACCTGCAAGATCAAGGCAGTGCCGAGCATCGTCAAAGGTGTTGTCACTAATATCGCCCATGCCGAGCACATTGATAGTATGTTCTGCGCTTTTGGCAATAGCAAGTGTATCGACGAGGAAAAAGCTTGCATCTGCGCCGATTGTGACGTGTATAAAGAAAACGGTCTTGATGCCGGGTACTACTGCACCAGATCCGAGAAATAGGCGTCCAGCTATTCAAATGGTAGCCCAGGCTCAAGTCAAATGGTGGTAGCGACCCTATTCACTGTATGCATATCCAATTCTGATTAAAATAGCTTTGTTTTCAGCGTCTGCTTAAAACAAAGCTATTGTTTATTTCTCGCCCTTTTCGTAAGGCAGCCCATCTGATGCCGGCGCTACGGCTTTGCCAACGACACCAACCAAAGCTACGATCGTGGCGACATAAGGAATCATAAGCAAGAATTCCGGCGCCCAATCTATACCTATTGTCTGAGCCAGTATCTGAATGGCTGAAGTCAAGCCAAAGAACAAACAAGCAAACATAGCTCCGACAGGATGCCACTTGCCGAAAATCATAGCGGCTAGAGCAATAAAACCCTGCCCTGCAATCATGCCTTCTCTAAATAAACTAATTGTGCCGATTGATAACGACGCTCCGGCTAGACCGGCCAAGAGTCCGCTGATCAGAACACACAGCCATCTGATCTTATAGACGCTGATGCCAACAGTTTCTGCCGCTCTCGGGTGTTCTCCCACTGCTCTAATGCGAAGACCAAGCGGTGTTTTGAAGAGCACGTAATACGTAACCCCCACCAATATGAAAGCAATGTAAACAAAAGGGGTAAATTTAGAGAATAAGTCACCTAGCACTGGTATTTTTTCCAAAAATTCAAGGCCTTTGGGATTTGTCGTCAGCGCATGGGGCACTGAAGGGGTTGCGCCGGATCTTTTCCAAATAAGTTCCAGTAAAAATGCCGATAGGCTGAGGGCAAGCAGATTGATAGCTACGCCTGCAATGATCTGATTCCCACGAAGATTGATTGCTAAAACGGCTAAAATTGAGGCTGTTAGCATGCCGAATATCATAGCGGCAACAACACCGAGCCAGGGATTTCCGGTGATATGGGTAAAAAGAACTGCAGAGAAAGCTCCTATGATCATGATACCCTCAAGACCAATGTTCACAACGCCGGATCTTTCTGAGAAAACGCCGCCAAGGGCCGCTAAAATAAGAGGCGTTGCCAGTCTGATAGCTGAAGCTAAAACAGCAATGATAATTGCACCTTCTGCCATGTCACTTCACCTCCTTTGCTTTGCTATTCTTGAGTTCTTTTTTTCTGCGCTCGGAAATAAACTTCACAATAAGCTCTCCCGCAATAAATATGAGGATGACAGCCTGAATAATGCCGGTAATTTCCTTTGGGATCCCCGCCAACTGCATTTGTCTGGCGCCGTTATCCAAGATGCCGAACAGCAGTCCGCTGGCCAAAACACCTAAAGGATGGCTAACACCAACCAGAGCAACGGATATCCCAGTAAATCCATATCCTGGCATCATCGCCACCTGGTTGACAGAGTATATCAACCCAGTGACCTGAACGGCTCCGGCAAGGCCCGATAATCCCCCGGCTATAAACATGGCCAGTATCGTATTTTTTTCTTTGCTGATTCCACCATACTCAGCGGCATCCGGGCTGAGGCCCACAGATCTGATCTCATAACCAACTGTTGTTTTAAACAGTAGAAAATAGATGAATATAGCGGCAGCGATGGCTATAAAAATGCCTACATGTGCGCTGGAATAAGTGAACTGAGGAAGGATTTCGTTAAGCTTTAATAGCTTTGCTTGTTCGGGAATCGGAACTGTAAATGCCTCCCTAACTGATCCTGGAATGAGCGTCTCAGGATTAAGTACAGTTCGAACCAAATAATTTGAGGTGTGTAAGGCGATATAATTCAGCATGATGGTGGTAATAACCTCGTGGACGCCAAAACGTGCTTTAAGATAGCCCGCAATACCGCCCCAAATACCTCCTGCAATAATACCCATAATAAGAATCATTGGAATGAGAATGATGCCAGGCATATCCTTGAAAATCCAGCCGGTCGCAATAGAGACGATACTGCCTGCTATATATTGACCCTCGCCACCGATATTGAAGAGTCCGCATCTAAATGCCAATGCAACCGATAAACCTGTAAAAACAATTGGGGTCATTTTATAAAGAGTTTCGCCAAAACTTGTCGCGCTGCCCAGGCTGCCCTTAAATAAAGCTGCATAAGCTATGATTGGGTTGCTTCCAGCTATGACTATGCAGATTGCACCTACAGCAAATCCTAAAATAACCGCGAAGATAGGGAGTCTGAAACTGTCCCACATTTTTTCAAAATTGCTTTTCACGAAGGCTTTACCCCCTCTTCCAACTGGCCGCCGGCCATCATAATGCCCAATTTTCTTTCAGTGGCATCCTTAGCATCTAAAACACCGACAATTTTGCCCTGATAGATGACTGCAATTCGATCAGCCAGTCCCAGCACCTCATCAAGTTCAAGTGAGATGAGCAAAACTGCTTTATTATTCTCTCTCTGTTCAAGGAGTCTTTTATGCACAAATTCGATAGAGCCAACATCAAGTCCCCTGGTTGGCTGTGCTGCAATCAATAATTGGGGATCAATATAAAATTCTCTTGCGATAATGACCTTTTGTTGGTTGCCGCCGGATAGGGATTTTGCAAGAACATTTTCGCTTGGTGTCCTGATGTCGAATTCGGCAATGAGTTTCTTGCCATGTTTGTGCACTTCAGGATAATTCATAATGCCGTTTTTGCTGAAGGGCTCCTTTTTATGATAGCCAAGTATCATATTCTCAGCCAAAGTGTAGTCCATGACAAGGCCCCTCTTTTGTCTATCTTCCGGAATGTGACCGACGCCGATTTCGTTGATATCTTTAGTATGAAAATGCGTGGTATCAATGCCTGAGATCATGACCTCCCCAGATTCAATTTTGCGAAGACCATTTAATGCTTCAACCAGTTCTCGTTGACCATTTCCATCTACACCAGCTATGGCCAGAATCTCTCCTGCTTTTACCTCGAAACTGACGTCTTTAATAGCGTCAAGTTTGCGTGAGTCTTTAACTTTCAAGTTTTTAACCGACAATATAACGCTGCCGGCTTGCTTCTCTGTTCTGTCAGAGGTGAGTTTGACTTTTCTTCCGACCATAAGTTCGGCTAGAGAGTCCGCATCCGTATCCGAAGTCTTAAGCGTTTCCACAACCACTCCTCTGCGAATGACCGTTATTCTGTCGCTCATTGACATAACTTCCTTTAGTTTATGAGTTATCAAGATGATGGACTTGCCCTCCTTAGTAAGGTTCTTTAGGATATCGCCAAGCTCATCAATTTCCTGGGGTGTAAGAACCGCGGTTGGTTCATCTAATATTAGGACTTCTGCCCCTCTATAAAGGGCCTTTAGTATTTCTACCCTTTGCTGCATACCCACGGATATATCCTGGATTTTAATATTCGGGTCTACTGCAAGACCAAACTCATCTGAAATTTTTTGCACATTGTCAACGGCAGTCTTCATATCGATTCTAAGCCCCCCAGCTTTGGCAGGCTCATTTCCTAATACAATGTTCTCAGCAATGGTGAAAGGCTGAACCAGCATGAAGTGCTGGTGCACCATGCCGATACCAAGCTTAATTGCCGTGGTGGGGCTTTTAATTGCGCTCTTTTCTCCGTTGACGAAAATTTCACCTGATGTTGGCTGATAGAGCCCATATAAAATGTTCATGAGGGTGGTTTTGCCCGCTCCATTTTCGCCAAGCAATACATGAATTTCTCCTTTCTCCAATGAAAAATTCACTTTGTCGTTTGCCACCACACCTGGAAATATTTTGGTAATTTCCTTCATTTCAATTACGTTAGACAAACTCTGCACCCATCCTTTCACCAATAATTCATGTTTTAAGTCTAAAGACTCCTTAGAATCTTCAGACTTAATCCATGAATAGGAATAATTCCCTGTAATTTACAATCAGGCCAGGCAAAACTACCTGGCCTGATTGCTTGATATTATGTGATTAGTACTATAGAGCTGTTGGCACGAAGGCATCAAAGGTTGCTTTATCAGCTGGGACTACGATGGTTCCAGCAATGATCGCAGCTTTGTATGCATCTGCTTTAGCAGCTACTTCTGCAGGAACGTTTCCTGCAGCGTCGCTGTAGCCCACGCCGTCAACTGCTAGGCCAAACTCGATGTTTTTTCCGTCGAAAGTGCCATCAACAATTGATTTTGTGACAAGATAAGTTGCGTTGTCTACTCTCTTAATCATGGAGCAAAGAACAGCTTTAGGATTTAAAGCGGACTGGTCCATGTCAACGCCGATGGCCCAGAATCCCTGTTCGCCAGCAGCTTCAATAACGCCAATTCCGCATGCTCCTGAAGCATGGAATACAACGTCAGCGCCCTGTTGTGCCTGAGCAAGAGCAGCTTCTTTTCCAAGAATTGGATTGTCAAATACGCCAGTGTAGTTCACAA
>JANYJS010000115.1 GCA_025361765.1 Bacillota bacterium
CAATAAAAGGATTTTTTCTAACTTCCAGAGAAAACAAATAAGGATAGTCTTCGCTTAAATAGCTGATATAATCAATCCATTCGAGTATCAGCAGTTTATATGCCCGAAGAATATCGATTGAAATGTGGGCACTATCTGATGGGGGAAGATTATCTAGGCTTTCTCTGCATTGGAGTTCATCAGTAATATGAAAAATCGACCAAAGCATATCTGTAAACGTATCATGCTCAATCAGATTATTGTTTTCAAGCATGATGAGTAAAAATCCCTTCTTACTGATCAGAAATTTTTTGAGCTTTTTTAAATCGCCCGACTTAGAATCCACTGACCAGTCATACTCTTTAACCCTTTTTTTTAAAGGAGCCATTGATCCACTTAAATCTTTTATGGTCATTGTTTCACAAAAGCTGTCAAATTTTTTATCAAAATAAGACATCTCCTTGATCATTTCAGAGCCAGCTTCAATGAAAAAAGTGGTGATAATCACATTAATTCTTTTAATTTTCTGCTGTTTTTCTCTATTATTAAGAAGTTTGTTGAAGACCAGAGTGACAATGACGACCTGTATGGGAATAAAGGCTAGATCCTGAAGAAGATAGAAAGCCGTATCCTGTGTACGATGAAAGATCAGAATCTGAATCGCATAAATGCCAATTGATGAGCCAAGTATGACAAGTGCGACCAAAATCGTATTTTTAATATTCTTCATCAGTAACTCCTTGCTTTTTATAAAATGCCTTTGTTTTTTTAGAATGCTCTTGCGTTTTTTTAGAATGCTCTTGCGTTTTTTAAAATGCCCTTGCGTCTTATGGCTGCTTCATAAAGGATCATAGTCGCAGCAATGCCAACGTTTAAAGAGTCGCAATCCCCATACATTGGGATTTTGATGCTATCCGCTTTGATCTGATACCAGGGCTTAGAAATACCGTAACGTTCACTGCCCATGACAATGGCAATTTTGCCTTTGTACCCGTCCTCAAAATAATAGCGATCAGCATCTGTGTCCGTCAAAATAATCCGGTAGCCATTCTGAGAGAGCCAGGTGATGACATTTGAAACCTCATCTTCAATAATAGGAATTTTAAAACAGGAACCCTGACTGCTGCGAATGAGCTTAGGGTGAGATAGACGAGTTTTTCTATTGCAAATTATCACCGCATCAGTATCAGTTCCATCACAAGATCTGATAATAGTCCCGATATTTCCAGGGATTTCAAGGCCATCAAGCACAATAAGGAGTTGTTCTGACTGTTGACTTAAAAAATCCAGCTTCTTCTGAGGGAATCTGGCCAGTACTAAAATGCCTGCAGAAGTTCCTATTTCTGCCATTTTTCCAAAGGTCGAATCGGAAACAATATGAACTTCTGAAGCTACAGTAATAATATCCATTGCCGTCTGATAGGCTTCAAGGCTTGTTATGCCATTCGCATTGAGAAATACTGATTTGATTTCTACCCCGTATTTTAGAAGCAGTCCAGCCTCCCAAATGCCCTCGACTGAAACAAGTTTTTCCGGATTAGCCCGGCTATTATTTTGAACCGACTGCACCAGTCTGACCGAAGCGGCGCTCTTGCCTGAGAACCTGCATTTGTCATAGCAATGATCTCTGATATGTTTTTCCTTATCCTCAACTGAAAGTTCAACGAACATCTTACACTCCACTAATTCAGCCACTTATCCTGAGATAAGTGGCTGTCATGCTGCTTCTTTATTTTTGCCGTTTCTGTAATCTTATCTATTTTGTTTTGTGCTTATTTACCTTTTTTTACGGGCTCCTTCACTGATGATGCAATGACTGGTGAAGGTTTTTTGTCGGCTTTAGGTTTCCTTTTTTCCTTGTTTTTTGGACTTTTGTCTCCCATTTCAGATACCTCCATTCTTATTTGCATTTATATGATACCGCCAGCACTCAAGGTTTTCCTAGTTGAGCGCATATTCAGCGGAATATATATGAGCGATCAGGTTCGTATTATCCCAGTCCACCTTTGCTCCCAGATACTCTGATATGAATCTCAGTGGCACCATCGTTCGGTTCTGCTTGATTACCGCTGTCGTATCCATGTATCCTGTAGTCCCGTTTTGAAGCACTGCGTTGCTATCAATGGTCATTGCGAGAGTAGTGGCTTTGCTTTTTATTGTAACAGTTCTTGATGCTTCATTCCAGTCTACGATTGCACCAAGTTTCTCGGATACAAATCTGATTGGCACCATGGTTCTTGCGTCCTGGTTTATATAGGGCTGGGCATCAAATTCCACCAGCTTTCCATCCACTGTGACGCTGACTTTTAGTGGAGCAACGAACTCTGTACTGGCGATTGGGAATAGTTTTGCATCCCAGGAATAGTTATGGTCTTTCATATAACTGTCCGTTTTTAAAAAGAAAATATTGTTATTGGTATCATCATTGGTCGCATCTACATGATACCATAGGCCTTCGATGAGGACAAGATTCCAGGCGTGGGTTCCTTCTGGAATAGCACCATCTATGATAATGGTCTTTATGCCAGCTTTTTCAAGCATTTTATCCATTAGCAGCGCGTATCCCTGACAAACCGCTTCTCCCTCTGCTAAAGCATTGTAGGCCGAATACCGGGTAAGGCTATTGTCATAAGTCACATGGTCACAGATGTATTGATGTATGGCGAGAAGTTTCTCGTAATCGTTCATTTGAGGGGTTATGATGGTTGCCAAGACTTCTGTAACCTTGTTGTCCACATAGGCTTCCTGCTCTTTTGTGGTCAAATAGGTGATTTCAAAGTCAAAATCAATTTGGTCTCCTAATTGGCTATAGCTGTAATAAAACCGCTCTCGGTTCCACTCAAGGTAGTCATCATTTCCGGCGTAAACGCTGTTGAAGAACTCCTGAGCATCACTTGTGATACTTTTTGTTTTGGACCCGACATAGGTTATAGAAAAGGCACCGTTTCTTGCCACCATCTGGTTGTAAACCTCTTGTTTTAGTGCCTCTGGGGAGTATACTGTGGTGCCGGCTGCAAAAGCCAGACCTGCTGAGGAAGCTATGATGAGTGTCACAGTGACTAAACTGATTATTTTATTTAATAGATTTTTTTTATTCATGAGTGTTTTCCTTTTTTCTAGCTGAGCTTATTGGGTATATTATACCCCTTCCTAAGACTTTTGTCATTCCTATTTCGCCTACAATTTTGAGAATTTCCTGATTTCAGATTATATGCAAGCCTGCATTATGAAACTTTTCCAGCCTAACTTCGTCCAATCAAGTATGTAAGGAGGTATTTACACGATGAAAAAAATAGGTATGCTCATCATGGTCTTGATTTTAACTTTTTCTTTATTTACACTGGTAGGCTGTGCAAAAGCTGAGGTCCCAACCGATAACCCGCCTTCGGCAAAAATCGCTTCAAGCGCAACGGATGCAGAAGGTGTTTACAACGGCCAAATTGATGGCGGATCCATTGAAATCGCCATGAGTCCAGAAGACATAACGGCTTTTAGAACTGCTGATGTTCAGGATCAAATTTCACTTCTCTCAGAGGGGGATAAGGTCAGATTCTCTTATGCAGCCAATTCAGATGGTCAGCTGGTTCTCAGTAAGATTGAAAAAATTGAGTAGCGATCTTCAAAATAATAATCCAGGGAAATCATGATCTAAACTGTTCACAAAGGCAAGCCTCAAAATTCAGGCTTGCCTCTTTGTTTACATATGTATTGTGTAAAAACTTTAATCTTCCAGTCTTCAATTTTCCAAGGCGTCAATTTTTCCAGTTCTATTTCTTCTTTCCTAGGCATCAATTTTTCAAGTTCTATTTCTTCAGAACTTTGACAGCATCCACAAGGCGTAACATCATAACTGCCGCTTCTGCTCTGGTCGTAGCCGTTTTAGGATCAAAAATCGTGTTTCCCCTGCCATAAACCAGGCTTAAGAGCAATCCCCGATACACATCATTTTTGAAAGCATCAGCAATCTGCCTATCGTCTCTGAATATAATTGGCATTTTGTTATTGACTGGTAAAGTCCCACCAAGTTCACTTTTTAGAGCATTAATGATGATATGGACCATTTCGTCCCGAGGCAAAGTGTCGTTTGGTCTGAAGGTCCCTCTATAGTCAATAATCCCAATAGTTGCCAGGTCATATAGCGGATACGCATAGAGGCTACCGTTTTCCACATCTGAAAAATACTCTTTAATGTCGACAGCCTTGAAATATTGAATGCTAATTCCAAGAGCTTTGTGCAGCATGAGCACAAATTCGGCTCTGGTAATGGACTGGGCAGGATTGAATTTTCCGTCTTTATCTGCAAAAACAGACTGATCTGCATAGCTGACAATCGCCTTTTCCGCCCAGTAATCCTTAATGTCCGTGTAAGCGTTTGGCATAGCTACGCTAGCCGGCGTGGTTTGCGCATAACTTGGAATAAAGGCAAATACTAATGTCAGAATTAAGATCAAAGATAAAATTGTTTTTTTCATTTTACCATCACCCTTTCTATAAATAAATCAGCAATATTTGGATCAAACTGTGTGCCAGCGCATTTTCTTAATTCAGTCATGGCATCTTCTTCACTGAGGCCCTTTCTATAAGCCCGGTCTGATGTCATGGCGTCATAAGCATCCGCTACTGCAATGATCCTCGCTACAAGTGATATTTGTTCTTCTTATTTTATCATAAATCTTGGGGTTTGTATCAAGGCTGATCTATTTTTTACTATCAAGTGCAAGCATGCCAAGAGCTCCAATTAAACGTCGTAATCAGGAAGAGTGGCATACTATGAATGAAACCAATTATGCCAAAGCAAACATGTGTTGCGTATAATCTTGCTTATACTTCAGCTTCCCTATAAAACATCTTCAGTTATTTTTTCAAGTTTTTCCTCTAGGAGATGGGGATTATTCAAGTATTTCTTAGCAAGCTTGAAGGAATTTGAAAAGTAAATGCCGTCACATATTCGTTCATCCAATACATAGCCGATTTCGCAGCATTTTTTGACCTTAGGGTCATCCCCTCCAGCAATAACAACGCGTTTGCTTTTGCCCAGCGCCGCAAAAATGCCTGTAGAACCAAAGTCGTAAAGATGGTGATAAACATAATCCAGATTGATTGATTTCAAGTAAGTAAAAAATAAGCTCGTATGAAATGGACTGGCATCTAAAATAGACCGCGGCAAAAGGTTGTGCCGATCCATGGACTTTAAAACTGCTATAAGGAATTTAACAATAAAATGGGGAAGCGACATGATTGTCGCAGCGATCTTATCCGCCTCATTGATGGCGCCAATAGGCGCGCTGCTTTCAATATCGTGATCGACAATCTTGGCTACTTCAAAGATACTCTCCGTACCAGTGAAAACAAACTTTAAAGAAGTCTCTTCTCCTTCATCCCGAAGCGCTCTCTTGATGACCAAGGATATACAAATCTGATTTCTGGCATACACTCTGCTGTCTATAATGAAACGGTTGAGCTGAGGTCTTTGGGCGATTACGCGAACAAAAACGGCAATCATGACATGCAAATAGCTCATGTCAAATCCCTCTGCACTTTTTTCTTTAACGTACGCGTCTATCGCCTCAGTCTCGATGAGTTGTTTGCTGAAAATCTGAGCATCACTGCGCTTTGAAGCGATATGGGGCAGAATCTTCATGAAGGGACCAATTGTTTTTAGTAATCTTCCATCTCTACGTTTCATTGTTGCCCCTCTTTCTATAAAACTTAATATTTAAAGGTATTATATCATGGGATGAGAACGGATATCATGGGTAAAGCAGAAAAAAATTGCGGGTAAATTTTCATTCACCCGCGCAAGAGTATGACCATATTTAATTTTTCTTAATATCTCACCTCAAGATTTGAGAACTTCTCTTATTTGGCACTTGGTACAAATAATCTCTGCCCGTTTTTGGTATAATCTCCAATAATTTTCTGGCCTTCAGCAGATGTAATAAAGTTTTCGAAGGCTGTCGCGGCTTTGATATTCGTATTGGCATATTTTGCCGGGTTTACGGATATGACGCCATAAGGATTATAAAGAATGGTGTCTCCCTGAACCAAAATTTCTAATGCCGTCATATTATCTTTCATAGAGCCCCACGTGCCGCTGTCAACTAATGTATAGGCCCCCATTTCATTGGTCATGGTCAATGTGTCTCCCATGCCTTTCCCTGCTTCAAGATACCATTTATCGGTGAGGGCAACTGGAGTTACTTGGGCTTTTTTCCAAATGGCAAGCTCTTTTGTGTTGGTACCGGATTTATCTGCTCTGGAAATAAAGGTGCTGTCAGTATCAGAAATCAGCTTAAAAGCGTCTGAAGCGGAGGTCAGCCCTTTAATTTTGGCAGGATCGGCTTTAGGCCCTACAATATAGTAAAAATTGTACATAACATCTTTTCTGTTGATGCCAAATCCATCAGTGATGAATTTATCTTCTGCTGCTCTTGAATGGACAAGAAGCACATCTGCATCTCCCCTTTCGCCCATAGCGATGGCTTCACCGGATCCCACGGCTACAACTTTAGTGATGACGCCATATTTTTTATCAAATGCCGGAACCAGAACATCGAACAGTCCCGTATCCTGTGTGCTGGTGGTTGATGCCAGGACCATGGTTGATCCTTTGACAGGAAGGTCAGCCGTGTTGATGACTGGCGTTGCTGCGATTCCCGCTTTTGACAATTGTACCTGGGCCCATGCCTTCTGTCCTGATGTGCCAGTGGCAACCAGATGATTCAGAAAAGCCTTTTGTTCTGCACTGATCGTCGTTGTGGCTTCTGCAGTGCCAGAGGGAATCATGATTTTTTGATTGATGGAAATTTGATTGATGTTGATAATTTTATTGTACTTTGCCAGTTCCTGATAGGTTGTGCTGTACTTCCGGGCTATTTTTGACAGCGTATCACCACTCTTGACGAGGTAAGCCGTGTCAGCAAAGGCAAGGCCTGCACTGGCTGCCACAAGGGTTAGCGTTAGGATCAAACTTAAAATTTTTCTCATCTTTAACTCCTTCAAAACTAAAAAAATATTAATATATCATGTTTCCAGTGATAAACGCCTGGGTTCTTTGGTCTAGAGGGTTTTCAAAAATATCAAATGCACATCCCTCGGAAACAACCTGTCCATTAAGCATGAAAACAATGTTATCAGCAAGTCTTTTGGCTTGAAACATATTGTGGGTCACGACAACTACAGTTGTCTGATAAATCTGTGTGGCTTTTTTGATCATATCTTCTATGATGGCTACATTGGCCGGGTCCAAATTGGCCGTAGGCTCATCCATGAGCAGAAGGTCCGGCTTGATTACCATAGCCCGTGCAACGGATACCCGTCCAGCCTCGCCTCCAGAGAGGGTGATGGCCTTTTGATCCAGCAAGTCCGATAAACCCAGAAAAGAGGCTGCGTCAGTCAGTTTCTGACCAATTAAGGTTTTATCCATTTTTCTGATTTTGAGCCCATAAGCAATATTATTGTAGACCGAAGCATTGAACATGACTGGCTTTTGAAAGACTAATGCCATCCGCCTGATTGTAGCAGGCGAAAAACTCTTAATCTTGGAGAATTCTTCATTTTCAAAGAAAATGCTGCCAGTGTCAGGTTTTTCTATACCATTAATCAAAGAAAGCAATGTGCTTTTCCCAGCACCACTTGGCCCGATGATTGCAGTAATTTTTCCTGCTTCTATGTTTAGCTTAGGAATATCCAGAACTGTTTTCCCATTATAAACTTTCGTCAGGTTTTCAATTTTTAGAATGTCCATCAGGATGCCCTCCCGTAGTTTCTGAGGATTTCAAGAATCCCATTGATGAGAAAAGCCATGAGCAACAAAATCATACCTAGCGCCAGCGCAGTCTGAAATTCTCCCATACCCTTTTGAAGGGCTATGGCTGTTGTCATAACCCTGGTCATATACCGGATATTGCCGCCGACCATCATCACTGCTCCGACCTCGGAAAGCAGTCTGCCAAAAACAACAATCATCGCTGAATAGAGGCCAAATCTGGCTTCACTGACTACCTTAAGAGCCACCTGAAAGGGCGTTGCTCCCAGACTTTTGGCGGTCAGCTTCACCAGTTTATCGATGCTTAAAATCGCCGTCGAGGTTAAGCCCATCATTAAAGGGAGCGCAAGCAGGAACTGTGCGATAATCATGGCTGTTGGCGTGAACAGGAGTCTATGATCTCCCACTAAGCCAGTTTGATTTGATAATAGAATGTAAACCACAAGTCCCACCACGACCGGAGGTATGCTCATCAGTGAATTGACAATATTCATCAGAATCGACCTGCCAGGAAACCTTTTAAGCGCCAAAACAACCCCTAGAGGAATTCCAGTCAATGCGGCAAAAAATAGTGCTGTGAGCGTTACCTTAAGTGAGAGCCCTATGATGCCATAAAGCTCAGGATCAAGTGATATTAGCATAGTGACGGCTTCGGAAAAAGCCTGCGAAAAGGAAGAAATACGAACACCTCCAAAAAAATAAACAATCCAGAAAAGGATTGTTTTAGAACGTCGAAACGCCTTGTTGTTTTTTCCTTTTCAAACGCGGAGGGCATGGGAATTTCTCACCATACCTTTATGCAGCTTAAAGTTTTCAAACTGCATTGGCCCTGATCTCATGGGCTCACGCGTTTGCATGATTCCTTTAGAGACAAGAACTCGGAAAAATATGAAATTAGTTGTTTGTCTCATAATACTATATGAGCGCAAATTTTTCAAATCATTATTTGCTTTCTTACTTGAATTAGTTTGCTATTTTTGATTCTTCATCATAATTGGAGCACTAAGTGATGTAATAATATTAAACCAGTAAGTGATGTAATAGTATTAAACCACTTAAGCTTATAGCCCTTGATTTTCCAAAATAGCGAAAATCTCCTTTTCTGCAAGAATCACTCGAGTTTTAAGTGCCGAAAGCTCTTTTGTCGCTGCTAAAACAAACTCTACATCCTTGATGGAGCTCAGATTGATTTTGACGTTGTAGAGTGCTGAAAGCGCAGCAGTTCTAGCGAGCATTCCCGCTACGGCGCCATCTGTCATGGCATTTTTGTTGCCCTGCTTCACAACTTGAATGGCTAAATCAATGACTTCTCTTGATTTTCTAGCTACCTCCAGTGGTACTGTCGCTGCCAGCTTGAGTGCTAGTTGAACCTCCCGAGTTCTGTTCTCCTGATCAGTCTCAGTATCCTTGGGCAGTTTATATGCCATCATAACCTTTGCATAAGATTCAGCGTCTTTATCGACATCCGCAAGCAACTGGGTTCTCAAAAGCGAGGCTTTTGCTGCTATTTCCATCATTTCTTTGGAAACATTTTCGTAGTTTTTCTTTCCAATGGTAAGGTTGGCTACCATTTCCGTCAGAGCAGCTGCGGATGCTCCGCTTTGGGCCGCAATGCTTCCACCTCCTGGCACAGGACTATCTCCCGCTGTCTCCGCTAAAAATTCAACCAGGGTTTGATCTATAAGCAACTTTTTATTTGTAGGCATTTTTGTCTCCTCTTATCTGTTGATGCTGCGTCCTATCTGTTGATGCTGCGTCCTATCTGTTGATGCTGCGTTCTATCTGTTGATGCACTATCCGCAATTATTTGGGCCATCATGGCTCTCACCAATTAGTATTTTTTCCGTTCATACTTTAATCTTAATGACCCTACCATTTTTAATGACTTTCTCCACGTTGTTTATGGCCATATGATAGGCTAAAAATGTATGGGAAGGGCAATTGTGAATCACTATATCAGCCGCCTTGCCAACGTCAATGCTGCCAATGCGGTCTGCCCTATTTAGAGCGGCTGCACCATTGATGGTAAGACCGGTGATGACTTCTGCCGGGCTCATGCCCATTTGAAGAGTGGCTAAGGCAATAATTAATGGAATGGACTCCGTATAGCAGCTTCCTGGGTTGAAATCCGTGGCCAGCGCTACAGCCATTCCTTGATCAATCATAAACCTGGCCCTGGCGTAAGGTTCCTTCAGGCTAAACGCAGTGCCGGGAAGCAGCGTCGCTATTACGCCGCTGTCTTTCATGGCTATTAGATCCTGATCCGATGCCATTAGCAAATGATCCGCCGAAACGGCGCCAAGTTCTGCTGCAAGTCCGGCGCCGCCAAGGCTGATGATCTCATCAGCATGAATCTTGAGCTTTAGACCAAGGCTTTTCGCCATAGACAGAAGCTTTCGGGACTGGGTTATAGAAAAAACTCCCTGCTCACAAAAGATATCGCAATACTCAGCAAGTTTTCCAAAGACCACCTTTGGCAAAACCGAATTTATGATATAGTCTATATAGTCGTCTTTTTTGCCTTTGTATTCTTCGGGAAGCGCATGCGCCCCCATGAAGGTTGGCACGACATCGACTGGGTGTATCCGGTTCAATTCCATCATCACGCGAAGTTGCTTCAGTTCGGTGCCAAGATCAAGACCATATCCGCTTTTCGCCTCAACGGTTGTCACGCCAAATTCCAGCATGCTGTCTAGTCTTTGCGCGCAGATTTCAATCAGATGGTGTTCGCTATCAGCTCTGGTAGCCTTAACGCTGCTGGCAATACCGCCGCCACGCTGCATGATGGACATATAGCTTTCACCAGCCAGCCTCCAGGTAAATTCTTCTGACCTGTTTCCGCCGAAAACCAAATGGGTATGAGAGTCCACAAACCCAGGAAGAACAGTTTTTCCAGAAGCATCAATTATGGTGCAGTTTTTTTCTTCCGCGGGGCCAACGATATCTGCAGTAGTGCCAACGGCAGTTATAACGCCCTTCTCCATTATGACTGCACCGTCTTTGATGATGTGGAGCTGATTCATCTCTGCGCCCCGTTTAGCGGCAAATCCACTGCAAGTCACAAGTTCTGCCGCATTCTTGATGATCAGTCTGCCTGCTCCCGATTTCGTCATTCACACTCACTTCCATTCCTATTTTTCTTAATTTCACTAAGTCTTCGGTTCTGCACCTGATTGTGCGTTGACTCATTAACCTTGAGTTTACTCCCAAAGATTTGTTTCGATGATTTTGTCCATTGAAAAATTATATAATCCAAGATAATAGGCGGCAGACTCGACAAGGGCTTCCAGGGGGACAAGACCTACCACTTCACTGCCAAGGACGCTTACGCCATAACGTTTCGCTTCCATTTTGACCGTTTCGAAAACTCTATACATTGCTGTTTTTGAGTAATCCGTAATATTCATAGTCACCTGGGTGATACCTCTTTCAGCCAGGCTAACGCCCCCTGCTTTAATGTACTTAAATCCTCCGCTGGAATTTCTGACGCATTTGGCGATCTTATTGGCAATCTCAATATCGGTGGTATCAAGATCAATATTATAGGCGACCAGCGGCATCCGCGCCGCCACACCAGTCACTCCAGCAGTAGGATGAATCTCAGGTTTTCCAAAGTCTGGCTGCCACAAGGGCTGCTTCAGCTTTTCCGGCATGCCCTCAAACTGGCCTCTTCGCACGTCGGCCAGATTCTGCCTTTCAGGCATGGCAGCCGCTTCTTCATACAGGAACACTGGTATTCCAAACCGTTCAGCAATCATCGCTCCGGTTTCTTTTGCAAGAACAACGCATTCTGCCATCGTCATGTTCCTGATTGGTATGAATGGAACCACATCAGTAGCGCCCATTCTGGCATGCTGGCCTTCGTGCTTGGTCAGATCGATGACCGAAGCGGCCACGCCGATGGCCTCAACAACTGCATTTCTGACTGCTTCTGGCTCTCCAACTACGGTTACAACCACCCTGTTATAATCCTTGTCCGCTTCGTAATTCAGCAGTTTAACTCCCGGCTTCCCCCTAAGCGGCGCCACAATTTTTTCAATTTTCGAAAGATCTCTACCCTCACTAAAATTCGGGACACACTCTACAATTTTTCTGCTATTTTCCATTTCCAAAATCCTCCTAGCTCATTTATCATCATCTGCAATGGCCTTTATTTCTTAATCCCGATCTCTGCTCCAATGTCCCAACTTACTAATCCAGCCTTCTGCTACCATTCACTATTTGTTAAACCAACCCTCTGCTCCCATATTCACTATTCCTTAAGCCAGCCCTCTGCCACAGTGTCCCTAATAAGGCTATCTGACACCGAATAGGGCAGCGTAATATGATCCTGGCCTGCCATAGTTTTGTTATATTCGATACAGGTGGACACAGCATTATCGTTTCGGGCCCAAGCCCGCCTTGCCACACCGCCCATGACATCCCAAGGTATGGCACTTCTTAAAATATCATCTACCCGGCCACTGCCATCGAGGACCATGCCAAAACCACCATTGATGGCTTTGCCAATACCCACCCCCCCGCCATTGTGCAGGGTAACAAGACTCATCCCCCTGGCGCTGTCTCCAGCGAACAGATGAGTTGCCATATCCGCCATCACATTGCTGCCATCCTTGATATTTGAAGTTTCCCTGAAAGGCGAGTCCGTACCCCCGGTATCATGGTGGTCCCTGCCAAGCATGATGGGCCCAACTTCGCCTTTTCTAATCATATCATTGAATTTTAGTGCAATGGCTAGGCGCCCAAAAGCATCCTGATAGAGAATCCTGGCTTGAGTGCCCACCACTAATCCATAGCTTCCAGCATCCCTGATCCAGTTATAATTATCCCGATCCTGATACCGCCTATCCGGATTGATGCAGGACATAGCCGCCAAATCCGTCTTTTGGAGATCTTCGGCAAGGCCGCTAAGACAAATCCATCTGAATGGGCCATAACCAAAATCGAAAAGACAAGGGCCAAGGATATCTTCCACATAAGAGGGCCAAATAAAGCCGGCCTTATCGTCATAACCATTTTTAGAAATTTCGTGTACGCCAGCATCAAAAACCGCTTTCATGAAAGCATTGCCATAATCGAAGAAATAAGTTCCTTTGGCATTTAGTCCCTTTATGACTTCAAAGTGTTTTCTCAGTGACCTATCCACAAGTGTTTTGAACTGTTCTTTGTCCAGTTCAAGAAGCCTGGTTCTCTCCTCAAAATCAATTCCGTAAGGGCAATAGCCACCGTTATAGGCTTCATGGCAGGATGTTTGATCTGATGCCAAATCAACATGGATATTTTCTTTGAGTGCATAGTCAAGCAAATCTACGACGTTGCCATAATAAGCAATGGCAATCGGCTTTTCATTCTTTAAGTACTCTGCCGCCAGTTCAAAGGCTTCTTTTGGGGATTTGACAATCTCCTTCACCCAGCCTTGAGTGTGCCGCGTTTTGATTCTGGAATTATCAACCTCAGCTATGATGCCGACGCCGCCAGCAATCTCAATGGCTTTACCTTGTGCCCCGCTCATGCCGCCAAGTCCTGATGTGACGAAAAGTTTGCCGCGCAGATCCTGATCTTGACCAATACCCAGTTTTAGGCGCCCCGCATTGAGCAGAGTGCTGTAGGTCCCATGGACAATCCCCTGTGGCCCGATATACATCCAGCCACCTGCCGTCATTTGTCCATAATTGGCTACACCCAGGGCAGCTGCCCTGTTAAAATTCTCGTAATCGTCAAAGGCCCCAATCATGAGCCCATTGGTAATAATAACGCGGGGAGCATCCGATTTTGAGTGAAAAAGGCCAAGGGGATGGCCCGAAGCCACAACCAGCGTCTGCTCGTTGGTCATTTCTCTCAAGTATTCCCTCACCAGTCTTTCCTGCATCCAGTTTTGAAAGACACTGCCAGATTCTCCATAAGTCACCAATTCATAGGGGTATAACGCGATTTCCATGGCCAGATTGTTCGCGATCATAAGCTGAAATGCCTTGCCTTCAATGCAGTTTCCTTCATAAGCGTCTATAGGCTCGGCTTTTATTGAACCAGGAGGCCTAAACCGGTAGCCATAAATTCTGCCTCTAGTCAAAAGCTCTTCTAAAAATTCCCCGGCCACTTGTTCGTGATAAGCCTCTGGGATATACCTTAGCGCATTGCGTAGGGCCAGTTCCGTATCCTCTTTGGTCAAAGTGAATTCTCTTTTTGGCGCTCTCCTAATATCAGGGTCGAATTCCGGATGCTCCGGAAGCCCCTGGGTAAAATTAAGCTTTATGGTCATAGCTCCATTGATATCGCTATTACTATTAATATTCTGCATGTAGACCTCCATCGCCAAATATTTTTACAAATTATTCTTTATATGATGATTCTGTATGGCTAAACACCCTAAATGCTGATTCTGTATGGCTTTAATCGGCCCTAAATGATCCTATCATAAGGATCATGTAAGCTATATTAGTGGCCCGATGGCCTCTTCAACTGCGATAAGAATGCTGTTATCTTTAACCAACTCAATGCATTTTTCTATGTCCGGATACATCACTCGGTCTTCTTTTAGCCGGGGAATTTGTGCGCGGATGACTTTGTACGCAGCTTTTGTGCCCATGCCCAATTTTTCTGGATTCCCAAACTCAAGGCCCTGAGCAGCAGTCATCAGTTCAATGGCAATGACAGTTCTCGTATTGTTAAGAATTTCTAAAGCCTTACGTGCAGCTATAGTTCCCATGCTGACGTGATCCTCCTGATTGCCAGATGAAGGTATGGAATCTACGCTGGCGGGATGAGACAAAATTTTGTTTTCAGATACCAGCGCTGCCGCCGTGTACTGGACAATCATAAATCCAGAATTAACGCCACCCTTCTCTGTGAGAAAGGGCGGAAGTTCGCTCAGACTTGGATTGACCAGCCTTTCGATTCGACGTTCAGCCGAATTGGCTAATTCTGCTAGGGCAATCCCCAAAAAATCAAAGGCCAGCGCCATGGGTTGCCCATGGAAATTGCCACAGGAAATTACCTGGCCATCCTCCGCAAAAATAAGCGGATTATCCGTAGCCGCATTCATCTCCTTATTGACTTTGTCCAGCACATAATCAATGGCGTCTTTACTGGCGCCATGAATCTGCGGAAGGCATCTCAGCGAGTATGAATCCTGCAGTTTGACTTCTCCCTGTTTGGTAGTGAGACCGCTGCCGGATAATATTCTGGCCAAATTTCGGGCGCAGTCAATTTGACCGCTTTGATTTCTAATAGCATGAACCTTTTCATCGAAAACATCCATGATCCCTTTTAGCGCTTCAAAGGTCAATGCAGCTGAAATATCTGCAATCTTCATCAAATTGACCGCATCATAAGTGGCAATAGCCCCCACAGCAGTCAGCACCTGAGTCCCATTGATCAGTGCAAGGCCTTCCTTTGATGTTAGTCTCACAGGCTTTATACCGGCTTTAGACATAGCTTCTTCGCCTGTCATCAAGTAACCGTTATAATAGGCCTCTCCCTCGCCCATCATAACAAGTACCATGTGAGACAATGGTGCTAAATCGCCGCTTGACCCGAGAGACCCTTTCTCTGGTATCGCTGGATGAACCCGTTTATTGATCATTTCCGTCAAAGTGTTCAAGGTTTCAAGCCTAATGCCGGAATAACCTTTCACCAGCGCATTAAGTCTCAGGAGCATGATCCCCCTCACAATTTCTTCAGGAAAGTGATTTCCGACGCCGCAGGCATGACTCCTGATTAAGCTTTCTTGAAGCTCCTCTACTTGTTCATGGGAAATAATAATATTGCTGAATTTGCCAAAGCCGGTGGTAATGCCATAAACAATTTTTTCCTCAGACACCAGCTTCTCAACATAGGCTCGTGACGCGTTTACTTTTCGGGCTGCTTCATCACAAATTTTGACCAAGCATACTTCTCTAGCCACTAATATCAACTCTTCCAGACAAAGGTTATTTCCGTTTACTGTTATTATTTCCACAATTTCACCTCTAAGCCTAAATTTTGAATTTAATCTTTAGTGTTCCAATTGATTCATCGATTTGGGAACAACATTTTACCCTTATAATCGCAATATTTTACCATGTTAGTATTTTTATATTATTGACCCTATTTTTACCCTAAACTATAAAAAAAGACACCGCGATAATGAGATAAACAGCAAGCAGCTGTATACCCTCCAGCCAATTTGATTCACCATCATTGGTCACCCGATTGGCAATAAGTACGGCAACAATTAAAGCAATAAGTTCAAATTCATTAAACATGATACTCATAGGTTTAAATAGCAAACTCATAAATATCAAGACTGGCGTAACAAAGAGAACAATCTGAAGACTAGATCCAATGGCAATTTCAACTGCAACATCCATTTTGTTTCTGACCGCCATAAGAATTGCTGTGCTATGCTCCGCGGCGTTTCCGATAATGGGGATAATAATAATCCCAACAAAAAAAGCGCTAAGGCCCGCTGCCTTGGTCATAGGTTCTACAGCGCTGACTAAGAATTCACTTTCAAGAGCAATAAAAACCGTGGTGCCAATGAGCACCAGTATCGCCGTTCTAAGTGACCACTTTGATACACTGTCATCTTTATGATCTATGGAATAGATATCTTTATGGGTGTAGAAGGAAAATATCAGACTCAAAATATAAAGTGCAAATAAAATGACGGCTACTATAATGCTGAGACTTTCGTACTTAGTATTTAAAAGGTCAGGTCTTACGGTTTGTGTAAAGATCGCTGGTATGGTAAGACCAATAACAGCAAAAAGAAGCATGCTCGAGCTAACCTCTACGGCTTTTTTATTGAAACGCTGGGATTTGTACTTCAGCCCTCCCAAAAACATGCTGGCACCGAGGACC
This sequence comes from Bacillota bacterium, assembly GCA_025361765.1. GTDB lineage: Bacteria > Bacillota > Clostridia > Peptostreptococcales > Anaerovoracaceae > JBBRXH01. Next base: position 16,589 of record JANYJS010000115.1, read on the forward strand.
AAAAGAATATTGCCTATAACCGATCCTGCAATAGATGCTTTTACCACATCAAAAAGGCCGGCTTTTAGGGCGAAAAAGCAAATAATCAATTCTGTCGCGTTACCAAAGGTGGCATTAAGAAATCCACCCACTCTTGGTCCTGCATAAAAAGAAATTTCTTCAGTTGCTGATCCCATGAATCCGGCAAGGGGTATGATTGCTAGGGCGGATAGCGTGAACACTATGGTGGGTGATAGATGCATAAACTCAGCTATGATGCTGATTGGCAAAAAAACCAGCATGTACTTCATTATCTTCATAAATTTTCGCTCTTTTTCCTCATAGCAATTCCTCTTCAGCCTCTTCAATGATTTCACGAATTTTCTTTGCCGCTTCATCAGGAAGCGGAATAGGCTTGTGGGTTTCAAGAATTTTAATGGCATCCTCACGGGCTCTTTCGGCCATATCCATCGATCCATCCTTTTCCCAGCCTGACCGCATCTTTCTATCGATTAGCTTTGCCTGAGAGGACTCTTGTCTCATATATTTTCTGGTATGTGCATTCGCCAGGTAATTTCCAGAAGCACCTACTTCTTTGATTACATCCAGCGCTATTGTTTCCTTATTAACTGAAATGCCTTGCAACACTCTACGAATCATGCGAACAATCTCCTGATCGATTAGCAATTGCTCGTAGCTCATGGTCATTCCCATTTCCAGCATACCCATGCCGTAAATGATGTTGCTGCCTGTTAAAGCAGGGAGCATGGCGGTCAATGTTTTCTCGTGACCCGCCTGAACATCTATCAGCTTACTGTCTGCCTATGTTCCGCCGACATTGGTTGGAATGCCGTAATACTGGCCAATTTGGCCGACCGCAGCGCTGCACATGGCGTGCTCCGGTGCTCCGACTGGCGTAGTGGCATAGCGCATATCCATGATGGTTGTTGAACTCCCGTAAATAATCGGCGTGCCCTTGCTAATGATCTGTGCCAGCACCATGCCAGCCAGTATTTCAGCATTAGTCGTCACCAAAGTACCCGCTAATGTTACCGGGGTAGTTCCCCCAGCAAGGCCCATGGATAGAATATCTATTGGCAGTCCAGCTTTGGCCGAGAGCATGATGATATCCGTCTCGTTTTCATGGATCTCCAGAGGACTGTTGGGGCAGGCCCCCATGGCTACAATAGGCCTTTCCCTAAGTTTATCCTTGCCGCCAGAAATTGCCGCTGCCATGTCAATGAATCTTTGTGTATTTCTCTTGCCATCCAGATCATGCGCAAAGTTTTTGGTCAGATTGTGAAAAACCGCTTCGGCTTCATGAAGCATCCTAACCTTTGGATGAATATCCTGGGCTGTAACTGCAATGGAAAAAACATCGACTCCATCCATGGCATCAATGAATCTTGCCACATTGCCTAAGTCAGCCTTAGTTGAGTCTCGAACCTGACAGGTATAAGGATCCATTATCTGAACGCCAGTGCCAAAATTCTTGAAGGCCACTTTCTTCCCACCTATCAAGGTATCCTTTTTAGGATCACGTCCACATAAGGTAAACACCTCAGGACAGCTTTCAATGCTGTCGTTGACCAAATTCCGTGGATATTTCACCATATGGGTTTCTCTATCTACCGTGCACCCAGCCGCGCTCAGAATTTCAAGAGCCTCATCCCCCCAAATTTTGATCCCATAAGTTTCCATAAGCTCAAGGGTTGCTTCGTGTAGGGCATCCAAATCTGTTTTTCTTAATATGCTATAGCCAAGCACATCTTCGCAATAAAATTTTGCCATTAAACTGCCTCCTCAAATTCCATAATCATTTACAGCATTACCTTAAATACCTTAATCGTTTACAGCATTACCTTAACTTTTGTTACATAAAAAACTTCACAGGCCCCCGCTCCCGTATCATCTCTGGTCAGACTGCTTGTTACACCCTCAGCCCCATGAACATCTCCAGCCTTTTCGAAATTTCCATTTTCGACAAGGGTATTCGCATCTTGAAGAAACACAGATTTCATTCCATTTTTCAGCCAATTCTGAACAGAAGCCAAAACCCAGGGGTCTAAATTGTCCGTATTGAGCTTTCCCGTTTCGATGCCGGTGATTGCCGCCCTAATAGGGACAATTTCGCGTCACGCGTAGCAGGAGACTCTCTGCTTCACTTGGTGGACGTATGGGACCCTGCTCAAATCTATAGCAGAAATCTTCATTAATGGTCTTGTGATTTGTCCTCAGCTTACTCCTCAGCTTTCGTACACAATACTCTCTTTTTAGTATACATCTTTCTGAGCGACTCGAACAGTACCGATATATTTTACGAGCTTCACGAGCTCATACCACATGACAGCAACAATAGCTATGCCAATAACCGCTAACAATTCATTCAAAGACAATGCTGCCAATTTCAAGTAGCTGTTTAAAGGTGAGTAGAGCATAATGCCTAGCCCTACAATTGTACCAATGATTACAGCCCACATTACCCGATCCCTGATGAGCTTCATGAATGAAGTAAATGCAAAGTCCGTATCCGAACTGTTAACTTGCACTAATAACACGTTTGAAAGAAATATGACGGCAAGTCCCATAGACCGTGGAACAGACGTATTGTCTGTATTATTGAGCAACATAAAGTAATAGGTGCCAAAGGATGCCGCGAAAATAACGAGGCCCTGCAGGATGGCTTTTGTGAGCGTTTTGGCCGTGAGCAGCTTTTCGTTTCGATTCCTTGGTTTGCGCTCCATGATATCCTTTTCTGCTGGCTGCCTTTCCAGTACAATAGAGCAGGTTGGGTCAATGACAAGTTCAAGCAAAACAACGTGCAGCGGCAAAAGCATGAGCATTAATGGGTTTACGCCCAGTAACGGTGCAAAAAGACAAGCCAGAGCAATCGGAATATGGATTGTAAAGACATACCCAACCGCCTTCCTAATATTATCATATATACGTCTGCCGTCTTTTATGGTGTCAACAATGGTTGAAAAATTGTCGTCGAGAAGGATCAAATCCGCCGCTTCTCTGGATACTTCCGAGCCTCGTTTTCCCATGGCAATGCCGATATCCGCGTACTTGAGTGCAGGCGCATCATTGACGCCATCTCCAGTCATAGCAACGACTTCACCGATTTCTTTAAAAGCTTTTACTATGCGCATTTTATGTTCAGGGACGACCCTGGAAAATATGCTGACGTCACGAATTTTTTCTTTGAGTTCTTCATCGGACATCAGATTAAGTTCATCCCCAGTGATGATTTTATCGCTATTCGGCATGCCAATCTGCTTTGCTATGGAGCTGGCAGTAATGCCATTGTCTCCAGTGATCATGACGACCCTGACGCCTGCCTTTGTGCAGTTTTTAATATCTTCTTTTACAGATTCTCTCGGTGGATCAGCAAGGCCTACAAGCCCGCAAAGCTCTAAACTGCAATCTCCAAGAGTTTCCGGGACTTTACTTTCGTCTTCAACTATCATTTGAGCGACCGCAATTACGCGAAGTCCTTCCTGCGACATAGCCAGCACCTTTTCTTCGGCTAGTTTTAACGCATCTGGAGGCAGTTTGCACAGCTTCAGAATCTTCTCCGGCGAGCCTTTCGCAGCAACAGAGATGACCCCATCGCGTTTCCATACATGACCCATCATCTTCGCTTCATTGGTAAACGGGTACTCGGTGATCAGTTCTCCGCCAAAGAGATGCTCTTTCGTAATACCTAGGCTTTCGCAATGAATGAGCATGGCTTTTTCCATCGGATCATAAGCATCCGTTTCACAGCCAAGACCCATTACCTCCGACAGCTTATGCTCATCTCCGCTTATAGACCAGGTTTCCCTGACAGTCATTTGATTCATGGTGATTGTCCCTGTTTTATCCACGCAAAGCACCGAAACCGCTCCCAAGGTTTCAACTGAAGGCAGCTTCCTCACCAAAGACTTCTTTTGTGCCAGACGCCAAGCGCCCATGGATAAAAACACGGTTAAAATGACTGGGAACTCTTCAGGAATCATGGCCATTGCTAGCGTGATACCTGATAGAATGCTCTCGATAATCCTATCCTTTATGGCATGATCCGGAATATTAAGGAAAGTTACTCCGCCAACAAAGAGAAAGAGCACTGCAGCAATGCCGGCGCAGAGCTTAATAAGGTTGCCCGTTTGCTTCTGAAGCGGCGTCGGGTTGTCAGGAGCCGATGCGACGTTCATGCCTATTTTCCCATATTCAGTGGCTGCCCCAATTTTGTCCACCACGATCACTGCGCTTCCCTGGGTTACCAGAGTTCCTGCATAACAATAATCACGTCTCCAATAATCCTTGTAATCCGGGTCTGCATTCTGTACAGTGACTTTCCAGACTCCTTCCGCTTCTCCAGTCAAGGATGACTCATCAATACAAAGATCACTACATTTTAGAACCTCCCCATCAGCGGGGATTTTGACGCCCTCAGCGATGAGCATATAATCTCCAGGCACCAAATCTTTGCTGTGAATGGTGATTTCCTTTCCATCACGTATAACCATAATTTGAGGCGCCGAAAGATCTTTAAGCGCTTTTAACGTTTTATCCGTTTTCCATTCTTGAATCACGTCGATGCTGATAATTCCCATGACAAATACCAGCATGATTGCACCATCTCTTGGTTCGCCTAAAATAAAATAGACTACAGCTGCTATAATCAGGAGTAAAAACATCGGCTCTGAGAGCACTTCCAGGATCTTATGAAAAAAGCTCTCCTTTTTTTCAGGGGTCAATTCGTTCTTGCCGAATTTTTCCTGTAATTCTTGCGCCTGGCTACTTGTCAGGCCCTGCAAAAGCCCATCGCCATTTTGTTCTTTGATATCCTGGGGTTTGTTTTGTTTTACCATTGGTGTCTACCTCCGTTTTTGCTGTGTCAGCATTTATTTATCCCTGGGCTTGCATGTTCTCAGTTATAGGTCCTTTAATGTTTTTTTGCAGATAAAAAAAACACCTGTAGAACATTACTGTCCCACAGGTATCGGTGATATCCTGCTGCCAAATTCGGCCCAGCCCCACGAACTCCAAAAAGTTCATCGCCTGCTCAGTTTGTACTGTAGATTGATATGCAGTGCAAAGAGATATTTCCATATTACTATTTCAGCAGGCTATCTGTCAAGCTATAGTGATTTATTTCACGAGCCCTTTATCGCAGTTAATTACGAAACCTACATGGCGATTTATTTTCACGATATCTATAGACAAATCAATAATATCGTAGTATCTTGTTCATATGGTATTCATTACCACATTAGGAGGTATTATATGCTACTTAAATTTTTCCAACATTTTGCCAAAGATCCCATAAGCGCTTATACCCATTTCATCGGGGTTCTTCTTTCTATAGTAGGAACCGTCTATATGATCCTAAAAGCTGAGAGATTAGGGGATCGATCCCTTGTCATCAGCGCCGCCATATTCGGTGCCAGCATGCTGCTTTTGTATAGTGCCTCCACCATTTATCACAGCGTAAAAAGGGGCGGAAAAATACAAGGTGTTTTACGCAGAGTCGACCATACTATGATTTATGTCCTAATTGCCGGCACTTATACGCCACTTTGCCTAAGCGTGCTGAAGGGAAATTTGGGTCTCGGCCTATTGATCGGCATCTGGTCCTTGGCCTTATTAGGCATTGTCATAAAAATTCTATGGCTTGAGGCACCGAGATGGCTCTATACAGGTTTTTATCTGGCTCTCGGCTGGATTGGCATGATCTTCATCTGGCCTATATTTAAAGCCATTCCATTAGGCGGATTCCTGACTTTGGTCATAGGCGGACTGCTTTATACCGCAGGATCCGTGATTTACGCCCAAAAAATCGAGTTATTCAGTTTTAAGAATTTCGGCCACCACGAAATATTCCATCTGTTTATCTTAGGCGGAACCTTCTCTCACTTTATCATGGTGAATACTTTCATTCTCTAAAGCATATAAAAGTTAAGAGGGTCGTTTCGACATAGAATTCACATTTTATGTCGAAACGACCCTCACTTTTAGGTTAAATCATGAAAGCCAAGACCAATATCCTTGTGTGCTTTAGCTATCTTATAGTATTTTAGCGCTACCATTATGTACTTTAGCTAACTTATTCTAATGGCTATTTTATGAATTGATCCACATTGTCTTTTGTGATGAGTGTAAAATCAACCAGTAATTCTGCAGGTACAGTTTCGCCATTAGAAAGTTTTACAACTGCCGCCATGGCTTCAAGTCCCTGGGTGGTTGTGCTCTGTGATACAGTTGCGGCAAGCCTGCCTTCTTTAACTGCAGCAAGAGCATCTGGAGTAGCATCAAGTCCATAAACTTTTATTGTAGCCTGGAGCTTAGCATCTTCAACAGCTTTTAATGCGCCCAATGCCATACCATCATTTTGAGCAACGATGGCTTTGATTTCTTTTCCAGCCTGCAGCCAGTTTTCAACAAGTTTTAAAGCTTCATCCGTCGTCCAGTTTGCAGTGCTTTCAAATACAACTTTAACACCAGGATTGGCATCAACAACAGATTTGTAACCCTCAGATCTTCCGATTTGAGCGTCAGAACCCATTGGCCCCAGCAGAATTGCCACATTGCCAGTACCACCCATATCTTCAACAGCTTTTGTCATTTCCATGGCGCCGCCATCTTTGTTGGCAACACCAACATAAGCGCTGGCTGCAGTAGGGTCACTAATCTGCTGATTGACAATGACCACCGGTATACCGGCTTCTCTTGCCGCTTTGACAGCAGGAACGATGGCATCAACAGAAACAGGTTCGATGATAATCCCATCGATGCCCTGATTGACGGTTGTCTCGATCTGGCTAATCTGTTTAGCAGCATCTTTTCCACCATCATTAACGGTAACTTCAACGCCCAATTCAGCAGCTTTTGCTTTAACTGCATCTGATAGTTCAATTGTAAATGCATTTGTCATATGACTCATAAACAACGCGTATTTCTTAGGAGTTTCTGCTGCTGGCTTCCCACTGCTACACGCGGCCAGAGTACCCATTACAAGTACAAGAATCAAAAGAACAGCTATAGTTTTTTTTGTTTTCATTTTTTACTCCTCCTTATAATTTTTTTATTCATACAGCATTTTGCTGAATAAATCAGTCATTTTTTGATTTGCTCTTAATGTCAATAAGCACTGCAAATACGATGATCGCACCCTTTATAATTAACTGATAATGAGAGGAAACCCCAAGAATATCAAGGCCATTTCCTATCACCGCAATCATTAACGCCCCAATAACTGTGCCATACCATTTGCCTGCTCCTCCAGCCATACTAATACCCCCGATGATGACTGCTGCAATGGCATCCAGTTCATATCCGCTGCCAGCAGTTGGAGATCCTGATACGGTTCTTGACGCGAGGAGCATACCAGCGAAACCTGCTAAGGTTCCTGCAAAGGTATAAACCAAAATTTTCATTTTTTTAACATGTATGCCCGATACTTTTGCTGCAACTTCGTTGCCCCCAATCATATAGACTCTTCGACCAAATACAGTTTGCGTCAATATGAAAGCCGAAATAATAACAAATATGGCAAAATAAATAGCTAGAAGAGGTATGCCGAACAGAAAGCCACTGGCGACATATTCGAAGGGTTTTGATACATTGAAAACAGGCGCCCCGCCGCTCGCAATCAAAGACACACCGCGTACCGCCGTCATTGTACCTAACGTAATAATAAATGGAGGGATTTCACCATACGCGACGCCTACACCGTTAACAAGTCCAACAAGCGCGCCTACTGCCAAGGCAATGAGAATTGGTACGATTAACGCATACTCTCCCGGATGGGAGAAATGGGCAGCCATTACCCCCGCAAGGGCAGCTGTTGATCCGACGGATAAATCTATGCCTCCTGAAATAATGACAAACATCATACCACACGCCAAAATGCCATTGATGGAAGCCTGTTTGACAATATTGATCAGATTTGAAGGCTTCGCAAAGGCATCAGGGGATAAGGCCATCAAGAAAATGATAATCATAATGAAGGCAATTAATATCCCAAGCTCTCTGATGTTACCCCCCAGTTTTCCTTTTCCGTTATCCAGTCTGTCGCTCATTGTTTGGCCCTCCTGTTTCAGAAGCAAACCGCATTATTGCCTCCTGTGAAAAATCTTTTCTTTCAAGTTCTCCGGTGATTCTCCCACCGCTCATAACCAGAATTCTATCACTGATTCCCATGACTTCAGGCATCTCCGAAGATATCACTATAATACCCTTCGCCTTTTTAGCGAGTTCGCCTATCAACACATAGATATCTCTTTTGGCTCCTACATCAATCCCACGGGTGGGCTCATCAAATATGATGATATCCGGTTCTGTCAGCAGCCACTTCGCAAGAACGACTTTTTGCTGATTGCCTCCGCTCAAGGACATGACAGGCATAGTCTTTGCGGGCGTCCTAATATCCAGTTTTTCAATATAATTATCCGTCAATTCATCTTCGCTATTTTTATTGATGATGCCCATCTTGGCTAATTTATGGATGTCTACAATGGAAATATTATGTTCAACGGTGCCTTTGAGATTTAGTCCTGTGCGCTTTCTGTCTTCTGTGATCATAGCCACTTTTGCTCTGATGGCGTCACTGGGGTGGTGCACCTTAATGATCTGACCTTTAACTAGGATTTCACCTTTATAATTTCGGGTTATTCCGAATATGCTTTCCATGAGTTCGCTGCGCCCAGCGCCAACGAGGCCTGCTATTCCCAGCACTTCGCCTTCTCGGAGTGAAAAGCTCACATCTTTAACGCGTTTTCCTCTAGTCAGATGTCTGACTTCAAGAATGACGTCTCCCTTGACAGTCTCCGTCTTTGGATAGACTTCAGATATTTCTCTGCCAACCATCATGGAAATGAGCTTATCTCGGGTCATGTTGCTGCTGAGATCCGACCCGACCAAACGCCCATCCCTAAGAACAGTTATTGAATCAGCTATTTGAAAAATCTCATCCATTTTGTGTGAGATATAGATAATGGCGACGCCTTGTTGCTTGAGCTTTATAATCTGCTTAAAAAGCACAGCCACCTCTTTGCCCGTAATGGCTGAGGTAGGCTCGTCCATAATAATTATTTTCGCATCCAGCGAGATAGCTTTGACAATTTCTACTAGCTGAAGCTGTGCAATACTCAGTTTCCGTGCAATAGTTTCCGGGTTAATGTCTATGCCCATTTCCTCGAATAGTTTTGCTGATTCTTTTCTCATGGTTTCTCTATCCACAAGTCCAAGTTTTTCAAAACCCCTTCTTTTAATCTCACGACCAA
>JANYJS010000102.1 GCA_025361765.1 Bacillota bacterium
TTTAAAGACTATATCGCCATGCCGAAGCCAAATAGGTATCAGTCCCTTCATACTACTGTTATTGGTTCTAACGGTGAGCCTTTTGAAATTCAGATTAGGACCTACGATATGCACCGTATTGCCGAATATGGTATTGCTGCACATTGGAAATATAAAGAAGGCGTGGCTTATGATAAAGATGAGGATAAGCTGGCATGGCTTAGGCAAACTCTTGAATGGCAACAGGACCTTAACGATCCCAAAGAGTTTATGGAAACCTTGAAGGTTGATTTGTTTTCAAACCAAGTATTTGTATTTACACCAAAAGGTGACGTCATAGAGCTGCCAGCTGGATCAACACCCCTAGATTTTGCCTTTAAAATACATTCAGCAGTTGGTGTGAAATGCATAGGAGCCAAAGTTAATGGAAAAATGGTGCCAATTGATCATCAGCTTGAAAATGGTAATATCGTTGATATTGTAACATCATCAAACAGCAAGGGACCGAGCATAGACTGGCTAAAAATTGCAAAGAGCAGTAACGCTCGAAACAAAATAAGACAATGGTTAAAAAAGGAAAATAAAACTGAAAACGTGGACAAAGGCAGAGAGATGCTGGAAAAATATGTTCGTCGAAAAGGCTATGATCCTCAGCAGATATTAAAAAGTCAATGGATCAACAAAGCTGCGAAGTCTTTTAATTTAGCTTCTTCCGATGATCTTTATTCTTCTATTAGTTACGGCGGCGTCATGCTTGGCAAAGTTGTCCTCGCACTTCTCGGTTTTTACCAGGAAGACAAAAAAGCCGAACTCCAAAAAGACGAGAAGTTGGATAAGATTGTTGAATCCAAGAAAAAAGTCAAAAAAATGGATGCAACTGGTGTCAAGGTAGCTGGCGTTGACAATCTCTTGATTAGGTTTTCGAAATGCTGCAATCCAGTTCCTGGGGATGACATTGTAGGATTCATCACAAAAGGAAGAGGAATATCCGTCCATCGAAAAGACTGTACAAATATGGTCAGTCTGCCAGAGGATGAAAAACAAAGATTTATAAGCGTTGAGTGGGATAAACAAAAGGAAAACATGTCATATGACACAGAAATAAACATACTGGCTGAAGATCGAAAAGGACTTTTTTCCGATATATCCAGAACCTGCGACGATATGGACGTCAGCATCACCGGAGTTCAAGCAAAAAGCGCTAAAGACAAAATCGTTACCATTACATTGACTGTATCCATTTCCAACACTAGCCAAATAGAGAAAGTATTAAGACAGCTCAGATCGATTCCCGGCATCGCTGATGTCTATAGAGCAATTACATAAAGAAAAGGGGAGAAATATGCGTTCAGTAGTCCAGCGCGTATCCAAAGCGGATGTTAAGGTACAAGATGAATTGGTAGGTTCGATCAGTAAGGGACTCCTTATTTTTTTAGGTGTCGGGGAAGATGACAACGAAAATGATCTTGACTATATGGTGGATAAGATAACGAATCTTAGAGTATTTGAAGACTCTGATCATAAGATGAATCTCTCACTCCTAGACATTGGAGCAGAACTACTTGTGATTTCACAATTCACTTTATATGGAGATTGTCGAAAAGGAAGAAGGCCTGGGTTTACAAATGCCGCTAGACCAGAAAAGGCCAATGTATTATATCGACAGTTTATTGAAAGATGTAGTGAGTTAGACCTAAAAGTTGAAGAAGGCGTATTTCAGGCAGATATGCTGGTAAATATTCAAAACGATGGCCCAGTGACCATTCTTCTAGATAGCAAAAAATTATTTTAACACAGGAGGCCTCATGATTATTAAAAATTTTCCTAGTGGACCATTATCAGTAAATTGTTATTTCGTCGGGGATGAATTAACAAAAAAAGCTTTTATTTTGGATCCTGGTGGATATAATACTGAACTTGAGAGATTCGTTAAGGATAATGCGTATTCGGTAGAGTATATCGTTTTAACCCATGGACACAGCGATCATATTGGTGGAGTAAAAGCATTTCAAGAAGCCTTTCATGCGAAAATTGTAGCGCATAAAGATGAACAATCATTACTTAATGATGCTGCCAACAATTATTCCGTGCAAGTCTACGGAAAACCAATAGCATTTGAAGCTGATCTGTATGTTGATGACACAAAAACTCTAGATGTGGGGATGATGAAGCTTCATTTCATTCATACTCCAGGCCATTCACCTGGCGGAATGAATATTTTGGTGGATAACCATCTTTTCAGCGGCGATTCCTTGTTTTTTGAGTCAATTGGCAGGACGGATTTTCCGTATTCTTCCTTTGATGACCTGTCAAAGTCAATTCATGAAAAGCTTTTTTGCCTTCCTGAAGACACAATCGTACATCCGGGGCACATGGGTGAAACCACAATTGGGCACGAAAAAAAGTGCAATCCGTTTGTATAGATTGAGCGGGTATACTAAGTATGTATAGCATAATAATGAAGGATCTGGCCCATAAGCACGATCTTGATGAATTGATTAGAGTATTTTTGAAGCCTTCCGAATTTGAGTTTATTGAGAATAGACAGTATGCCGAAAAGAATGCTATTATTATAGAGCATCCACCTACTATTGTGGACAAGGATGATTTAAAGCGATATTATTTTAGGGAACTTAACAACATGACTGGATATCAACCACCATGGGGGATATTAACAGGCGTAAGACCTACAAAAAAATGCAACGAATATTTAAACAATGGATTAACAAAATCCGAGATTCAAAGGCTTTTGGTAGAAGAATTCTATGTAAGCGAAGATAAGGCCAGATTGGTTTTAGAAACATGTTTTAACCAATTGAGCATTAATCAGATACCTACCGATAATCTGGTAGGTATCTATATCGGAATCCCATTTTGTCCGACTAGATGTGTTTTTTGCTCTTTCGCTTCTAATCAGTTCGATCAAAAGAAGATTGATTTATATTTGTCCGCATTATTTCAAGAAATAGACTATGTTGCTCTAATGCTTAAAAATTTAAAGATCAATCCCGAAACGATTTATATTGGTGGTGGTACACCAACATCGCTGTCAGAAATTGATTTTGAACGGCTTATTATAAAAATCCATGATCAATTTGACTTTAGTGAGGTCAAGGAATTTACGATTGAGGCTGGAAGACCGGATACAATTACTTTAAATAAACTGGAATGTATTCATCGGTATGGTGGAAATAGAATAAGTATAAATCCGCAGTCCATGAATCAAAGGACGCTGAACCAGATTGGTAGAAATCATACAGCCGAACAGATTACGGAAGCCTTTAAAATGGCTAAAATGGTGGGCATTCCAATTATTAACGCAGACATCATTGCAGGTCTCCCGGGAGAAAGCGATTTGGAATTTAATCGGTCTCTTGAACAAGTTATAAAACTGGCTCCCCAAAACATCACCGTGCATACCCTGGCTATGAAAAGAGCATCTAAACTAAAAGTAGTTGATAAAGATTATAATTATAAAGAGCATAGTTCATTAAATGATTTGCTAAAAGGCTCAAATGCGACATTAAAAGCTTTTGGATATGGTCCATATTACTTATATAGACAAAAGCAAACCACAGGAAATTTTGAAAATGTTGGATATGCACTAGCTGGAACACAAAGTATTTATAATGTGAGAATAATGCAGGAGCATCAGAGCATTATCGCCCTAGGTGCAGGAGGCATTAGCAAGGTTTATTTTCCAATGGAAAACCGCCACGAAAGGGTGCCAAATGTTTCGGATTTAAGTCATTACATAGACCGTATCCAAGAAATGATCAAACGTAAAAATGATATGATTGCAGGGCCTTTATCTGGAATCGTAAAAAAGAAATAACGGAGGTTGCACATGCTGACAAATGCACCAAGAGGTACGAAAGATATACTGCCTGATCAGGTTTATAAATGGCAATATGTAGAAAGCATCTTTAAAGAGATATGTTCTGAATATGGTTTTGATGAAATTAGGACACCTACCTTTGAACATACTGATCTTTTTAAACGCGGTGTGGGAGATACAACAGATATTGTCGAAAAACAAATGTATTCATTTGATGATTATGGTGGACGCAATTTGACTTTGAAGCCTGAAGGTACTGCTCCCGTAGTTAGAGCCTTTATAGAAAACAAGCTGTATTCCGATCTGCTTCCTGTAAAATATTTCTACATCATACCTTGTTTTAGATATGAAAAGCCACAGGCCGGAAGGATGAGAGAGTTCCATCAATTTGGCATTGAAATATTTGGATCGGATAACATGATGGCGGATGCTGAAGTCATAGGACTAGCGATGGATTTTTTTGAAAAACTCTCTATTATTGAGCTTGAACTTCATATCAACAGTATTGGTTGCCCAAATTGTCGCGAAGGTTATAGAATAATACTAAAGGAATTTCTGAAAGACAAATACGACAATCTCTGCGATACCTGTAAAACAAGATATGAACGTAATCCCATGCGTATTCTTGACTGCAAGTCTGAGGTCTGCCAAACCCTTGTGGTGGGCGCGCCCAAAATGCTCGATTATATTTGTGAGGATTGCGAAATTGCTTTTGTTGCTTTAAAGCAGGATTTAGATGCTATGGGGATTGAATATGAAGTAGATCCTGGCATCGTAAGAGGTCTCGATTATTATACAAAAACTGCTTTTGAAATTATTTCCAAGAATATTGGAGCCCAAGGTACTGTCTGCGGCGGTGGTCGTTATGACAACTTAATCGAGCAAGTCGGTGGGCCAGCAACCCCTGGTGTCGGATTTGGCATGGGCATAGAAAGACTATTACTGGTCATGGAAAAGAGCAATATCGTTATTCCTAGGGATGATGAAATTGATGTTTTTTTAGCAGTTATGGGAGCTAAAGCTCAAAATTTCGGTATCAATCTCACACGCCAATTAAGAAAAAATGGCTTCAAGGCTCAAATGGACCTTAAGGCAAGAGCGATAAAGCATCAGTTTAAATACGCCGATAGACTTAAAGCAAGGCATACGATTGTAATTGGTGATAACGAACTTGAGAGCCAAATGGTTAGTATCAAAAATATGACTACATCGGAACAAACAATGGTAGCGGTTAGCGACATTATTAAAACGCTGACCCAATTGAGATAAGGGGGACATAAAGTGGAGAAATCATTCAATCGAACGCATATGTGTGGCGTTCTTAGGTTAACGGATTCAGGAAAAGAAGTCGTATTAAAGGGTTGGGTGCAGAAGAACAGAAGCCTTGGGGGCCTCATATTCTGCGATTTAAGGGATAAGACAGGAATAACTCAAGTTGTGTTCAATAGTGATGTCCCTGAAGAACTTTTTAATGAAGCAGATAAATTAAGAAGTGAATTTGTCATAGGAATCAAAGGTGTTGTTAAGGAAAGATATGCTAAGAATAAGGAGATTGCTACAGGCGATATTGAAGTTTTTGCTACTGAGCTTATTGTTTATTCTGCAGCTGAAACGCCGCCAATCTATATTAAGGACGATGACGATGCTTCAGAAAACCTAAGATTAAAATATCGTTATTTAGATTTACGCAAGCAAAAAATGCAAAAAAATCTTGCCTTTAGACATGAACTGACAAAGGCAACTAGAGAATTTTTTGATGGTGAGGGATTTTGTGATGTTGAGACACCGATCCTTAATAAACCAACGCCAGAAGGAGCCAGGGATTATATCATACCAAGCAGGGTAAACCTAGGTCACTTCTATGCACTTCCTCAGTCGCCTCAACTTTTCAAACAGCTTCTTATGGTATCGGGCATGGATAAATATTATCAAATTGCCAGATGTTTTAGGGATGAAGATTTGAGAGCCGACAGGCAGCCGGAATTTACTCAAATTGACCTTGAAATGTCATTTGTTGAGGTGGATGATATTATTGCAGTACAGGAACGTTTTCTGAAATACCTGTTTAAGAAAGTCCTGAATGTCGATATTGCTACTCCATTCCCTAGATATACTTACGACGATGCTATGGAAAGATTCGGTAGCGACAAGCCGGACACCAGATTTGGATTCGAACTCAAATCTCTAAATGAAGTTGTCAGAAACTCAGAATTTCCAATATTTGCACAAGCGTTAGAAACTGATGGTGATGTCAGAGGGATTAATTTTGAAGGTTGCGCCGATGGATTTAGCAGAAAGGATATCGATAAATTTCAGGATTATATTAAAGCTTATGGAGCAAAGGGGCTTGCTTGGATCAAAATTGGCGAAACTGAAATCTCCTCTTCAATAAATAAATTTTTCAACCAAGACCAGCTAGCTGAGATTGCAGAAGTATTTTATGGTAAACCAGGAGATCTCATTTTGATTGTGGCTGACAAACGAAATATTGTTTTTGATGCCCTAGGCCACCTGAGAAGAGAAGTTGCCGGTAAGCTGCGCCTCCTTGACGATCAATGCTATAATCTCCTTTGGGTGGTTGATTTTCCCCTTTATGAGTACAGCGAAGATGATGGGCGTTATTATGCCATGCATCATCCGTTCACTTCTCCAAGAATACAGGATATTGAACTGCTTGATACAGACCCTTCGAAGGTCAAAGCTCAAGCCTACGATATTGTTCTAAATGGAACGGAATTAGGCGGGGGCAGTATTAGGATTCATGACCGAAAACTCCAAAAGAAGATGTTTGATGTACTCGGATTATCAGACGAAGAGGCTAATAGCAAGTTTGGATTTCTTCTCGATGCTTTCAAATATGGAACGCCTCCACATGGTGGGCTTGCCTATGGGCTGGACCGAATTGCAATGCTTCTTTCTGGAGAAAATAGCATAAGGGAAGTCATTGCATTTCCTAAAAATCAGAATGCTATCTGCATGATGACAGGAGCTCCTGGATATATATCCGAGGATCAATTAGAAGAGCTTGCAATCAAAAGCACTGTACTCAAAACAGATGAAGTATAGTTTTGGCATATATACAGCAAATTGGGGTATAAGTATATGACAACAAAAAGACGTATAGGGATCATCGGTGGAACCTTTGATCCGATTCATTATGGACATCTTATTTTGGCAGAGCACGTTAGAACAAATGCTCTTCTTGAGAAGGTTATATTTATACCTGCTTTTGTTTCACCACATAAACAAGGATTGGCTATAGCTGAAAGCCTACATAGGTTTAATATGGTTTCACTTGCTATAGCGTCAAATCCAGAATTTGAAGCTTCCGATATGGAAATTTCTTCTGGTGAAATATCTTATACGATTAATACTTTAGAAAAACTGAAGGACTATTACACTGAAAATGCCAGTTTTTATTTTATAACGGGCTCCGACACCATCTTCGAGATAGAAAAATGGCATGAGCACCAAAAGCTGCTGAAAAATACAGGATTTATAGTAGGTGATAGACCGGGTTTTAGAGAAGGAAGGCTAGAGGATCATGTCAACTATCTTAATAACAAATATGGTTCGGATATCATTATAGTTGATATACCTGAAGTGGATATTTCCTCGACGGATATCAAAAGACGTATTAAAGAATCGCAATCCATTAAATACTTAGTGCCCGAAAGCGTCGAAGACTATATACGTGAAAATAAGCTGTACCTATAATAACGCAAAATTATGGTAAGGCACGCTCTGAAATTACATGGCATGTGGATGCCCTAAATCATAATGAAATTGGTGGAAAGCTTGATAAGTCAGGATAATTATGATACAATAAAAAAACATGTGTCGGATGTGAGATGGCTCCATACTCTAGGGGTAGTCTCAGAGGCTAAGAAATTAGCTAAACTTTATGGTTCTTCTGAAGATAAGGCAGAAACTGCTGCTTTTTTTCATGATTTTTGCAGGAATTTTCCTGTCGATATACTGAACGGATATATAAGAAACATTGGGCTTGAAGACTATTATTTGAACAACGTTGCTTTGTCCCATGGGAAAGTTGCGGCTGAATTAATGCTCAAAGACTACGGGATTTTAGATCAAGACATTTTAAACGCTGTTAGTTATCACACTACCGGTCGTGCTGATATGTCTGTGCTCGAAAAGATTATATTTGTTGCTGATGCCATTGAGCCTGGGCGGGATTATAATGGTGTTAGGGAAATGAGAAAACTAGCCAATATTGATCTTAATCAGACCTGTATTTATGGTCTTGAAAAATCCTTGGAATTTGTCGAGTCAAAAGGAGCTTATATTCATCCGGATACAATTAATGCACTAAATTACCTCAAAGGTTAAAGCCTGAGGTTAAGAATAAACAGGAGGAAAACATGAATAACAAAGAATTGGCATTAAAGGCTTCAGAAGTTTTAGACGATAAAAAAGCTCAGGATATTATGGTCATTGATATTTCGAAAATCTCCGGGTTTGCGGATTATTTCGTTATTGCCAGTGGTGGATCTGAAAGACAGGTCAAGGCTCTCTCAGAAGAAGTGGAAGATAAGCTCAATGAAGCTGGCGCAGCAACAAGGAGCATTGAAGGAAAAAACGGATCCGGATGGATTCTTATGGATTTTGGCGATGTGATTGTGAATATTTTTACAATTGAAATGCGTGAACGCTATAATATTGAAAAAATCTGGAGTGACGGCGAAATTATTACAGTATAACTAGGAGGTAATTCTACCAATGGCACATTATAATTTTAGTGATATTGAGGCAAAATGGCAAAAAAGATGGGAAAGCGATCAATTATTCAAAACTGAAGTGGATCATACAAAAGAGAAGTTTTATCTTCTAGAAATGTTTCCCTATCCTTCAGGCAAACTTCATATGGGACATGTACGCAACTATTCTATTGGTGATGTAGCCGCGAGATTTAAAAAAATGAAAGGCTATAATGTACTTCATCCAATGGGCTGGGATTCTTTTGGCCTTCCTGCCGAAAATGCAGCTATAAAAAACGGCATTCACCCTAATATTTGGACTTGGGAAAATATTGCCGAGATGAGGAGTCAATTAAAACTTCTTGGGATTAGTTACGATTGGGACAGAGAAATTGCAACCTGTCATCCTGATTATTACAAATGGATGCAGTGGATTTTTATTAAGTTTTTTGAAAATGGTTTAGCCTATAAAAAAAAGAACCCGGTTAACTGGTGCTCATCTTGTCAGACCGTGCTTGCCAACGAGCAGGTAGTTGACGGAAGCTGTGAACGTTGTGGTACGGGTGTTGGTAAAAAAGATCTGGACCAGTGGTACTTAAAAATAACGGATTATGCAGATCGACTTCTTGGTGATTTGGATAAACTTGATGGATGGCCAGACAAAGTAAAATTAATGCAGAAAAATTGGATAGGTAAAAGCATCGGAGCCGAAGTCGGGTTTAAGTTTGAGGGTTTGGATAAAACTCTTAATGTATTCACAACCAGACCAGACACTTTGTTTGGAGCTACTTACATGGTAATGGCTCCTGAGCATCCAGATGTGCGTGGTCTTATTTCCGGGACGCCTTACGAAGCGGCAGTTGATTCTTTTTTGAGCAAATTGCAATCTATGTCTGAGATAGAAAGATCTTCTACTACTCTTGAAAAGGAAGGGGCTTTCTTAGGCAGATATGCCTTAAATCCTATTACGGGAAAGCAAATCCCAGTTTATATTGCGAACTATGTCCTGATGGATTATGGCACAGGAGCAATCATGGCAGTGCCAGCTCATGATCAGAGAGATTTTGATTTTGCCAAAAAATACAATCTGGAAATTATTCCGGTTATCAAACCTTTAGATTCATGTATTGACATTAACGATTTAAAGGAAGCTTTCAACTCAGATGGCATACTCATAAACTCCGGAAGTTTTGATGGAATGTCTAGCTCTGAAGCCAAAACACGCATAATCGCTTTTTTGGCTGAGAGCAAATCCGGACAGGAGTCTATTAACTTTAGACTGAGAGACTGGTTGATATCAAGGCAGCGATACTGGGGATGCCCAATTCCTATGATTTATTGTGATGAATGTGGCTGGGTGCCCGAAAAAGAAGAAAATCTTCCTGTCCTTCTTCCTACGGACGTTGTGTTCACGGGTAAGGGTGAATCTCCTTTAACGACGAGTAAAACATTTATGCATACGCCATGTCCAAAATGTGGAAAACAGGGAACACGTGAAACGGATACAATGGATACTTTTTTAGATTCTTCATGGTATTTTCTGCGTTACGTGGATCCGCACAATGAAAAGGAATTTTTCAGTCAAGAAAAAGCTAAATACTGGATGGCTGTGGACCAATATATTGGTGGTGTTGAGCATGCCATTTTGCATTTGCTCTATTCCAGATTTTTTACCAAAGTTTTATATGATTTGGACTTATGTCCTGTTGATGAACCTTTCAAAAAGTTATTAACACAGGGTATGGTTTTAAAAGATGGATCAAAGATGTCAAAATCGAAGGGAAATGTAGTTAGTCCAGAGGAAATTATCGAGCGATTTGGCGTTGATACAGCAAGACTTTTTATACTATTTGCATCTCCACCCGAAAAAGAGCTCGAATGGTCTGATGCTGGCGTTGAAGGCAGCTACAGATTCTTAAATCGTGTGTACCGAATTGTTTCTGAGCTTAATACTCAAACTATTGACGTTTCTGGCCCGATTTTGATTAATAATGAAGATGAAAAACAATTAAACTTCGTCCTTAATACCACCTTAAAGAAAGTCACTGAAGATGTTGGAGAAAGATTCAACTTCAACACAGCGATTAGTTCAATTATGGAACTGGTCAACGAGCTCTACAGATACAGGGAAGTTGAAAATTTGAATTTGCCGCTTGTTAAGGATGTTCTTAAAAAGCTGGTTTTGATTCTTTCGCCATTTGTTCCGCATATTAGTGAGGAACTTTGGCACTTAACTGGTCACGAAGGATATTTATACAATCAAAGCTGGCCAGAATACAATGCAGATGCATTGGTCAAAGATTATATTGAAATAGTTGTTCAAGTAAACGGAAAAGTGAAAGAGAAGCTTAATGTGCCTAGCGGTTTAAGCAGGACTGAATTCGAAGACCTGATTCTTAGCCATGACACAGTTAATGCCTTGCTAATAGGCAAGGAAATTCTTAAGGTCATTCCTGTACCGGATAAATTATTGAACATTGTTATAAAATAAAAAAGGAGAATAAATGAAAAATACTGAGACAAATAATAACCCAAACCAACATCAAGTGAAACTTATACCACTTGGAGGGCTTAATGAGATCGGAAAAAACATTACAGTCCTTGAGTATAAGAACGATATCATTATTATTGACTGCGGCCTTGCCTTTCCTGAAGATGAAATGCTTGGAATCGACATCGTTATCCCAGATTTTACTTATCTATTGAAAAACAGAGATAAAATACGCGGCATGGTTATTACCCATGGTCATGAAGACCATATTGGTGCAATCCCATACTTTTTAAAAGAGTTCAATATTCCAGTCTATGGCACCAAACTCACCTTAGGATTAATTGGTAATAAACTTAAAGAACATGCTATCGCAGGAAATTTGATTACAATAACTCCTGGCAATATCTTTAAGCTTGGTGTATTTTCGATAGAGGCGATCAGAACCACCCATTCAATTGCCGATTCAGTTTGTTTATCCATAGAAACACCTGCAGGAATCATATTTCACACGGGCGACTTTAAATTTGATTATACGCCGCTTCATGGTCAACGCATGGATTTTCATAGACTTGCCGAATTAGGTAATAAAGGGGTTTTGCTGATGCTTGCTGATAGCACGAACTCAGAGCGAAAAGGATACACGGCCTCAGAAAAAACCGTTGGCATCGCATTGGAAAACATTTTCAGAGAAACTAAAGACAGAATTATCATTGCTACGTTTTCATCAAATGTTTATCGCGTTCAAATTATTATTGATGCCGCAGTCAAGTATGGCCGCAAAATCGCTATATCTGGTCGCAGTATGGTAAATGTCATCAACGTGGCTACTGAACTTGGTTACCTGAACGTCCCAGAAAATGTCCTTGTTGATATCAATAAGACCAAGCATATTAAAGATGAAGAGCTGGTTATTATTACCACTGGCAGCCAAGGGGAACCCATGTCCGCTTTGTCAAGAATGGCAGCAGGAGATCACAAAGCGATACAGATCAAAAAAGGAGACACGGTTATTTTATCATCAAGTCCCATACCGGGGAATGAGAAAACCATTTCAAACATATTGAATAAGCTTTTCGAAAAAGGTGCTGACGTGATTTACTCTGATATAGCCGATATTCATGTTTCTGGACATGCGTGTGAAGAAGAACTTAAATTAATGCATGCGCTCATAAAACCTAAATTTTTCATGCCGGTGCATGGAGAGTATAGACATCTGAGGCAACACGCTATAATTGCTCAGGATATGGGTTTGTCAAAGGAAAAAATATTTATTGTTAAGGTAGGTCAGGTCCTAAATCTCACGAAAAATAATGTTGTCGTCTCAAAGGAGACTGTAGTTTCCGGAAATGTCATGGTTGATGGTCTTGGCGTTGGAGATGTCGGAAATATTGTGCTAAGAGACAGAAAACTTCTTTCTGAAAGTGGGCTTATCATTGTGGTAGCTGCGGTTGAGCGTGGAACAGGAATTATTTGTTCTGGGCCGGATATCATTTCGAGGGGCTTTGTTTATGTGCGAGAATCCGAAGATTTGATAGATTCTGCTAGAAATGCCGTTAAAAACAGACTGGATCAATGCCAGTCAGACGGAATCAAGGATTGGTCTGCACTCAAAGGCGCAGTCAAAGATGAGCTTAGAAGTTTTATTTATGAGAAAACAAAGAGAAATCCGGTAATTCTTCCTATATTTTTGGAGGTATAAGCTATGAATGTTTATGATAAGGCTCACGATTTAGCCAGATCCCTAAAAGAATCACAGGAATACAAGGAGTATGCTAAGATTAAGGCAGAAGTATCCTTAAACCCTGATCTCAGTGAAATGCTGAATGATTTTCAAGAAAAACAATATGCCCTTCAAGCGCAACAGATGATGGGTCAAGATTTTACGCCAGGCATGATGGAACAAGTGCAGGAACTCATGCAGATTATCATGCGTGATCCTTTAGCTGCGCAATATGTTCAGGCACAAATGATATTTTCGAAGCTGGTAGCTGACATTTATGGCATATTAGGGGAGGTCATCAAATTTGATCAAGACTAACGCAATTTACCAAAATAGAATTCAAAAGGTTAAAACAGCCGCAAATGAAAAGAATGTCAAATCATTTTGGATTACGAAGCCAGAAAACAAGTTTTATGTTTCCGGTTTTCAATCATCTAATTATTTTATTTTGCTCACTGAAGACAGGAATTATTTGTTGACTGATTTCCGCTATATCGAAAGCGCCAGTCGTCTAAAAGATACTTTTGAGATTGTTTTGATTTCAAATGAATTTACGCCTTGTGACTTTTTAAGGGATCATGGGGAAATTGGCCTTGGGATTGAATATAAAAGCATCACCTTTGATTTTTATAATGACATTATAGAGAAATCGGCCATAAAGGAAGTGCTTCCTGCGGACAATATCATTGAAAAAATTAGAATGATCAAAGAACCTGAAGAGCTCTTAAAAATCAAACAAGCTGCAGAGATAGCAAATCAGGGATTTTACCATATGTTGAATTATATTGAAACTGGTTTAACAGAAAAAGAAATCGCGTTTGAACTTGAATTTTTCATGAAAAGAAATGGCGCAGATGACCTGGCTTTTGACTCAATTGTCGCATCTGGGGAAAGAGGCTCCTTTCCACATGCAATGCCAACGGACAGAAAAATTCAAAAGGGCGAATTCATTACTCTTGATTTTGGCGCAAAGGTTCAGGGATACTGTTCAGATATGACACGTACAATTGGCATTGGTCCATTAAGCGCCAAGCAAAAAGACATATATGCTTTGGTTTTGGAAGCGCAAATAAAATCTCTTTCTCAGCTTAAGGTTGGCCTCAAAACCTCAGATATCGATAAAATTGCAAGGACTATTATAACCGATGCCGGTTATGGAGCCTATTTTGGTCATGGTCTTGGACATGGTGTTGGTCTTGAAATTCATGAAGCACCAACTTTGAATCCCTCAAGCGCTGAAGTTCTTGACCATAATATGGTTGTCACTATAGAGCCTGGCATCTATTTGCCTGGCGATTTTGGCCTTAGAATCGAAGACTTGGCAGTTGTTACGAATTCTGATATAATCACTCTGTCATCGGTTGAAAAAGAATTAATCATTCTTTAAGATAGTAAATAATTTAGTCGGAGGTATAAAAAATGGTTTACGCAAGTGATTTCAGGAAGGGAATTACATTTCAGATAAATGGGGAGCCGCATGTTGTTCTTGATTTTCAGCATGTTAAGCCAGGAAAGGGCGCCGCTTTTGTGAGAACGAAATATAGGAATATTCTTACTGGAGCAACCCGTGAGGAAGCTTTCAACCCAAATGATAAATTTCCCAAGGCTCATATCGAGACAAAAACAATGCAATATTTATATAATGATGGTGAACTATATTATTTCATGGATCAAGAAACCTTCGATCAAGTTCCAATTATGCAGGAGCAAGTTGAAGACGCCATTCTTTATTTAAGAGAAAATGATCTTGCAACTATTAAGTTTTATAAGGGCAATGCGTTTCTGGTTGAGCCGCCAAACCTCGTTAATCTGAAAGTCACAGAAACTGAACCCGGGGTAAAGGGCGACACTGCCAATAACGTAACCAAAGCAGCAACGGTTGAGACCGGAGCGGTACTGCAGGTGCCGATTTTTATCCAAGAAGGCGAAATCATAGCTATTGATACGAGAACCGGAGAATATTTATCAAGAGCAAAATAATGATAAAAGTTCACAAGATTTCGCAAAACATTAGTATTGCGAAATCTTTTTATTAAAACTATTTGCTGCTCGTTAAAAGGTTTAAATTTGAAATGAGGAAGTCCTATGACTAAAAAAACAAAATCACGGGAAAAACATAAATTATTTATAAGCCTAGTTCTGATTGTCATACTGGCGATCACAGCCTTAGCCGTATTATCAAGCTATTTAGCCAGCACCAACAGTCCTGTTAACGCCGCAAATTCAGAAGTAATTAATGTTGAAATTCCAAAAGGAAGTTCAACTAAAAAAATCGCATCTATTCTTTTGGAAAACCAATTAACAAAGTCCGTATCAGCGTTTAAATTACAGTCGAGAATAAAAGGTTATGACGGGACTTACAAATCTGGCTTCTACAGGTTGTCGCAAAGTATGTCTATGGAGGAAATTATGATCGCTTTGCAAAAGGGAACAGCAGTAACAGTTCGTTTCACCATACCGGAAGGATTTGACTTGAAAAAAATTACTGAAAGATTGGCTAGCGAAAACCTTATAAACCCCGAAAAATTCTCGCTTCAAGTGGAACAAGGCGTCTTCGATTATAAATTTTTAAAAGATGCTCCGGCTGGCAAAGAAAGGTTAGAAGGTTATCTTTATCCTGACACCTATGAGGTGTTTCCAGATTCGAGCGAAGAGCAAATTATAAATAAAATGCTTTTAAGATTTAACCAGGTTTTCACAGATGCTTATTATGCTCGTGCAAAGGAACTTGGCATGAGCGTGGGCGAAGTTATGACTCTAGCATCAATCATTGAGCGAGAGGCCATTATTCCTGAAGACAGAGCAATTATCTCAAGCGTATTTCACAATAGGCTTAAGATTAAGATGCCCTTACAATCTTGTGCAACTGTACAGTTTATTTTAGGAGATCAAAAGGCAAAATTAACCAATAAGGATATCGCCATTGATTCGCCTTATAATACGTACATTATCAATGGTCTTCCGCCAGGGCCCATTTGCTCACCTGGCGTTGCTTCTATTGAAGCAGCTTTATACCCGGAAGATACGAACTATCTCTATTTCCTGGCCAAAGGCGATGGGAGCAGCGTTTTTTCCGTAACTTATGAGGATTTCTTAAAAAACAAGGATGCCTATATCAATTAAATCTCCGGTATCACTGCCGTTAAACTCATATAAAGGTGAACAATGAGCAACATAACTAACGAGAAAGTGCTGCATTACATTGATGAACTCTATAGGCCATCAAATAAAATGCTTTCAAATTTACGAATAGCAGCTGAAAAAAGGGATATCCCGATAATGACCCGGGATGCTGAGATGATGATGGAATCAATCATCAGAATGAGCAGACCCAAAATGGTTTTAGAGCTGGGAACTGCAATTGGTTATTCTGCTATATTTTTTGCAGCAACAGATCCGAATTTGACCATAACAACTCTGGAAATCAGCGATAAAATGGTTGATGAAGCTATTGCTAATATTCAAGAGGCGGGATTTTCAGAACGTATCGACGTACAAAAAGGGGACGCTGCTGAACTTTTGACAAAGATCACTCAAAAGTTTGATCTCATATTTATTGACGCAGCCAAGGGTCATTACAAACAATTCTTTAACCAATGTTTAAACCTTGCAAAGCCGGGCACTATCATCGTATCTGACAATATTCTTTATAAAGGTATTACCGCCTGTGATTCATTTTTGGAAAGCAGAAGAAATAAGACCATCATGAGGCGCATGAGGGAGTATTTGACATATATCACCCATCTTGATGGGGTGCAGACCTCCGTTCTACCTGTTGGAGATGGCATCGCAATAAGTATTATTAAATAGAGGTTAAATGACATGGGAAAAATAGAGCTACTCGCCCCAGCTGGAGATCTTGAAAAGCTTAAAATAGCCATTGATTATGGCGCGGATGCTGTGTATTTTGGTGGCGAGATGTTTGGTCTGCGTTCTGGCGCAAAAAATTTTACAATTGAAGATATTCGCGATGGCGTCGACTATACCCACAAATATGGGCGGAAGATTTATATGGCTATCAATATATTTGCCCACAATGAGGATATTCACCTTTTGGAAGATTATCTTTTGAGTCTTAAAGGGATTCCAATAGATGCCTTTATTGTATCAGATCCTGGTATTTATTTGTCCATAAAGGCTAAGCTTCCAGAAGCTGAAATTCATTTGAGTACTCAGGCAAACACGACCAATTATAAAGCTGCAGAGTTCTGGCACAGTCAGGGCATTAAACGCATTGTACTGGCCAGAGAATTATCTCTTGATGAAATCACTGAGCTTCGTGTCAACACATCACCTCAACTTGAAATAGAAGCGTTCGTTCAGGGTGCCATGTGCATCTCGTATTCAGGCAGATGTCTCATGAGCAATATCATGACAGATCGGGATGCAAACAGGGGAGAATGTTCACACCCATGCCGATGGCAGTATCACTTAGTTGAAGAAAAAAGGCCAGGAGAGTATTTCCCTATATTTGAAGATGAACGCGGTAGCTACGTCTTTAATTCAAAAGATCTATGTATGCTGGAATTCATACCGGAGCTCATCAATGCTGGGTTGACTTCGGCTAAAATAGAAGGGCGGATGAAAAGTGTTTTCTATGTTGCGACTGTTGTTGGGGCATATCGTAAAGCTATAGATAGTTATTACCAAAATCCAGAATCCTATCGATTTGACCAAAATCTCTTGACTGAGCTTAAAAAGGTGAGTCATAGAAATTTCACAACTGGATTTTACTTTAATAAACCATCAAATGAAGATCAAAATTATCAAACCAGCAGTTATACGAGAGAATATGATTTTCTTGGCATTGTAAAGTCTTATGACGACGAAAATAGGCTTGCCACTATTGAGCAAAGAAATAGAATTTTTGTCGGTGATCAGATTGAAATTATTGGCCCTTATACGGATTATTTCGACCAGACAGTAGAAATGATGCTTAATCCAGAAGGTGAACATATAGATTCAGCGCCCCATGCTCAGCAAATAATCCAAATAAAAATGAACAAACCCGTAAAGGAAAATTTCATGTTAAGAAAGCTTCACGTGAAGGAGGTTCACAATGAACAGTAATGATGACATTAAAATCGAAGAAATTATTAATTCCGACAAACTTCAATATCATGAAAAAAGAGCCAATCTTGCAAGAGAAGCTGAAAATCTTCTTAGCTATGTTGATGTGAGCGATCAAGTAAAAAGTGCCATGAAGTCCGGCATCCTTCACGATATGAATGAGGGGAATAGACCTTATAGGCCAAGATATATTCTTCCTGATTATAAAAAATTTCTCGAGCAAGGCAGCGCTTATCTTAATATTGAACCACCAAAGGATTTTTATGAAGCAGTGAATGCACTGTTGATTCTTTACCGTTATGTCCCTTCTATAACGGGTTATCCTGTTTATGTAGGACAGATTGATGACTGTCTTGAACCCTTTGCCGATACAGTTACACCAATTGAGCTTGAGAAACTGATGCGCATGCTCTTAATCAATATTGATCGTACTTTACCCAGCGCTTTTGTGCATATGAATATTGGCCCCAAAGAAACGAGAGTAGGAAGACTCGTTATTCAACTCGAACGCGAGTTGAAAAAGACGATCCCGAACGTATCCTTAAAATACGATCCGGATATCACGCCAGATGACTTCGCAAAGTATGCCAT
Organism: Bacillota bacterium; assembly: GCA_025361765.1. Lineage (GTDB taxonomy): Bacteria > Bacillota > Clostridia > Peptostreptococcales > Anaerovoracaceae > JBBRXH01. The sequence continues at coordinate 18,408 of JANYJS010000102.1, forward strand.
AGAATCAGCGCTGGATGTCATTAAGCCTTACTTTGTCAATCATAGACTCATGTCTTCACAGCTCGGGGATGACTATGGTGTTGTCAGTTGTTATAACACGCTTAGAATAGGCGGTGGAGCGCATACCCTATGCCGGATAAATTTAAAGGAAATCTCAAAATCCGCAGAGAACTATAATGATTTCAAAGAAAACAAGTTGAAAGATGCCGTGATTGCATTAGCAGAATTGACAAATGCAAAGACAAAATATCTTGTTGAAAAATCTCGCTTTTTCGAGTCTAGTTTCCTTGCTAACGAAGGGATTATTGATTTAGAAAAATTTACGACTATGCCAGCAGTCTATGGCTTGTATGAATGCGTTGAAATTTTATCCGGAGAAAAAATGGGTCATTCCGAGATGGCAAACAGTATGGCAGAAGAAATCGTAAAATTATTCTATGATTACATTAAATCTGAACCAGCAGTATATTGCGGCGGTACCGAGGGTAAACATGGCGTGCATGCCCAAAGCAATATAGACACAGATGTTGACGTTACGCCTGGTGTGCGAATTAAGTATGGCGAAGAGCCTGGTGTTTTCGACCATATGCTCTTATCCAGCAAACTGCACAAATATTTTGATACAGGCTGTAGTGATATCTATGTTTTTGAAGAGACAGCTAAGGGCAATATCGATGGCATGCTCGAAATTATCAAAGGTGCTATTAAAAACGGAATCCGAATTTTATCAGTCAACTGTGAAAGTTCGGAATTTATAAGGATCACCGGATATTTAGTCAAGAAAAAAGATATAGAGCGATATTTTAATGGGGGTTTACTGCGAGAGGACTCTGTTGTATTAGGCGCCGAATCATTGATGCCAGGGCATTTATTGGATAGAAAGGTCAAAGGACTTAATGGAAGCGTCAGTAAATAGAATTATCCAATCTTCATTGGTAGATGGTCCTGGTAGCAGAACTGTCATATTTATGCAAGGTTGCAACATGTCCTGTCTTTATTGCCATAACCCTGAAACCCAAAATGCAAGCCCAAAAGCAAAGCATTATAGCTTGGAAGAGCTCTTTGATTTAATCGAAAAACATCAGGATTTCATCGAAGGCGTTACATTTTCAGGCGGCGAATGCACCCTTCAGCATGAGTTTATTATCGCATTCTATAAACTACTTCATGAGCGCACTAAACTGACTTTGTTCCTTGATACTAATGGCCTAGTATCAAGCGACATAATGATTGATTTAATAAATCATTCTGACGGCCTTATGATTGATTTAAAGGCTTTTAGCCAAGATTGCCATCGTGCGTTAACCTATACCGACAATAGCGCTGTGAAGGAGAATATTAGGCTAGCCGCACAGAGTGGAAAATTGCATGAAGTACGTTTAACCCTCGTCGAAGATTTTAATGATGATCCTGATGAACTTAGCGCCTATTTCGATTTTGTCTTAGCTTTGCCGGGAGATACAAGACTGAAGATCATTCCATACAGTCCATTCGGTGTCAAGGGCAGTTTCGGCCATAAGAGAGCGTATCCAAAAGAAAAATACGACTTGCTTGTTGCAATGGGGCAGCGCATATTAAAAGACAGAGTTCTAAAAGTCTGGTATAATTGGAGGAAATAATATGAATAATGAGGAAAAAATCGGGAGTGTTAAAATAGCCGATGACGTAATAGCCACTTGTGCAATGAATGCAACAACTAAAACAGAAGGCGTTGCCGATTTGAGCGCTGGAATAACCGATACCATTTCTAAAAACATTTTGGGTAAAACATCGCTTTCAAAAGGGATAAAAATCCTTCAAGAAGAGCAGGGGATTACTGTTGATGTCCATATTGTTGTCGACTATGGTGTAAAAATACCAGAAGTTGCGTGGAATGTTCAAGAGAATGTTAAAAAGGAAATTGAAAGCATAACTGGTTTAAAAATCAAATCGGTCAATATCTTTGTTCAAGGGGTTAGCTTTGAAAAGAATGCAGAATAGAAGAATTTGGAGGGCACAATTCATATGAAAAGGTCAGAAGCAAGGGAATTAGTTATGCAGCTTCTATATCAAATGAATATTCAAAAAGATTATGGCGATGCCATTAAAGAGCGATTCGTTTTGGAGTACTTACCAAAATCTAATCAAACTGCTTATTTTGATGATTCACTGTCGACAGTACTGAATAACTTGGAACAAATTGATCAAGAGATTGAAGCATGTAGCGATAACTGGAAGATTAACCGGATTGACCAGGTAGATTTAGCCATATTAAGACTTTCTATAGCAGAGCTTTTGTTCATGGAGAATATCCCTGATTCTGCCTCTATTAATGAAGCAGTGGAATTAGCAAAGAAATATGGCGGATCCAATTCAGGCAAATTTATCAATGGAGTTCTCGGTAAGATTTCAAGAGGAAAGAATGCTTAAAAAAGACTATTATCTCGGACTGGACACGAGCAATTACACCACTTCGATTGCTATTGTTGATTCCGATTTTAATGTGATAGCGGATCAGAGAAGATCTTTACGGGTTAAGGATGGCAGCCGCGGCCTTAGGCAATCGGAGGCCCTTTTTCAGCATAACGAAAATATACCGGATATGTTAGAAAGTATCTTTAAAATAATTGAAAAAAGCCAAATAAATGCTATTGGCGTAAGCAATAAGCCAAGACCCTTAGAGGGTTCTTACATGCCTGTTTTTAACGCTGGTGTAAACTATGCTAAAGTGATTAGCTCTGTTTTAAACTGCCCGTTATATTCATTTTCTCATCAAGAAGGGCATATTGAGGCGGCGCTCTCATCCTCACTTTTTAAGGAAAGTCCTAAATTTATTACTTTACACCTATCTGGTGGAACTAGTGAAGTTTTGTCCATTGACAATTCCAGCTTCGGCTATGGAATCAAAGTTATCGGAGGGAGTAAAGATATTTCCTTTGGTCAGTTGATTGACCGAGTAGGCGTTGCGCTTTCGCATCCATTTCCTTGCGGCGAAATTTTGGATCAGATTGCCAATAATTACCGGGGCAAAAATTTGCATTTATTGACCCCGATTTGTGTTGATGGATTGGTCTTTAATCTTTCAGGGCTTGAAAGCCAATGCCAGAGAATCATCGCATCTCATTGTGACGCCGAAGCGCTCATTTATGAGTTGTTCTATATAATAAGTCAGTCTTTATGTCAAATTGCCAAAAATTCAGTGGGTGAGAACCATAACAATAAAATTCTTTTTGTTGGTGGCGTTTCTGCAAGTAAATTTGTAAGGAACTATATTATAAATTACTTTAAGGGTAAAGAAATCATACCGGTGTTCGGTGATCCAACATTTTCTACTGATAATGCAATTGGATGCGCCATTCTTTGTGCGAAATCCTTTATTGGATATCAAGGCTGAAGGAATTTAAATTATGGCTATAAAACCGATTAAAGTGTCACAAGTGAATAGTTACATCAAACGCATACTGCAAACAGATCCTGTTTTAGGAAATATTTCCGTAACCGGAGAAATTTCCAATTTGAAGTTTCACGGTACTGGTAATGTCTATTTTTCTTTGAAGGATAATGACAGCAAACTGAATTGCTTTTTATCATTGGAGTATTTAAAAAATTTGCACTATGAATTAGTTGATGGACTTTCGATTGTAGCCTCGGGAAACATCTATGTCTATGAACGAGGCGGATCCTATTCGCTGAATGTTAAGGATATTTATATAGAAGGTGTGGGGAATTTAAGTATTGCCTTTGAAAAGCTTAAGGAAAAGCTTCAAAATGCTGGTTATTTTGATCTTAGTCATAAAAAAATGATTCCTTCATTTCCCGGAAAAATCGCGGTAATAACCTCTGAGACTGGGGCTGTAATTCAAGACATTATAAAAACAATCAAAATGCGAAATAATTATGTTGATATCCTGATTTTTCCTAGCTTGGTTCAAGGGAAAGGGGCAGCGCCTTTGATTGCAAAAGCAATTGAGGATATCAATCAATTTTACGCGGACGTGGATACTATAATAATAGCCCGAGGAGGAGGCTCTATTGAAGAGCTTTGGGCCTTCAATGAAGAAATCGTCGCTGAGCGTATTTTTTCTTCCGTTATACCGATCATCTCAGCTATTGGCCATGAAACAGATTTTACCATAGCTGATTTTGTTGCTGATCAGAGAGCAGCCACTCCCACGGCCGCAGCTCAACTTGCCGTTCCTGAAACAATTCAAATTCAGCTTTATCTGGATGATCTAGCGTCACAAACGAAAAGATATTTGAATCATAAAATAAGCCTTTATGACATGAAGTTAAGCAGCCGTAATTTTGATGCTTTAAAACAAATATTCATTTCTAGCATCGCACTTAAAACTTATAAAGTTGAGCAGTCAAAGGACAACATTCATCAAAGGTTAAGACATATCATAGTTGTAAACGAAGGCGTTTTGGAGGCTCTTAAAGCAACAATTGATGGTCTTAGTCCTTTGCAAATTATGGAACGAGGATATGGCGCGATTATAAACAATGTGGGGAGACTTGTCAGATCCATAAGTGAAGTCAGTCAGGGAGAAGACATTGACATAAGGCTTAAAGATGGCAATATATTAAGTACAATTACCCAAATAGCAATAAAGGAGTGAGTGAGAATGATTAGCGATACAGAGATGACTTTTGAAATGGCTTTAGCAAAGCTTGAAGCTGCCGCAGATGCTTTAAAAAAAGACAGCACAACACTAGAAGAGGCTATGAATTATTTTGATGAAGGTTTAAAGCAGTACAATTACTGCAGTAAAATTCTTGCTGACGCCAAACAAAAGGTGCTATTATACGAAGCAGAAAACAATAGTCTGAAGGAGATGGACTAAAATGAACAACATGGAGTACGCTCGGCTTAAGGCATTCGTTGATTTGCATTTACTTGACTTCTTGCCAGAGGTTGACAATAATAGTATTACGATTTATGATTCGATGAAATATAGTCTAGAAGCTGGAGGAAAAAGGCTTAGACCCATACTGCTTCTTGAATCCTATAACTTTTGCGGAGAGAATATGTATTTGGCACTTCCTTATGCCTGTGCCGTTGAGTATATTCACACCTATTCTCTCATTCATGATGATTTACCAGCTCTGGACAATGATGATCTTCGTAGGGGTAAACCCACCAATCACAAGATTTATGGGGAAGCAATCGCCATCATTGCCGGAGATGGGCTTTTGAATTCTGCTTTTGAGCTTATGAATAAAGATATGCTTTTGTATCTAGATGATCCTATAAAACTAAAACGCCGTATTAAAGCATCCTATGAAATATCAAAGGGAGCCGGTTGTAAAGGAATGATTGCAGGGCAGGTGGCTGATTTAGAGGCGGTCAATAAGAATTGTTCAAAAGAATTGCTTGATTATATTCATGTCAATAAAACAGGTGCTTTGATTGTTGCATCGGTGCGTGCGGGAGCGCATCTAGGCGGAGCATCAGATAATATCCTGCATAGCTTAACGCTTTATGCGGAAAATATAGGTCTTGCCTTTCAAATTGTAGATGATATTCTCGATCTTTATGGCAGCGAAGTTGAAATGGGAAAGACTGTTGGCAGTGACTCCAAATTAAACAAGGCGACCTATCCTGCTTTGTATGGGCTAGACGCTTCTATGACAAAACTTAAGGAACTTCACAAGGCTGCTATCACTGCACTTGAACCTTATGGTAAGAGGGCAGATTTTCTCATTGAACTTGCAAATGAATTGGCAATTCGTATAAAATAATGCTATAATAATTCGAGTGGCGCAGTATTCTAGTCAGAGATTGTTGTTTTTGAGGGCGGGGCTAAAAATCCGATAAAGGGCACATCGATGAAGCTCCTTGTATTTGCTGCCGACGCCCAGTCGGGGGTATTTACTGGGAGAAAGAAGGTCAGGGCGATCCATAATGGCATATGGGCGTGAACCCTGTCTTCGTGGAGGCTTAAGGCTTATGCTTTAAGTATAAACCTGAGAAGTTGCAAGCTAGCAGCTTTTCAGTGTAGCCTGCCTTGAGTGGATAAAGGGAATAACAGATTAGATTCTTGTAAGTTCACGGCCGGGACTTCCTGATAATTGCTGTTTGAAACTAGTCTGCAAAAGAGGCTGAGAAACAATTATACTGGTGGGGAAAACCCCTAGACTGTATCATAAGTATATCAAGGATTACAGTACAAGCTAAGTGGCAATCCAGTACTTCGTACGGTAACGACGGAGGCAATGATTTAAAGGGGAACCGCTGATGTGGCGACTAATCAGCATCGTTGTGGGAAATCCAACTGGACCTAAGCAGTAAAGTTTACTTGATATACTGCCACTTGTCTATTTTTAAAGGATATAAAATGAAACTTAAAAAAAATAAAGCTTCCACAAAGGATCATAAACAATGGGTGGTATTGATTACGTTTGCCGCCTTTCTTTTATCAGTATTTATGAGTTATTTTTCAAAAATTCTGCTGGATAGCACCGGAAGGTTTATTTCATTTGCCATACTGATTTTCATCATTTTTTTAGGAATCTTTTTCGATGCTATTGGTGTCGCTGTGACTGTCGCCGATGAAAGACCATTTCATTCAATGGCTTCCGCAAAGGTAAAAAGTGCTTCAAGTTCCATATTTCTTATTCGAAACGCCAGTAAGGTATCAAATTTCTGCAATGATGTCATTGGTGATATTTGCGGTATTATTAGTGGTACGTCAGCGGCTTATATTATTGTAAAAATGCAAGGGGACTATCCAGCCATAGATATGGCCATAGTTTCGATTATTTTGAGCGGTTTAATAGCCGCTTTAACAATTGGCGGGAAAGCCGCAGGTAAAGAATTTGCCATGAATTATCCAAAAGAAATAGTAACTGCAGCAGGCAAAATCATATCGATATTCGAGAAGAAATAATGGATTTGTAAAGGATTAATCAGGGCATAAGAATATAGGATGCATATAACTAAGAAAGAAGAAAAGATATCATGAGCAAAAAAATATTGGAATATCATTTCCCAGAAGATTTAAAAACCATGTCTGACCATGAGCTTGGATTATTATCATATGAAATCAGAGATTTTCTAATAGATATTGTTTCTAAAACTGGTGGCCACATTGCTTCTAATTTAGGCGTGGTTGAGCTTACTATAGCGCTTCATAAGGTTTATAACAGCCCAAGAGATAAAATCGTCTGGGACGTGGGTCATCAATCCTATACCCATAAGATTCTGACCGGAAGAGCTAAACAGTTTCATACTTTAAGGCAGCTTAATGGGCTTAGCGGATTTCCCAAAAGGCAAGAAAGCCCACATGATACTTTCGACTCTGGCCATAGCAGTAATTCAATATCAGTAGCCCTTGGCCTTGCTTGCGCTAGAGATATCAAAGGGGATCAAGAATCGATTATAGCTGTAATAGGAGATGGGGCTCTCAGTGGTGGCGTCGCCTACGAAGCATTAAACAACGCTGGTCATTCAAAAGAGAATATGACCGTTATTTTAAACGATAATGAAATGTCTATTAGTAGAAATTCAGGAGGCATGTCTTCACATCTTGGGAAACTTCGGGTGTCAAAAGAGTACAATGCGTTTAAAAAGCAACTCAAGAAAACCATTTCCGGTATCCCTATATTGGGCGATAGTCTTTATAGTGGTCTTGGGCATTTTAGAAATGCCATTAAATATGCCGTAGTTCCCGGAGTCATTTTTGAAGAATTGGGTTTTAAGTATCTCGGACCTGTTGATGGCCATAACATACATGATTTGATTGAAGTATTCGAAATTTCCAAATTAGTCGAAGGGCCGATTTTAATCCATGTTGTTACAAAAAAAGGCAAAGGTTATACAACTGCCGAAAAAAGTCCTTCTAAATTTCACGGTGTAGGCCCATTCGACCCAGCTACCGGCGAAATGCACGATCAGTGCTCGGCAAAGGCCTATTCAACGATATTTGGCAATAAGTTGATTGAATTAGCGAATGAAGACCAAAGTATTGTTGCTATTAGTGCTGCTATGATTGAAGGAACTGGCCTCGAAAAATTTGCTGAGCGGTTTCCATTAAGGACTTTCGATGTTGCTATCGCGGAGCAGCATGCAGTTAGTTTTGCTGCCGGATTGGCATTAAACGGCTTAAAGCCAGTAGTGGCAATTTATTCGACTTTTTTGCAGCGCGCCTATGACGAAATTTTAATGGATGTTTGCCTGCAAAATCTACCCGTCATTTTTGCGATTGACCGTGCCGGAATTGTTGGTGCAGACGGAGAAACGCATCATGGTATTTTTGATTTGTCATTTCTCACTTCAATGCCCAATATGACAGTCATGGCCCCAAAAGATGACAAAGAGCTTTCAGCCATGCTGGATTATGCGTTTAAATTAGGGACACCATGCGCAATAAGATATCCTCGCGGTAATATTGAAAATTTTGAAGGCAATGAGTGTGAAAACCCTATAAATGGATCATCGGAAATTTATAGATCTGGCACAGATGCTACGATCATTGCTGTGGGAAAAATGATGGCAAATGCAATTAAAGCCCTAGATTATATTGAGTTAAGAGGTAAGAGCGTTGAGCTTATCAATGCAAGATTTGTGAAACCCCTCGATATCGCAACTATTATTAAAAGCGCTACTAAAACTAAAATTATTATTACTTTAGAAGATAATACGCTCTGCGGAGGTTTTAGCAGTAGCATTGCTTTGGCGATGGCAGAAAATCAAATCGAAGGTGTAAAGCTACATGCCTTTGGTTGGCCGGATAAATTCATTCAGCATGGAAGTATTTCTGAGCTCGAAAAAATATTTGGTCTCGATCCTATAAGTTTAGCTGATAAGGTGTGTGAAATTATTGAAGGAAAGAATTGATATTCTGCTTGTGAATAAAGGCTTTTTTCTGTCTAGGGAAAGAGCCAAAAGTTCTATTATGGCCGGAATTGTCTATGTTGACAACCAGCGCTGCGATAAAGCAGGATCTATGATTGACGTCGATTCCCAAATATACGTTAAGGAAAATTTATGCCCTTTTGTCAGCAGAGGTGGGCTTAAATTGGAAAAAGCCTTTAAAGCCTTTAATTTGGATTTAGAAGGCTTAGTTTGTATGGATATCGGCGCTTCAACGGGTGGTTTTACAGATTTTATGCTCCAAAATGGAGTTTCAAAAGTATATACTGTTGATGTCGGATACGGTCAATTGGATTGGAAACTGCGTAACGATCCTAGGGTAGTAAATATGGAAAAAATCAATATTAGATATTTGGATATTAAGAAAATTCCTGAATCAATTGATTTTATTAGCATTGACGTATCTTTCATCTCTCTCAAATTGGTTTTCCCCATTGCTGCTGCTTTGCTCAAAGATAATGGTTATATAGTTTGTCTTGTAAAGCCCCAGTTTGAAGCAGGCAGAAATAAGGTTGGGAAAAATGGCATCGTTCGTGATCAAGATGTTCAAATAGAAGTATTAAATAATGTAGCCGGTTATGCTACTGCCCGAGGCCTTGCCGTGCAGGGCATTACTTACTCCCCAGTAACTGGGGCTAAAGGAAATATTGAATATTTATTATTATTGAAAAAAAATGATGATAGCACTAATCTTAATTATGAATTAATAAAACAGACCGTGCAAGAAGCGCATGAGTCACTAGGAGGCAAACTATGAAATTCTCGAAAAAGCTTGAGCAAATGGAACATTCTCCAATAAGAAAGTTTTATAAATACGCCGCTGAAGCAGAAAGAAAGGGAAAGAAAATATTTTATCTTAATATCGGGCAACCTGATATTAAAACCCCCAAAGTATATTTTGACGCCATTAAGCATTTTAATGAGGAAGTATTGGCTTATATGCCTTCTCAAGGTATACCAGAACTCATTGAGGCTATGCGTAAATATTATGAACAGCATAAAATATATTATGACAGTGAAGATATTATCATAACACAAGGGGGTAGTGAAGCACTGACGTTTACTATGTTATGCATCACAAATGATGGCGATGAAATCATAGTTCCAGAGCCGTTTTATACGAATTACAATATTTTTATAAAGGGAACTGGCGCCAAAATAGTCCCACTTACGACAAAAGCTGAAGATGGTTTTCATTTTGCCAAGAGAGAAGATATTGAGAGCAAAATCACTAAGCGTACACGTGCAATTTTGTTAACAAATCCCGGAAATCCAACAGGCACTGTTCTGTCAAAGAATGAAATGCGTATGATTGCAGATATCGCTAAAGAACACGATTTATTCATCATTTCTGATGAAGTGTACCGGGAGTTTGTTTATGACGGAAGTCCTATGACCAGCTTTGGGCAGCTTCCTGACGTTAAAGACCGAGTGATTCTGATTGACAGCATTTCTAAAAGATTCAGTGCCTGCGGCGCCAGAATCGGAGCTGTAATCACAAGAAATAAAGAACTTCAAAATCATCTTATGAAGCTTTGCCAAGGTCGGTTAGCAAGTCCAACTTTAGATCAAGTTGGCGCTGTCGCCCTATACAATTTGCCAAGCGATTATTTTGATGATGTCATAAAGGAATACCAAAAAAGAAGAGATGTAGTCTATGATTATCTGAGTAAAATAGAGGGCGTAGTTTGTCAAAAGCCTTCTGGGGCCTTTTATTTAACAGCTAAACTGCCAGTTAATGATGCTGAAGAGTTTTTGATATTTATGTTGACCGCTTTTGAAGATCATGGTGAAACAGTCATGTTTGCTCCCGTTGAAGGTTTTTATGAAACAGAAGGACTAGGAAGAGATGAGATCAGAATTGCCTATGTATTAAATACAAAAGATTTGACTAGGGCCATGGAGCTTCTAAAATTTGGCTTAGAAAAATATCTAACCCTGACGACTGTATAATTTTGGAGGATATGCTTTGAGCAAAAATACTTACCATATTACGACCTTTGGCTGTCAGATGAATGAGCATGACTCTGAGAAGCTTGCTGGGATGCTGTTACAGATGGGTTATTATGAAAGTCCTGATAAATCAGCTGCTGATGTTATTATTATCAATACTTGCAGCGTTCGTGAACATGCAGACGAACGTTTTTTTGGCACTCTGGGCCAACTTAAGAAAGTGAAAGAGGATAACCCACTCAAAACCATTGCTGTATGCGGATGCATGATGCAGCAACCTCATATCGTTGAAAAGCTTAAATCCAAATATCCTTGGATCGACATCATATTTGGCACCCATAACTTACAGGAATTCCCAAAACTATTGTCAAACTCATTGAATGATCGCAATAAAACCATTGATGTTTGGCGTGAAAATGGAGATATTGTAGAAGGATTACCTGCGAAAAGAAAGTACGATTTTAAATCTTTTGTCAATATTATGTACGGCTGTAATAATTTTTGCTCATATTGTATCGTCCCATATACCCGTGGCAGAGAACGCAGCAGACATCCTTCCGAGATCATATCAGAAATAGAGGCCCTTGTTTTAACCGGCGTCCTTGAAATTACGCTATTAGGTCAAAACGTGAATTCCTATGGTAATAATTGTGATTTTGACATGAGTTTTAGTGAGTTAATCTATAAATTAAATGATATCCAAGGGCTTGAGCGCATCAGGTTCATGACATCACATCCTAAAGATTTATCCGATGATCTTATTCAAGCCTATCGAGATTGTTCTAAGCTTTCCAAATATATACATCTACCGATTCAATCTGGCAGCAACAGAATTCTAAAGAAGATGAACAGAAACTATACACGAGAAAATTATCTGTCTATAGTTGAAAAGCTTAGGATTGCGGTTCCGGGAATTGCCATTTCAACAGATTTCATAGTGGGTTTTCCTGGCGAGACTGAGGATGATTTCCAGGATACGATCGACTTAGTGGATAGCATAGGTTTTGATTCTGCCTACACCTTCCTTTATTCTATACGTAAAGGGACTCCTGCCGAGTCTTTTTCCGATCAAGTACCAGAAGACATTAAACATAAGCGTTTTAATAGATTGGTTGAAGTTTTAAATAAGCATTCTGCTTTAAGAAACGAAGCCTATCAAGGGAAATTGGTTCAAGTACTTGTTGAGGGACCAAGTAAAAATAACAAAATGATTTATGCCGGCAGAACTGACACCAATAAACTTGTCAATATCCGAACTAATAAAGAGGCAATTGGAAAAATTATTGATGTGCTTATTACCGAAACAAGGTCCTTTAGTCTATTTGGTAAAGCAGTAGATTCCGAGAGGTATTAAAGTGATATTGACACCCATGATGACGCAATATCAGGAAATCAAAGAGAATTACAAGGACTGTATTCTGTTTTTTAGGCTTGGTGATTTTTATGAGATGTTTTTTGATGATGCCTTAACTGCATCAAGGGAAATGGAAATTACTTTGACAGGCAGGGACTGTGGACAAGAGGCTAGAGCCCCCATGTGCGGTGTTCCTTATCATGCAGCTGATGTCTATATAGCAAAACTTGTAAATAAAGGTTACAAAGTTGCCATATGTGAGCAGGTGGAAGATCCTGCCCTTGCTAAAGGAATCGTAAAAAGAGAAGTCGTTAGGATCGTAACACCAGGAACAGTTTTGAGTCAAACCATTCTTGACGAAAAAGAGAACAATTATTTGGTTTCCATTTATATGGATGAGACTGGAGCAGGGCTTGCCTTTACTGATCTTTCAACCGGAGAACTCAAAGCGACTGAATTTGACATTTTAGTCTATCGGGATATGCTTCGCAACGAAATCGCCAAAATTCACCCGAAAGAAATTGTTGGCAATGTTTATATGCAAAATGATGATTTTTTAGATGATGTAAAGTTCTCGTCCGACGCCTATTGTGAAACAATAGCGGATGGTTATTTTAACACTACCGACGCCGAGGAACTCATTCTACGTCAATTTAAACTCAAAACGCTAAGTGGACTTGGAATCGATGCTAATAGTCACCTCGTTAAGGCGCTTGGGGCACTATTATCTTATCTATTTAGTACACAAAAGCATACTCTTTCACATATCAATAATCTTCAGATTTATAACTCAGCCAATCATATGGCTCTAGATAAATCGGCACTTAGAAATCTTGAAATAACGGAAACGCTAATTGACCAAAAAACTCAAGGCTCACTATTAGGAATCTTAGATAAGACCCACACGGCAATGGGTTCAAGGAAAATGAAAAGATGGTTAAGAGAACCATTAAATCAACTGTCTAGCATACAAGAAAGGCTTGATTCTGTTGAAATTCTAACCAATGACATCCTGTTAAGGAATGATTTAAAGGAGGCTTTAAAACAAATATACGATTTAGAGCGTCTCTCCGGCAGGATAGGGTGCGGCAATGCAAACGGAAGGGATTTAAGCGCACTTAAGCAATCTATATTTGTAATCCCAGAACTAAAAAGCGAACTCTCTGTTACAAATGCTGTATTACTAAATAAGTTAAACGATGCTATCGATTCTCTTAATGACCTTTATTCTTTAATACATAGAAGCATAGCTTCAGATCCTCCATACACCATTAAAGAAGGGGGTTTGATTAAAGCTGGCTACTCTGATGAACTTGACCAAGTCAAGTTTTCTATACGAGATAGACAAAATTGGATTGGCGCTCTTGAATCTGTCGAAAAAGAGCGAACAGGCATTAAATCCTTAAAAGTCGGATTTAATAAAGTTTTTGGCTATTATATAGAAATAACCAAGTCCTATTTTCATCTTATTCCAGATAATTATATTAGAAAACAAACTCTTGCGAACTGTGAGCGATTTATAACTCAAGAGTTAAAAGAGGCAGAAGCATTGGTATTGAATGCTGAAGCAAAAATAAACCAATTGGAATACCAGATATTTACTGATATTAGAACCGGCATTCAGGAATTTCTGCCTATTTTGCAAAAAACATCTGACGCTATTGCATCTTTGGATGTTTTGCTTTCTTTTGCAGAGATCAGTGTTAAACTGGGCTATATAAAGCCATCGGTTAATAGTTCAAATATTTTAGAAATTGTTAAAGGTCGTCATCCAGTCATTGAACAAACGATCAAAAACGGACTGTTTGTATCAAATGATACCTATGCAGATAGCAGTGACTCAAGTTTGCTTCTAATAACTGGGCCGAATATGTCCGGAAAATCAACTTATATGCGGCAAACCGCTCTCATTGTTCTCATGGCCCAATCAGGCTGTTTCATTCCTGCCGAATCGGCAGAAATAGGTATAGTAGATAAAATTTTCACACGAATTGGTGCGTCAGATAATCTATCACAAGGTCAAAGCACATTTTTTGTTGAAATGACCGAACTGGCTTATATTTTAAATACCGCCACAGATAAGAGCCTTGTGCTTTTAGACGAAATTGGCAGGGGAACCAGCACCTATGACGGATTAAGCATTGCCTGGGCTGTGGTTGAATACTTATGCAATAAGAAAAATCGTATAAAAACTTTATTTGCCACGCATTATCATGAGCTTACGCAGCTAGAAGGCATTATTAAAGGATTTAAAAATTTAAATGTTGATGTAAAAGACACTGATGGCAGCATTGTTTTTCTTCATAAAATTGTTTCCGGCAGCGCGAGCAGAAGCTATGGCATACATGTAGCAAGGCTTGCGGGAGTTCCAAGAGAACTGCTTGATGTTGCCGAAAAAAAGCTATCTCAGTTAGAGAGCACATCTGTCACATTAACCTTTCAAACCGATTTGATCAAAGAAGATACGCAATCTGTACAAATCTCATTATTTGATGATGTATTAAATCCGATCATTGAAAAGGTTAGAGCCCTTGATCTCATGAGCATAACGCCATCTCAGGCGATAGGATACCTCGAAGAATTGAAAAATGAGCTCGCTAAATAAGTCATATCCAAATTCATTAATTTAGGAGATCGTCTAATGGAAAATAGGATACATCATAGAATCCAGGAATTGCCTCAGGAAGTTGCCGACAAAATTGCAGCTGGGGAAGTTATTGATAGACCTCTTTCTGTTGTTAAGGAACTGGTTGAAAATGCTATAGATTCTGGCGCGGATTCCATTATAATTGAGTTTAGAAATGGTGGAAAAACTTATATTAGAGTGACTGATAATGGTGCTGGCATCGATTCTTGCGATGTAGAACTCGCTTTTAAAAGGCATGCAACGAGCAAGATTGAAACGGCAAAAGATTTAGAAAGTATTCAATCTCTTGGGTTCAGAGGCGAAGCTTTATCCAGTATTTGTGTTGTATCAAAGACAGAAGTGATTACCAAAACCAGTACAGGTGTAGCCGGGTTTCGCATGCTATTTTCCGGCAGCCAAATCTTAGAAAAGTCTGAAATAGGTTGTCCACAAGGGACGACAATTGTCGTTACAGATTTATTTTTCAACACACCAGCAAGATATAAATTCATGAAACCTGAATCAACTGAAACTTCCCTAATTATAGATTTTGTGTCCAAAATGGCACTAGCCTATCCGTCTATTAAAATAAGACTGATTAATAATGGAAATATCCTGTTTTCCACTTCTGGGAAAGGTGATTTGTTTGATAATATTTTAATGATATTTAATACGGATGTTGCGAAGAAACTCATACATATAGAAGACCTGGATAATAATTTTAGTATTGAAGCCTACATTTCGGTACCAAGTTTTACGCAAGCCTCACGAAAAAATCAGATTATTTTTGTCAATGGCCGCACCATTAGCAGTAAAATAATCGATCAAGCAATTGCTGCAGCTTATAGAGAAAAAACCCCAGAAAACAGGTATCCGTCTGCCTTTATTTTTTTTCATCTACCACCCGCTCAGTTAGATGTGAATATTCATCCGAATAAAAAAGAAGTTCGGTTTGAGGACGAAAAGGCAGTTTCGGCCTTTATTCAAAAGGCTCTACTAGATGGGTTGTCCAGTAAATTTGCCATACCCGAGGTTACAGGAAAGAGCATTTTTGCCTCGTCAGAAAAAATAATGGAGCTTCCTATTACTGAACAGATTAATATCAAACAACTGTTTGCTGCGAAAAGGGAATCCGAAAGTCTTTATAAACTTTCTCAAATTAGTAGTGATAAAAATAACGAATATATAGATCATAAATTTTCATACAACGATCGAAAACTCGAGGTTCACGGCGATGGAAAAGAAGAATTTCACGATCATGGTTTGTTATTAAAAGAAGGGAAAAATCACAATAACGTAGCCGCATTTGACGTACTGAGCCTTGCCGTTACCGGAATTATATTCGATACTTATATAACAGCCGTCGATGATGATCATTTTTACCTGATTGACCAGCATGCGGCTCATGAAAGGGTTTTTTATGAGATGCTCATGTCTTCCTATTGCAATAGGCCTATCGGAATTCAAACTATTATATTTCCATTCACAGTCAACACGTCTTTTTCCGTCAGTGAGACCAGTGAGAACTGGCTTTCAGTATTGAAATGTCTGGGATATGATCTGGTCATTTTTGGGCCTAAAATATATCGCGTAGATGGGATACCTATGTTCATGAACCTTGATGAGGCAAAACTGTTTTTGGATGACTTCTTGGAAAACATTTCTGATCATACGAATTTTGAAGATAGAAATATGATTGAAAAAATCATATCTAAAGCTTGCAAAAGCGCTATAAAAGCACATGATAAACTCAGCAGTCAAGAAGTTAAGCAACTATTACTTGACTTGTCCAAAACTGATAAGCCCGGTTCTTGCCCTCATGGGAGACCAGTATATATTAAGCTTAGTAAGCATGAAATTGAAAAGCTTTTTAAGCGTGTATAGGGGGATGTATGAAAACACCATTGGTAATAATTGTTGGTCCCACAGCGGTTGGAAAGACAGGATTTGCGATTGAAATTGCGAAGCAATTCGATGGAGAAATTGTTTCTGCCGACTCCATGCAAATTTATAAATATATGGATGTGGGCAGTGCAAAGCCAACAAGGGAAGAACTTGCAGAAGTGCAGCATTATCTCGTCGATGAAATCGATCCCAGAGAAGTCTTTTCTGCTGCAGAATATCAAAAATCTGCAAAAAAATATATTTCAAACATCTTAAGTCGTGGTAAAATGCCAATCATTTGCGGTGGAACAGGACTATACATTAATTCTCTGATTTATGATATGGATTTTTCTGTTCAACCTTCTCAATCTGCCTTTAGGCTAAAAATGGAAGAAGAAGCTTTAGAATTTGGCCTTGAATTTGTCCACGATAAGCTAAAATCTATTGATAAAGACTCGGCCATCAGAATTCATCCTAATAATTTAAGAAAGGTGATCCGTGCACTTGAGGTTTATGAAACATCTGGCGAAGTTATTAAAGAATTTGAAAAATCTTTTATAAAAACCAAAGATTATGATTATATCCTAATTGGGCTTACACGAAATAGGGAAGAGTTGTATAATATAATTAACGAGAGAGTGGACCTTCTCCTTCAAATGGGGTTAGTGGAAGAACTTAAGGGCTTATTGAAGATGGGCCTTACAGAAGACAGCATTTCAATGAAGGGAATAGGTTACAAGGAAATTATCGGTTATCTGCATGGCAGATATGATTATACTGAAGCAGTGAGGCAGGTCAAGCAAAATTCAAGAAGATATGCGAAAAAACAATTGACCTGGTTTAGGCGTTACAATGATATAGGCTGGTTTAATATTTCAGAATTCGAATCTACTGCAACAGCCTTAAGTGAGGTTATATCATGGATCAAAGAGAAACAAGATACCATAATAAATCAGACAAACCCGATAATCTCGTTAAAAGAGAAAATGAAATCTTAGAAAAGTCGCAAGCCATAGAAGGCCTTCTTCCTCAATTCATGAAGAGTTTTTTTGTGTATTTAAAGACAAGTGTATTACCTTTAAGTAGGTTAGCCTATTTAGGGGATATACAGTTTTTTTGTCATTATTTGATTAATGAAACCGAACTAACGAAAGCTGCAGCAATTAAAGATATTACAGCAGCTGAATTTAATGCAATAACCGCTAAAGATATCAATATTTTTATAGGGGACTATTGTAAACGTTATAAAATCAAAAAGGAAAACATCACTACCATTTATGAAAATGGAAATAGATCCTTAGCCAGGAAAAAATCTACGATGTCTGTGCTGTTTAAATTTTTATATAGAGATAATATTATTGATAAGAATATTACTGATTCCTTCAACCCGATTAGACTTCCTAAGCCTGGGGAAAAAGAAATTAAAACCCTTGAACAGGATGAAGTCATGCGTATGCTTGATGCAGCTCAAAGTGGTGAAGGTTTAACCAAAAAAGAATTAGATTACTGGAAGAAAACAAAAAGACGTGATAAAGCCATATTGGTTGTTTTTGTAACCTATGGGCTAAGATTATATGAATTGCAGCATTTGAATATTTCTTCTTTCAATTTCAGTAGAGGAGACTTTAAGATTTATAGAAAACGAGGCAAAGAAACATCTATGCCCTTAAATAAATCCGTCGAAAGCGCTATTAAGGATTATATCTATAATGAACGGGCTTCAGATGACGGTCTCAAATCCGAATACAAGGACGCACTATTTCTTTCTTTGCAAGGCAGCAGGATGACCGAACGCGCCATTCGGGAGTTGGTTAAGAAATATACCAGCATCGGCATGGCAACCTCAAGAGCTTCAGGTTATAGCCCCCACAAACTTAGGGCTACCGCTGCAACTTCATTAATTGAACTCGGGAATTCTATTTTTGATGTACAAAATCTTCTTGATCATGAAAATGTAACAACCACTCAGCTTTATGCAGCCCACAAAAAGCATGCCAAGCAGGAGTTGATTAAAAATTTCGAGTGGCTCGATGAGACAAATTCAACCGGTCAAAATGCTAAAAAACCCGGGTTGCTAGATATGGATGCCAATAAGTTAAAAAATAGGAGCACTGAAAATAAGAATGAAAAATAGGAGCATAAAATGATGACTAAAACCGAACATTATTTAGTAGAACACATGGGCATTAATACATGGGTGCTTGACCAAGTTTCCCTTGCCGAAAGTCAAATTGCATCTATTTTCAAGGATCAAGATGATATCATGGCCTTTAATCAATATAAGGTCCTACATGCTCTGCAGAAATGCAAAATTAGTGATATGCATTTTTCATGGAACTCTGGCTACGGCTATGATGATCCTGGTCGCAAAGCTCTAGAAAACGTTTATGCCATGATCTTTAAAACAGATGCCGCCTTAGTTAGACCGACAATCGTCAACGGCACCCATGCATTGACGCTTACCTTATTTGGCATTTTAAGACCTGGGGATGAGCTTATTTATTGCACAGGGGCGCCTTATGATACCTTAGAACAAGTAATCGGCATTAGGGGAGAAGGGATGGGCTCCTTAAAGGATTTTGGAATCACCTATACACAAGTGGAATTAACAGCAGATGGTAAAATTGACTATGATCATCTGAAATCAATAATCACTTCAAAGACCCGAATGGTAACATTGCAGCGGGCAATGGGATACGGCTGGCGTAAGGCTATAACTCTTGATGAAATACAAGATTGGGCCAGCTTTGTCAAATCAATAAGGCCGGATATTGTCTGCATGGTTGATAATTGCTACGGCGAATTCATGGATATTAAGGAGCCAACCGAAGTTGGCGCCGATGTTGTAGCTGGCTCTCTCATTAAAAATCCTGGTGGTGGTCTCGCTTTAACCGGCGGGTATATTGCTGGAAGAAAAGACTTAATAGAACTCATATCCTACCGGATGACTTCTCCTGGAATAGGAGGGGAGTGCGGGCTTACCTTTGGTCTAACAAGAAGCTTTTTTCAAGGGCTTTTTATTGCCCCCAAAACAGTAAATGGCGCAGTTAAAGGGGCTATCCTCTGCGCCAAAGTCTTTGAAAACCTTGGTTATGAAGTATGCCCTAAGTCTCTTGATCATCGGAGTGACATTATAGAAGCCATTAAACTCGGTTCGCCTGAAGCCGTAATAGCTTTCTGTGAAGGCATCCAAGCCGCTGCGCCAATTGATGCTCATGTCGCGCCAGTGCCCTGGGATATGCCAGGGTATGAAGATCAAGTAATCATGGCTGCTGGAGCTTTTGTCCAAGGTTCCTCAATAGAACTCAGCGCTGACGCCCCCATAAGGCCCCCATATATTGCCTATTTTCAAGGCGGACTGACTTATGAGCATTCAAAATTTGGCGTAATCAAAGCGGTACAAGCATTATATGATAAAAATCTATTGAAAAAC
>JANYJS010000099.1 GCA_025361765.1 Bacillota bacterium
TCCGGCTGATGTACGAAAAAATCAGCTGCAAAAAACCTGTGAAACTCTTGTGGATTTCATCAATGGAGGAAAGTGCCATTGCAGAAGGCTTCCAAAACCTCCGTGACAACAAGTATTACGATAACCTTTATCACTCTGCCCTTTGTAGAGCGAAAGCTGATTGGATTGTGGGCATCAATGCCACAAGACTGTTCTCCGTTCTCTATGGGCAAACCTTGAATGTGGGCCGAGTCATGTCTCCTACCCTTGCCATGATTGTGGCGCGTGAGGCAGCTATCTCAGCATTTAAGACTGAGCCGTTCTACACGGTACACCTTGATTGCAGTAGTTTTATACTCTCAAGCGAAAAGATAACAAATAAACAGGCCGCAGAAACCTTGTTCAAAACTTGCGATGGTCAAACCTTTTCTATTCAAAGTGTGGAAAGCAAAGAAAAATCCGAAAAACCACCCAAACTCTATGACCTTACGACTTTGCAAAGAGAAGCAAACAGACAGCTCGGTTTTACCGCCGAACAAACCCTTTCTTACACCCAAAGCCTGTACGAGAAAAAACTTGTGACCTACCCTCGTACTGACAGCCGCTATTTAACTTCGGATATGTCCAAAAGTACGCCTGCTGTGGTAAAAGCTGCCGCAGGCTTTTTTATGCCCCAAAGTATTGAGCCTTCCGTTTTTATGGAGCAAGTGACGGATAACAGCAAGGTAACAGACCACCATGCTATTATTCCAACCATGGCCATACAAAACTATGACCTAGCCTCATTACCCTTTGGTGAGCGTGAAGTTTTACTGCTCATTTCTCTTCGTTTGATTTGCGCCGTGGGTGAAAGCTACAAATATGAGGAAACCACTGTCAATGCAATTGTCAGTGGTTCAGCGTTTTCAACAAAAGGAAAAACAATCATTTCAGACGGTTTTCATAGCATTGAAAAATGCTACCTTGCCATGCAGAAAGATAATCAGAAGGAGGAAAAAGAAAAAGTGCTTCCGATCATTACGCAAGGAGAATCCTTTACCGCAAAAGCATCTGTGAAAGAGGGCAAGACCAGTCCACCCAAACATTATACGGACGATACCATTCTTGCAGCAATGGAAAACGCCAACAACGCCATTGAAGATAGCGACAGAAAAGGCATCGGCACTCCTGCCACCCGTGCAGGCATTTTGGAAAAGCTGATTAAAACCGAACTTTTGGAACGTAAAGGCGATAAAAAGGCGAAGTACTTCTTCCCTACACAAAAGGGTGTTTCTCTCATTACTGTATTACCAGAGGTTATCCAATCTCCACATCTTACTGCTGAATGGGATGAAAAATTAAAACTAATCGAGCGTGGTGTTCTCTCTCCCGATAGCTTTATGCAGGATATTTCACAAATGACTAAAAGTCTTATCAATACCTATGAAGTCATTAAATGTGCTGATGTCCTATTCCCATCCGCTCAGGAAACCCTCGGCAAATGTCCTCGCTGTGGTAATGATGTCGCAGAAAATAAAAAAGGCTTTTGTTGTCTAAACAAAACTTGCGGTTTTGCCCTTTGGAAGGATAATAAGTTTTTTACCGCAAAGAAAAAGAACCTTACTAAAACCATTACTATTGAGCTATTGAAAAGCGGCAAAGCAAAGCTCTCCGGTTGTTATTCCGAAAAAACAGGCAAGACCTATGATGCCGTTGTTTTGCTTGAAGATACGGGCGGTCAGTATGTGAATTTTAAACTGGAGTTTGCCTCCAATAAGAAATAGGAACTAAAACAACAGGTCAATTCCCCATCATTTTGAAAAACCGAAAGGAGTAACGCCCTATGGCAGACAACAATACAACAAAAGAACGCTTAAAAGAAATTACCGA
Organism: Bacillota bacterium; assembly: GCA_025361765.1. GTDB lineage: Bacteria > Bacillota > Clostridia > Peptostreptococcales > Anaerovoracaceae > JBBRXH01. The sequence continues at coordinate 1,849 of JANYJS010000099.1, forward strand.
CAGCATAGAAACTGGAATTAAAGAGCTATTTGAAAGTGACAAGTATATGCAATATCTTCGAACCATGTCACAATTTCATAGTTATTCCCTTAACAACACCCTTCTCATTGCAATGCAAAAACCAGACGCCACCCTTGTAGCTGGCTTCAACAAGTGGCGTGACCAGTTTTCCCGCCATGTAATAAAGGGTGAACGTGGCATTAAAATCATTGCCCCTACCCCCTATAAGATGAAGAAAGAACTTGAAAAGATTGATCCTGTGACTCGTGCCCCAATGCTTGACGATCATGGCAAAGTACAGACCGAAGAAGTTGAAGTCAAGATCCCCATGTATAGGGTAGTTTCCGTCTTTGATCTTTCCCAAACCGAGGGTGAACCATTGTCCGCCCTCGCCGCTGACTTAACAGGCGATGTCAAGCAGTACAAAACATTTATGGAAGCTTTAAAGCGCTCTTCCCCCGTTCCCATCGCCTTTGAACACATGGAGGCAGGAAAAGATGGCTATTTCAGTAGCCTTGAACAGCGAATAGCTCTACGTGAAGGCATGAGTGAAGTACAGACCGTGGCAGCTGCTATACACGAAATCGCCCATTCAAAGCTACATAATTATGAAAAAGACAAACAAGCCATAAAAGAAGGTGAAAGCGCACCACTTCCCATGCCTAAAGACCGTCACACTGAAGAAGTAGAGGCAGAGAGTGTTGCCTTTGCTGTATGCACCTACTACGGTATCAAAACAGATGAAAACAGTTTTGGTTATATTGCCTCATGGAGTAAAGGAAAGGAGCTTTCTGAGCTGCGTTCTTCCCTTGAGCTGATCAACAAAACCGCATCCTCCCTCATTGGAGATATCGACCGCTGTTTTGTGGAAATTACTAAAGAACAAGGCTTGGAACAAGCTCCTGAACACTTAGCCTATCAAGTGAATGATCTGTTTTTTTCTATTCAAACAACAGAAGACGGTTATGATTATTCTATTTACGATAAGCACTATAACCTTCTCGATGGAGGAGTTTATGATGCCCCTGACATTACAATTTATGAGGCAATCAAATTGATTGTTGAAGATGACATTAGCAGTGGTATATCGGCACTTGCAGACCTCAAAAATGCTATTCCGATTGACTATGATGAGCTGGCCGCCAAAGCGGATCAGGCTTGGCAGGAAAGCATGAGCGCAACGGAAAAACCATCGATTTCTCAGAATAGCGCCAACATCGAGGTGAAAGGCCATATCGGTACTTGGCATGTTATTGATACTACCGAAATGAATGGAACAGAATATTTTCTCCTTGAGCATGAGGAACACGGCGATGAGGCGGCAAGTATAATTATAAACGTAAAATGTGAGCTTGTTTTAGAAGATGTTTGGAACGGCTTTGGCGATTTGGAAGAATATTTTGATAGCCTTGAAATCGTGGTGGATACAGCAAAATCTCCTTTGCCAGAGCCGCCTGTCGAGATACACAGCTACCCACAACCCGACCCCGATGTAAGCATTTCAGATCGCAACGCTTACGGCTATTTAAACGATGAAATGCTCCCCCTCTCGCAAGAACGAGCTGCCGAATTGTTTGAGCAAGATTTAACCGTGTATATGCTTTATGAAGATGATACCGAAGCTATGGCTTTTGAGCGTGAGGACATAGAGAATCACAGCGGCCTGTTTGGCATTGAAAAAACCGATTGGACTGCACTTCAGGACTATGAGGACATGAAACGCGATTCCAGGCTCTCTCCCGAAATACAAGAGCAGCTCTTTATGGAAAGTACAAAAGACGCTTTTGCCA
>JANYJS010000131.1 GCA_025361765.1 Bacillota bacterium
TTTCTCTTTTTCAATGACACGGATAGCCCTCTCCTGACGAATCACATCCATCGTTATAGCTGCAAATAATATTAAGCATAATGCCCACGCGATTCCATTCATAACAGTCCAAATACTCATTTTTCCCTCCAATCTGCTCTCTTATTCCTTGCTGGATGCATATAAATTTTTAATCATTTTCCTGAGCTCCTTGTTTGATAGAAAGCAAATGAATATCAGATAGCTCGACAATAATATGCACAACGGCAATAGCGTATTCAAATCGATGCGATAAGTGAAGCTCCCTCCCGAATCACCTGATCCAACAAGCACCTTCCCTTGCATGAGCATTGTTGTTAACAGGGTTATAAAACATAGAATCATTATAAAAAAAACATCGAATACTTGAGTAATTTTATTTTCCTTGATGTTCATTTTTCTGCTATTCATCGTCTTCTCCTTTCTTCATAAATACAGCTACTCCTATTACTATAAGCCTTTCACATTCTCGACCAATGGATCGTGTAGACTGAACTGTTGTGTATATAGATTTACACGATTTTTCTTCAGATGTGATAGGACACCTAGAAGTGCGCTGCTTAAAAAAATCAGGCACAAAACGCATGTCACTGCAACAGCACAAAAGATGTTTAGCGCCATAGATAATTGATAAATCTTAAAAAGGATAAATAAAAGTGTGCCCCAAATCAAAAAAATGCAGGCTACAATCAACATGACATCTTTCCCGTATGCCTTTCCAATCAATCTTTCCATAATAATCCTCCCAAAAAATTCCAAACAAAATAATAAAAGCCCCTATCTCAATATAATACTAAGATTTAAAGGCTTCTTTGCCGAAAAACAACTACCCTGTTGTTAGGTTATAAATATTATAAATGAAATTATCAAAGTATCGACACATTGTCAATAGCCTTTTGGAATTAGTTTTTGGTTTGCTTGACACCTTTCAAATTTGCTGATAGAATTAAAAAAATAAAATTTCTTAATTTAATAACTGAATGTAACGAAGCATTCAACGAAAGCACTGAAGCTTTCCCAAAGTTCATGATTATTGGACAAGGAAGGCTTTTTTTGTGATTAAAAATAGGTTTCTGCGTCTTATAAACCACTGTTTTAGATTTATAGACGAGGAGGCCTTTCATTATGTGCATGATGCAGCGGCTCTCCCTCGGAAAAGGAGTTGATTGCCGCCAATAAAACAGATCCACCTTCTTCATGTCGCAATTCTAATAACGCATTTATCGAATTGAAAGGAGAATCAAGTCATGTCAAAAGAAATGGAAAAACAAAAGCAAAGGGAAAAAGATGCTGCAAATCTTGAAAAATTCGGTTATAAACAGGAGTTATTGAGAGAAATGGGCGGCTTTTCTAACTTTGCCATCTCATTCTCAATCATATCCATCCTGACCGGCCTTATTTCAATGTTCGGATATGGTGTTAGTCTAGTCGGCGGGTTCGCTTATTGGACTTGGGTCGTAGTTGCATTCTTCCAACTTTTTAATTCTATGTCGATGGGCGAAATTGCTTCTAGTTACCCTCTTGCCGGGGGGATCTACCAGTGGGCAAGGCATTTAGGCAATGCTCACCTTGGCTGGTGGGTTGGCTGGATCAATCTTATTGCCTGGTGGGCAGTCACTGTAGCCATAGATTTTTCGTTGGGAACACTTTTAGCAGGATCTGGCTGGTTTGGCCTCCAGATGAATACTCAAACCATAGTAACTTTGACTCTGGCAATCATGGCAATTCATATGATTATAAATATTTTTGGAATCAAACTTGTTGCTTGGTTTAACGACTTTAGTGTATGGGTCCATATGTTTGGAACTGTTATGCTTTTGACGCTCCTTCTGTTGTGGGGAAAAGCTCACCCAATTAGCTATATTTTCAGCACCGCTACTCCGACCGGTGATATTGGGACAATGGCGCAGCCCGGTTTTTGGGTTGCCTTCCTCCCAGCCATTCTAATGTCAGCATGGACTTTAACTGCATTCGACGCCTCTGCTGATGTCAGTGAAGAAACAGCAGATCCTCAGCACCACGTTCCATGGGGCATGGTCATAGCGGTTGTAGCCTCCTTTGTTTTTGGATCTTTCGTTTTGATTGGCCTAATTCTAGCACTTCCATCTATGGATCAAATTCCGGCGATTATGGAAAAAACCGGTCTCGCCACCTATATCATCCAGAATGTTATGGGCTCAACCTGGGGACTTGTCATGCTCGCAATCATAGCCCTAGCTCAATTCGCCTGCGGCCTTTCCTCAATGACCGTTTATCAAAGAGTTATTTTTTCTCTGGCTAGAGATGGCAATCTGCCCTTTTCAAACCAGCTTAAAAAAGTCTCGCGTGCCGGTACTCCATATGTAGCAACAGTTGTTGGAACGCTTCTGATGGCAGTACTGACAATTTGGGCTTCTGTATTGGCTACAATCACGTCAATAGCGACACTTGGATTCTATTTTGGCTATTTCATCGTTATAATTATTGCGGTTCGTGCAAAACTGAGCGGCAAATGGACAGAACTTGGTCCATGGAATCTTGGCAAACACGGTATCTGGATCTCTATTGTTGCCATTATTTGGAATCTGTATATCAGTATCGCTGTCATCCTGCCTCCAAATTTTGTCACATTTAAGGTGTTCGGTGGCATTATGGCTGTTCTTGCAGTTTACTATTTTGCTTTTATGCGCAAAAAGTTACAGGAACAGAACGATCGGCTTTCAACAGATGAACTGGAAAAACTGGAACGTGCAGCAAAATTAGCTGCTCAAGCTGATAAATAGTCACTAATATTCCGTCACTTAAAAGGGACATATTCACCTAAGAAT
>JANYJS010000069.1 GCA_025361765.1 Bacillota bacterium
CTGCATAGTCTATATCTTCTTTGGTAGTGAAATCGCCTACCGTAAATCTAATGGAACAGTATACTCTTTCAAGTGGATGCCCTAATGCCTGAAGGACATGGGAAGCTGCAAATGTTGCTGAAGAGCACGCCGAACCCGTTGAAGCGCATATACCTCGAACATCCATGTAAAGAAGCAAGGCTTCACCTTCAACGCCTTGGAATACAATATTGGCGTTGCCTGGCAATCTTGATGTCATTCCGCCATTAATATCAAGACCATCTATTTTTGAGAATAACTCAGCTATAAAATAGTCCCTTAAAGAGGTAACTTCTTTTATATGGGATAATATATTGTTTTCTGCAAGTTCTGCAGCTTTACCAAAGCCAACAATGCCGGTCAAGTTTTCTGTTCCAGATCTTTTATTATTTTCTTGGGCACCGCCGTGAATGAGATTAGGAATCATAAGTCCTTTTCTAATATATAGCGCACCTATTCCTTTTGGGCCATAGATTTTATGTGCTGAAATAGACATCATATCGATGCCCAGTTCCTTTACATCAATCTCAATATTGCCCAGTGCCTGAACAGCATCCGTATGGAATAATATATCACGAGCTTTTGCGATCTGTGCAATTTCTTTTATGGGCTGGATGCTGCCAACCTCATTATTTGCGTACATAATCGATATGAGCGTTGTCTTGTCCGTAATAGCGTTTTCAAGATCAGTGAGGTTAATCCTACCCTCCTGATCTACGCTAAGATATGTTACAGAATATCCATTCTTTTCTAAATACTGGCAAGTATGGAGAATGGCATGATGCTCAATAACAGTTGTTATTATGTGGTTACCTTTAGCAAGCTTTGCCTTAGCAGTAGAAATAAGTGCCCAATTGTCCGATTCAGTTCCGCTGGAAGTAAAATATACTTCTCGCTCATTTGCACCAATTAAGCTAGCAACTTTCTGTCTTGCGATTCCAATTGCATCTTTAGAATCAGATCCAATACGATACAAACTAGAAGGATTGCCAAATTTTTCACTAAAATAGGGAAGCATCTCATCAAGGACTTGCTTTTTTACCGGCGTCGTAGCTGAATAATCTAAATAAACTTCTCTCATTATAAATACTCCTTTAGCTCAATAGTGACTGTACAATATTATTATACCAACAAATCTTGATAATAAAACCATTTAGCATTATTTTTTTTGCTCTTCTTCTATATCTTCAACAAATTTTATCCGCTCAAGATGATCTTTAAAATTCTCTCTAAATTTACTCAAATATTCACTACGAAGCAAGGACTGTTCAAGCGTTTCTTCGCCGGTAAGTTCTTGTGTTTTCGCTAGCTTTGATAATTCATTTATCCGATCAATTTTTTCTTTTGTCAGCAATTTAATCACTCCTTGGCGCTTAGGTTAACAACAAAATAATTGTGCTATTTCACTTTTGATAAAATGAAACCGCACAATTATAGTAGCATGCTTTATTCGGTTTTTCAATACTAAGAGGCTTTTCTTTGTGTCCTTAGTTTTTCAGCTATAACTGCGATGAACTCTCTATTAGTAGGTTTTTTAATATAACCATATCTGGTATTGTAGAACAAATCCTCTATGGTTTCTGTATCACTCCTCATCCACGCCGTAGTAATCGCGTGGCGAATTGCCTTTTCCACACTTTTAGGCGATGTGTTGTTCATCTGGGCTATTGCTGGATATAATTCTTTTGTCACAGCCCCGAGCAATTCACGATCTTCAATAACCATGGATATCCCTTCGCTTAAATATTTGTATCCCTTGTAATGCGTTGGAATGCCAACCCCCTTGATAATAATCGTCAATTCCTTTTCCATTTTAAATCAACCCCCTTTAAAAATATTAGTTAATAGTTATTTGACTTTTGAATTTCTCGAATGTTTTCTCTCCAATACCGTTGATATTCATCATCTCTTCAATTTTCTTGAATGGACCATTGCTTTGCCTATAAATAATGATTTTTTCTGCTGTAGATGGTCCAACTCCATTAATTTTTTGTAGCGCGTCAGAATTTGCTGTATTGATATTGATGAGAGTGCTAGAATCAGACCCAGATGTTAATTCAAGTACTTCGTTGAATTTTGGGATATACAATTTTTCCCCATCATTCAATATCGCGGCCAAATTAATTCTTCTAGTATCCGCCGTCTGCTTCAAACCTCCTGCTTTTTCAATTGCTATATAAACTCGGCTACCTTCAGGCAATTGAACTATACCTGGATTTTTTACTTCCCCGCCCACATCGATTATAATTAGTGCCACAGGAGTCTGTTGTGCTTCGTTAACCAGAGCGCTTGTGGATTGATCTAAAGTTTCAGTAGACGTTTGTTCTATCAAAATCTCAGCTGTTGAACCAGTGTTTTGTCCAGCAATGAAGTTCTTAAAGCAGTAAAGTCCCAAAGTTATGACAATGAGCAAAATTCCAGCTATGATTTTAAATTTCAATATAGACACCTCCCTTCCGCCAAATATTTTTCACTCTAGATTTAATAAGTAAATAATAGTATATATGGATATATATGTCAATTATATTTTCATATTATTCGCTCTTTTTTATAAAATATTAAATGAGAAAGTAAATCCAACATATGGCATTTCTAATTGCAGTTAGTTCTGCAGCGTTTTAATTTATCATATAGAAAATCCCTTCAAACGTTTTACGCTTGAAGGGATTTTCTATATGGTTTTTATTGAATTGGGATTTTTAAACAATTATTAAAATGCTTCAACAATTATAATCTTCAAATTTGATCAGCTTTCCATCTTGTGTATAGTATAGCTCTTTTCTATTAACTTCAATTCCAGAATAATTCTTTTTACAATTCGAATAATCAAGTAATGCTTGTAAAAGCAATTCAGGATTAAGGTTTGCTTGACTGCCATTTCGAATAACCATGGTTAATTTGATATGACCCTCAAAATCCTCACTAGTCAAATCATGGATTAGTGGCTTAATATCCAAAATGCTTTCTATTCCAGTCTTTCTCTGTAGTTTTTTGACTTGAATTTTATCTTGTTTCATGAATGGCTCGATTAAAGGCCCTAAATTTTTGTACTCATCTCCTAATTTAATCTCATACTCACCAAATTCCACCAATGCAGCAAGGGTTTTTTTGCCCTGATTAATGGCCTTGACACAAATAATTTCTATGCCAAGGGGCATAAGTTTGTTTAGGACTTCATAAATATTGTCCGGGTTCATTTCAGATTCAGTTTCTATTTCAATATAATCTCCTGTACTTGTATAACCGAGGGAAAGCGGTTGTGCAATGCTCATCTTAGGATGGGGGTTAAATCCTTGAGAATAAAGCAGTTTGATATCTGCTCTTTTGAAGGTCCTCTGAAAAAAACGCATAATGTCTAAATGAGACGTATATTTTAAGTATCCTTCTTTTTTAAATTTTATACTATATCTGCTCATTTAATTTCACCTGCTTCACATGGCAGTTGTGCATCGCAAGAATGCCGCAGTCTTGGCATTCTGCATTGCAGTTCGGTGTTTGGAGCTCTGCTATAGATCTCTTGCTTTCACGTATCAGAAATTCTTTCGAAACGCCACTGTCAATAATATCCCAAGGCAATATGGTGTCGTAGTTTCTATTTCCGTAGATATAGGCGTCTGCAGATAGCCCAGTTAAGGCAATCGCCTCCAGCCATTTTTCATATTTAAGATGCTCACGCCACCCATCAAATTTGCAACCAATTTCCCAAGCCTTTATAAGTGTATCACAGACTTTTCGGTCTCCTCTGGCAAATAATGCCTCAAGATAACTAGCGTCCGTTCCATGGTAATTGAAAGTAATATTTTTCATCATCTTAAGTTTGTCTTTCAGGTAATAATGCTTTCTCTTGAATTCTGAGATTTCGCACTGAGGAAACCATTGAAATGGTGTATGCGCCTTTGGCACAAAATTGGAAATACTAACGGTTATATTAAACTTCCCACGATTTCCCTTAGATTTATAAAATAGATCCGTTATTTTACGTGCTATTTCTACTATCCCATCTAAGTCATCATCTGTTTCCGTTGGAAGACCCACCATAAAGTAGAGTTTGATCTGCTGCCAGCCAAGACTTATTGCCTGCTCAACAGCGTAATAAATATTCTCATCCGTTATTGATTTATTGATGACATTTCTAAGTCTCTGGGTTCCTGCCTCTGGCGCGAAAGTGAGGCCGGTCTTCTTATATCCTTGTATGTCCTCTAAAACCTTGACAGAGAAAGAATCTAGCCTTAATGAGGGTAAGGACAGCGAGACGTCGTTAGTATGACAAACACCCATCAATTCTGAAACAAGGGGTTCGATTTCACTATAATCACTTGTTGATAATGATAAGATAGATAGTTCGTCATAACCCGTATTTTTTAATTGGCTTTGCGCCAATTCTTTAATTTTATTTTTCGACCGTTCTCTAACGGGCCTATAGATCATACCAGCTTGGCAGAATCTACATCCTCTAATGCAGCCTCTAAAGATTTCAACAGTTGCACGATTATGAACCACATCAATAAACGGCACAATATTGAATTCTGGAAAAACTGCAGTTTCAAGATCAGAAACAATCCGCTTTTGAATTCTGTCGGGTGCTTTGTCAAATGTTTTAAGAACATCTCTAATTGAGCCATCTTCATGGTATTTGATCTCATAAAACTGTGGAACATAAACACCTTTTATCTGAGATATGGTTTGAAGAAAAGAAAGTCTTTTTTCTCCAGATCTCTTCCACTCAAGATGGATTCTACAGACTTCCAGCAATAGTTCTTCGCCATCACCTATCATGAAAAAGTCTATGATCGGAGCCAATGGTTCAGGATTAAATGCACACGGGCCGCCCGCGGCTACAAAAGGGTCGGTTTCGCCTCGATCCTGAGATTTTATGGGTATTCCAGAAAGATCCAGCATATTAACAATGTTTGTAAATGACAATTCATATTGAAGCGTAAACCCTAAAATATCAGCCTGTGTTACTGCTGTTTTAGTTTCGAGTGTAAACAGCGGAATCTGATGTTCTCTCATAAGTGCTTCCATATCCTGGGCTGGCGCGAATAAACGTTCACAAAAAATGCCTTGTTCTTGATTTAATAGATTGTAGATAATTTGAAGCCCGAGGTATGACATTCCGATTTCATATAAGTCTGGAAATGCGAAAACAAATCTTGTCTCAAACTGGCCCTCATCTTTACCTGGTGTCTTAATCACAGAGTTTAGTTCACCGCCAATATACCTGGCCGGCTTCTCGACCTTAATTAATATTTGATCAATTTTATTTGCTATGGTCATTTTTTAAATCCTTCTTTATAGGTAATTTAAATAGAGATAATTACTAATACAAAAACTAAAACTCTAACACCGTAACGTTAGAGTTTTAAAAATGGTGCGGTCGGAGGGATTTGAACCCTCACGATCTCTCACACGGACCTGAACCGTGCGCGTCTGCCATTCCGCCACGACCGCTAGTTTGGGAATTTAATCCAAGCACGCTATAATCAAATATATAAAATGGTGCGGTCGATGGGACTTGAACCCATACGATTGCTCACACGGCCCTCAACCGTGCGCGTCTGCCATTCCGCCACGACCGCATATTGACTTTATTTGATATAGCTCCAATCTTCACACTGATTGAATTGATTGAAAAACAAGGGATTAACAAGTCCCTGCAATGATTTCGATGTGGCTACCGCATATGTTTTATAAGCCAAACAATAATAGGGTATTTCCTCATTTAATATTGCTTTTACCTTAATGAAAGTTTCGGCCTTCTTTTCTTTGGATATCCCCGATTGCATCAAGTCTAGGTATCCATCCAGGATTGGATTGGCGTATCTCGCGACGTTATTATATTTGCTATGAAGCGCGAATCTCAAGTCATAATTTTCATTGATTTTCCACCCGCCAATATACACTTCGAAATCACCTGTTGACAATGCAGAAGTATATCCCGACCAATCCTTTAACATTATATATGTATGTATGGGTAGTTTGTCAAGACTATTTTTAATTATCTCAGCAGCTGCTACTCTGGATGCATCTGCACTGTTTACTAGAATATTAATCGAAATTTCTTTTCCACTGCTATCCTCGACAAAAGTATCCCCATCTCTGTTGATATAGCCTGCTTCTGATAATAAATTGGTAGCCTTTTGAATATTTTGTGCGATCAAGCCTTCTGTGCTGTTAATACCCAAATAGTTGGGGAAATAAATATTGTCATTAGCCACGCCATTGGTATAATAAGCTTCTTCAATGATCTTTGATGTGTCAATGGCCGTCGCAATAGCTAGACGCACTCTTTTATCCTTTAGCATGATGTTGTTGGTATTGAATCCCAGAACTTCTACTTCATTTGAAATATAGGGAAAAACGCTGACATTCTTATCTCCAAAGATTTTTTGCCGATCTGTTTCTTTAGAAAAAGCAACCATCAAATCTCCAATTTCAAAAAGATTAACGGCCTCAGTTTTATTAGGAACAATTTTAAAGGTTAGCGTATTATTTGCCTTTTTTTCGCCATAGTATTGCGTATTAGCTTCCAAAACAACCTTCTGTACTTCGTCAGAGAGCGCTACTTTGTAAGGGCCAGTTCCGATTGGCATAAAGCCAATCTCATTTTTTCCAACATCCCCCAAACCATAGAATTGATGGCCTGGAATAATGGGGAAACAAAAGTTTTCAATACTATTATCGTTTAGGGATTTGAATTTAATCATAACCTGCTGACTTCCATTTACTGCTACCGATTTGATGTTGGTTATGTTTTTCGTATAAATTGAAGGGTTTGAATACTGTAATCTCATAAGCGCATCAATAGTAAATTTAACATCTGTTGAAGTAAGTTGCTTTCCATCATGCCAATAGACATTTCCCCTAATATTAAAAATCATTGTTTTTCCTTCATCAGTGTATGACCATCCTTCTGCGATAGCAGGAATTGCTATTAAATTATCATCTAATTTCACCAAGCCTTCATAAACCAATTTTTCCATAAAATATACATCCTCATCCTTGTTAAGAATGGGATTAAGTGACCTGAATTTTTCGATTGGGATTGATATTTCAGTTGAGGTCTCAACCTTTGAATTGTCTGTATTAGAAGTACCAGGAATAGATATTACCCCATTTTCTCCGCAACCAGTAAGGATAATCCCCATGATTATAATATAGATGATGAGAGATTTGGTTTTTGTCATCGCGTTCTCCTAAGAACCAATTCGATATAATAATTGATCTATTTGTTTATGCAACTCTTCAATAGTGCCAGAATTATCAAGAACCTCATCAGCGCAATCGCGTTTATCCTGTCTATTCATCTGACTGGATATGCGCTTTCCAATTTCCTCTTCGCTTAGTCCGTCTCTTTCTATTATTCTGCTTCTTCTTATTCCTTCGTCTGCATCAACAACCCAGATCTTATTCACCAACTTATCTAAGCCAGTTTCAAGCAGCAAAGGTGCGTCAAGAAAGACAATGCTATGTCTCAAAGGAGCTGAACCCTCTGGCCCGATATTTAAAAATTCCTCATTTTCATAGATTGCAATTCTATCCTTCACGATTTCATTAATTTTGCCGTGCATCAGTCTATCAAGAAGTTCTTTTTTTTCAAAATCACTAAACACTATATCCGCCAGCTTTTTTCGGTTCAAGGTCCCGTCATCAAATATTATCTCACTTCCAAAAGCTTCTTCCAATTCTAAGAGTGTTTTTTCTCCAGGAAGTACAATCTCGCGTGCTATTTTGTCCGCATCAATAACCTTGTAACCTAGTTTTGTAAGGCGCTCAGTTACCGTTGATTTTCCTGCACCTATGCCTCCTGTTAGTCCAATAATTTGCATGTTGTCTTCTCCTTACTTCAGTTCAAACCAATTGTTGCCTTCATCTATGGAAACCTCTAGGGGTACCTTCAATTTAACTGCATTGCACATATTGTCTTCAAGCAGTTTTTTCACCTGATTTATCTCATCCTTGTGGGTCTGAATGATGAGTTCATCATGAACCTGTAGAATCAATGTGGATTTAAAGCCCTCACTCACGAGCTGTTTGTAAACATTGACCATGGCAATTTTTATGATGTCCGCTGCGCTTCCTTGAAGCGGGCTATTCATGGCTAGTCTTTCTCCGAGTTGTCGCACCATATAATTGCTTGCGTTTATTTCATGAACGATTCTTTTTCGGTTCATTATGGTTGTAACAAAACCGTTTGACTTGCACTCAAGAACCAAATTGTCAAGAAACTCCTTAACTTTTACATACTTTTTAAAGTATTCTGCAATATATTTTTCTGCTTCTTTTCTAGAGATATTCAGTTCTGTCGAAAGGCCAAAGCCACTCATTCCGTAAATAACACCAAAATTGACCGCTTTTGCATTACTTCTCTGTAAACTCGTAACCTGATCCTCCCTAACGCCAAATACTTTTGCTGCTGTTATGGTATGAATATCATCTCCATTTTGAAATGCCGAGATCAATGTTTCATCACCTGACATATCTGCCAGCAATCTGAGTTCGATTTGCGAATAATCTGCTCCCACAAGAACGTATTCAGAGCTTTCAGAAATAAAGGCCAGTCTCAGCCTCCTGCCTACCTCCTGACGAATCGGAATATTTTGCAGGTTAGGTTCAGTACAGCTAATTCTGCCCGTGGCCGCAACAGTCTGCTGAAAATGGGCGTGTATTTTTCCATCTGTATTAATTAAAGGCAGTAAACCCTCTACATAAGTACTGTTCAGTTTAGCCAAATTTCTATATTCAAGGATCAAGGGGATAATTTCGTGTTCATCAATCAACTTTTCTAATACATCAAATCCCGTAGAAAACCCGGTTTTGTTTTTCTTTCCCGTAGCAAGGTTAAGTTTTTCAAATAAAATCGACCCTAATTGCTTTGTTGAATTAATATTAAACTCTTCCTCAGCCAAATCGTATATTTTCTTGGATATCTCAGCAATTGAGGATGTCAGCGTTTTGCCGGCTTCAACCAATTTAGCCTTATCCACTGCAAAACCGCAAAACTCCATTTGCGCTAAGACCTCAACTAATGGAAGCTCAATATCATAATACAATGGGCCCATATCTCCTGTCTCAATTTCCTTTTTTAACACGGGTATGAGTCTTCTAACAGCCATACACCAAGACAGTCCATAATCAGCATATTGCCCTTGATGATCCGCTAAAAAATCAAGCTGACCATTCGCTTTAACGAACTCACTTTCCTCAATTATTTCTTCGTGAAAATAAGAAAGCATCATTGTTTTAATGCTATAGTTTGAACGGTCCGGTTCAATCAAGTACTGGGCTATTGCAGTGTCAAAAGCAGTTGAGAATATAAATGGACACTTTTGCTGATCAATAATAGATACCAATTCATTGCAAAGCAAGGCATAATAATCCGGCTTAAGATTATGGCCAGCAAGTCCAATGCCACTTGATAATAAGCTTGATAAGCATTCAGCCATGAGCTCTTTTTGATTAGCGCTAACATAAAAGTAGTTATTTGTTAACAGAATACTAATACCGTCAATAATTGGTTTTTGTTTATGATTATTGTCGCTAAACACTTTAATGATCGCCTGTTTGTCATTTTTAGATGTGCTGGCTTCAAACTCAATCGCTGCTTTTAGCTTATTGATATCAGCCTTTATCTCTATTATGATCAGCTCCGGCATGCTCTCCATAGGCCTATCATTCTCAATTTCTTTTTGGTAAGGGCTGAGCTTTGGTAACATTGCTGTTAATTTATTGAGGTAATTATTGAATTCCAATTTTTTGTATAGCGTTATAAGCGTATCTATGTCAGGAGGGTCAACTGTATACTCGGCAAAGTCAATGTCAATTGGTACATTTGTGTTTATTGTAGCAAGTCTTTTGCTCATAATTGCTAATTGTACATTATCTTCAATTTTTTCTCTTAGTTTGTCCGGCATGATTTGACTTGAATTTGCAATAAGATTTTCTATGCTTCCGAATTGATGGATCAACTTTTGGGCTGTTTTCTCCCCTACTCCAGGAACTCCGGGAATATTATCCGACGGATCACCCATCAAACCCTTATAATCGATAAATTGTTCGGAAGTGAACCCATATTTTTCCTGCATCGTTTCAGCACTGTAAATATCAAATTCTGAAATACCTTTTTTCGTTATGATGATTTTTGTGATATTTGATGCTAATTGGAGCTCATCCTTATCTCCAGTTATAACAAGCGGCTCTAAACCTTCTTCTTCAGCACGCTTTACAATGGTGCCAATGATGTCATCCGCCTCAAACCCATCCAATTCAAGCATTTTAATATTCATTGCAGTAAGGACTTCTTTTAGCAGTGGCAATTGCATTGCAAGCTCTGGAGGCATTTTTTTACGACCAGCTTTATAGTCCGCGTAGTCTTCATGTCTAAAAGTTGGCGCTTTTCTATCGAAAGCGATGAGCATATAATCCGGATTATAATCATTATTTATTTTATTCAACATACTAATAAAGCCGTATACCGCATGAGTATAAAGGCCCTCTTTTGTAATCATAGGCCTCTGAATAGCATAATACGCCCTGTTGACAAGGCTATTTCCATCAATTGCAATAATGCGCTTTCCCATAAAATCTCCAGTTCAATAATATCTTTGTGCTTTTAATAATAACAAAATAATCACCTTTGCACAATGGCGAAAACACAATATAAAGGGGACAGCTGCAACCCATTATTAGAGCGTTGCCTGTCCCTTTCAGTAAAAGTCTTATTAACAGCTATGTTCAGCCAATTATCAGAAATATGTTATTAATAGCTTATATCAGCCAACATCATTAAAGATCTTATTTATAGCGAATATTCAGCCAATTATCTATTGAAGATATCGTGCCATTTCCATACTGAATGATATACTCCTTGTTAATCAATTTTCCATTTATGCCGTTCTTTATAAGAACTTTGAACTCTGCTGGTTCTGCGGAGACTGACAGTATTTCATAGGTATAATCTACTAGTTTGATTTTTATCAAGTCTTCATAGATCTTCAGATCCCCATTGACCATATAGGCCGCAGATGCTCCGTCTGACCCCGCTGCGCTGTCCTCCAGTCGAGCTGCTTCGTTAAGTTGCTGGTCCACACTTGCACTTTTCATTAATCCGGTTTGCCCGCCAAGGTTGTCGGGGTTCAAAAATAATGCATTATAGATATTATAACTGAAAACCCCAATCATAAATACTGCCGCTACTGCACCTAGACGCTTCCATGAAGCTGGTTTATGATTATTTTTAGACTTTTCATAATTAAGTGCGTTTCTCAATTTGGGACCAAAGGTCTCAGGTAATGCAATGGGTTTCAAATTAGCGAAAGCATTTTTCGTTTCAAGAAGATCAGCCATAAGCTCTGAACAGGATATGCAAGTTGATAGATGTTCTTCAAGTTCAGCTTTTTCATCTTTCTCTAGCATGTCATCTATGTAAAGAGCAATCCATTCTGACATATCAGACGTGTGCTCCCCTTTATTATTGATATTCATACGGATAACCTCCTCTCAATACTTTTATAGTTCCATTAAATGCCTTTATAGTTCTTTTATAGTTCCATTAATACGCCTTTAATATTCTATCTATTTAGACGCAATACTCATCATTTAGTTCCTTTGCTTCTAGCAGGTGTTGTCTCAGGTTAATCCTGGCTCTGCTGATCCTGGACTTCACAGTCCCTAAGGAGCAATTCAATATTTCCGCGATTTCTTCATAAGAAAAATTCTCCATGTCGCGAAGCGTAATTGCTTCTCTTTGATCAGGAGATAATTTCGAAAGGCATGCCTTGATTAGCGCAAGTTTTTCACTGTTCTCAAGTAGTATTTCAGGCGATTGACTTAGATCAGGAAGCTCCATAACGGATTCGTTATGGTTCTCATCCGTTCTGTATAAGCTGATGTCAGACCAATGTTTGCTGTTTTTCCTAAGCGCATCATAACAGGTGTTGACGACAATCCTATAAACCCAAGTGTCAAAACTGCTTTCTTCTTTAAACCCTTTTAATGCGCGAAAGACTTTTATAAAGCTCTCCTGAATAGCGTCCATAGCGTCTTCTTCATTTTTTAGACAACGCAAAGCGATATTATAAGCCTTTGATTGGGTGCTTTGAATTAATTTTTCAAAGCTATCAACATCACCGGACTTAGCCATTTTAATCAATTGCTTTTCAAATTCTGACATACTCTTCCTCTTCATAGATTTATGCATAGATGGGAGAAAATTTAGTGAGGATGTGAATTAATGATTATTATTTGTGCCTTCTAGTCAGCTCAGCTTTGATATCCTCCGTGGAAATATCCCTAATTTCCATGAGTACCATCAGATGATAAACAAAATCGCAAATTTCATAGACGAGATCTTCTTTGGAAGGATTTTTAGCGGCAATAATAATTTCTGCCGACTCCTCCCCAATTTTTTTCAAAATCTTGTCTATTCCTTTTTCAAAAAGATAATTGGTATATGAGCCTTCTTTGGGGTTGAGCTTTCTGTCTCTGATCGTTTCAGCCAATCGGATCAGAATATTGCCGATATCCTCATCCTCATTCACGCGATTCAAAATTTCTCTATAAAAACAAGAGTAGTTGCCGGTATGGCAAGCAACACCCTTCTGCTCAACCTCGATCAATAACGCATCGCCATCACAATCATAGGAAACCCTTTTAACCAGCTGAATATGTCCAGAAGTTGCTCCTTTGTTCCATAATTCCTGCCTGCTCCTGCTATAAAACCATGTGGTGTCTGTAGCCATGGTTTTCCTAAGAGATTCGTCATTCATATATGCCACCATGAGCACTTTTTTTGTATTGATATCTTGAACTACAGCTGGAATAAGGCCCTGTTCATCAAATTTCAATTCAATCATCTGGTTTCTCCTTATGTTATAATCTCATATTGACTTTATTTAAATGAAGATAGTTTTTTAATTCTCTGATATCAATTTCCCCGAAATGAAATACTGAAGCGGCTAATGCGGCATCCGCTTTGCCACATACAAATACGTCAAGAAAGTCTTCCATTTTTCCAGCTCCACCAGAAGCGATGACTGGAATTCTAACATTTTCAGAAATTTCTTTGTTTAAAGCAATATCATATCCGGACTTGACCCCATCAGCATCAATACTATTCAGTACAAGCTCCCCAGCGCCAAGCGTCTCTGCCTTAAAGGCCCATTCTACAGCATCTATACCCGTATCCTGACGCCCACCATTGATAAATACATGCCAAGATTGTCCAACTCTTTTAGCATCAATGGATAAAACAATGCATTGATTTCCAAATTTGAGAGCTGCCTCTGTGATCAGGCTGGCATTATTGACCGCAGCAGAATTTAGTGAAACCTTATCTGCTCCCGCACGTAGCACCTTCTTAATATCGTCAATGCTCCTAATTCCTCCACCCACAGTAAAAGGAATGTAGACTTCATAAGCTGTCTTTTCAACCACTTGAAGGAAAATATTCCTAGCTTCATTTGAGGCAGTAATATCATAGAACACCAATTCATCCGCGCCAGAACTGCTATAAAATTTAGCCAGCTCTACAGGATCCGAAACATCTTTAAGCACTTCAAATTTGGTTCCTTTTACAACCCTTCCTTTATCAACATCCAAACAGGGTATGATTCTTTTCGTAATCATATGGGCTCCTTTGCATTCAATTCCATAAGACTAATATCTCCTGTGTATAGTGCTTTGCCTATAATGATACCATAAACGTTCATCTCCTGAATGCGTTTTACATCAGAAATTGTGCTAACGCCGCCCGATGCTATGATATCAAGACCCGTTTTCATCTGTATGTCGGAAAGTTCTTGAAAATTTGGCCCTGACATCATGCCATCTTTTGCAATATCGGTATATACTATTGTTTTTAAGCCATAGTCCTTTAAAGTGTTTGCTAGGTCGCTGGCTTTGACCGAGCTGATTTCAGTCCATCCCTTGATGGCAACTAAGCCATTTCTCGCATCTAAAGATACAGCTACTTGATCATGATATTTCTCAAGAACTTTCTTCATGAACAGTTCATCTGACAAGGCGCTTGTGCCCAGAATAATCCTAGCTACACCTATCGAAATCAAGTCATCAGCATAAGCCATGCTTCTTATCCCACCGCCTACCTGTACGGGGATAGTTAATGCTTTTATAATATCCTTTATCACTTCTTTGTTTTCAGGTATCCCTGTCAATGCGCCACCTAAATCAACCAAGTGCAGATATTCAGCCCCTTGACTTTGCCATTTTAGGGCAGTCTCCACCGGATGATCTGAAAATATTTGTTTTTGGTTATAGTCGCCTTGCGTAAGGCGTACGCACTTTCCCTCTTTTAAATCTATAGCAGGAAATATGATCATAAGTTCATCTCCGTTTTATTTACGATTTCTATAAAATTTTCTAATAGCTTAATGCCTGTTTCCGAACTTTTTTCAGGGTGAAACTGCATGCCTATAACTACACCTTTTCTAACTATTGCGGGCACATGAATCCCGTATTCAGTATAAAAAATCACATCATCGTCTTCCTTTGGCAATGCATAATATGAATGAACAAAATAGGCATATTCTCCCTGACCAATACCTAACCCAATATCGTCATTTCTATTTAAAATCAGCTGATTCCAACCTATATGAGGCACTTTAAGGCATGGGTCCGAAAACTTAATGATTTCTCCCCCAATCAGCCCAAGGCCTTCCCAATTGCCATCTTCAAAACTCCTGTCAAAAAGAAGCTGCATCCCAAGGCAAATACCAAGCAAAGGTTTTCCTTTAGCTACATTTTCTCTTATCCCTATATCAAGTCCTAACTCTTTCAGCTTCAAAATTGCTGCGCCAAAGGAGCCAACGCCTGGAAGAATAATTGCCGAACAAGTATTGATATCTATTGGATCAGATGTTATCATAACCTCCGCTCCAATTTTTATCAATGCCTTGTAGACACTATTGAGATTTCCCGCTCCATAGTCTATAATTGCAATCATTCTGCGCCCTCCTAGTAAAATTATAATATGCCTTTTGTAGACAGAAGAACTGACCCTTCAATTCTTGCTGCCTCCGATAAAGCTCTTGCAACCCCTTTAAAAATCGCTTCGATTATGTGATGGGTATTTTTTCCATAGGGGACATTGATATGAAGCGTAACCATAGCGTTCATGGCGAAGGCCCTGAAAAACTCCTCAACCAGTTCTGTGGGAAAATCACCGACAGTCAGCAGACTAAAATCAGCATTAAATACTAAAAACGGCCTCCCCGAGACATCAAGCACTGTTTGGATCCATTGATCCTTATCTATAGTATTTATTCCGCTTGAGATTTCCGCTTGCACTTCTGCCATAGCCTCATCCATGGGTGTAAATGAAAAGCCGTAGCGCTTTATACCGACTTTATTTTCGAGGCATTTCGCATACGCCTGGCCAAGAACGATGCCTACATCTTCAACGGTATGGTGGAAGTCAACGTGAATATCTCCAATGCAAGAGATGGTTAAATCAAACTGTCCATGTTTTGCAAAACTTTCCAGCATATGATCAAAGAAACCCACGCCTGTGGATATTCGAGACTCACCAGTGCCGTCAATATTTAAAGAAAGTCTAATCTCGGTCTCTTTCGTTTTTCTCACTATTACTGATTTTCTAGCTATACTATCCATTTTTTTTGAGCATTTATTGTTCATAGTCAGCCCCTTTTCCCCCGAGCATCTGTTCATGGCCAGCTCCTTTGGAGGATTCAAATCGGATTCCTATAGCCCTAGAATGTGCCGTCAAGCCTTCTTTATCAGCGATCGCCATAATCCGATCTTTTTCATTATACAATACTTCTTCAGGATAATAAATAATGCTGGATTTTTTTATAAAGTCATAAACGCCCAAAGGTGAAGCAAATCTTGCAGTTCCACCAGTTGGCAAGGTATGGTTTGGCCCAGCATAATAGTCTCCAAGTGGTTCGGGAGAATAGCTTCCCAGAAATATGGCTCCGGCATTTTCAACATTTTCCAAATAGGAAATAGGATAATCAAGCATGATTTCCAAATGCTCAGGAGCAAAATAATTTGAAATTGCAAAACAACTGTCAATATCCTCGGCCAAAAAAATTATTCCGTTATTATGAATCGACATCATGGCAATGCTTTCTCTTTCTAGCTGTGATAACTGTTCAGCTACTTTCTCAAAGACCTCTTCGGCAAGCTCTCTTGAGGTGGTAATCAATACAGAGGCTGCCATTTCATCATGCTCAGCCTGAGAAAGCAAATCCGCAGCAATAAAGTCTGCGTTGGCCTTTTCATCGGCTATGATACAGATTTCGCTTGGCCCTGCAATCATGTCTATGGCAACAACGCCAAAGACTAATTTTTTAGCTCTTGCAACATAAATATTCCCGGGTCCAGTTATCTTATCGACAGCTTTTATGGATTCCGTTCCATAGGCAAGTGCTGCAATCGCCTGAGCACCACCAACCTTGTATATTTCATCTACGCCAGCGATTTTGGCCGCAGCTAAAACGTATGGATTAATTGATCCATCCTTTTGCGGTGGCGTTACTAAAACAATGCGTTTAACCTTTGCAATCTTTGCAGGAATGACGTTCATAAGAACTGTTGACGGATAGGCCGCCTTGCCCCCTGGCACATAAATGCCAACGTTTTCAATTGGCCTAATCAATTGACCTAGAATCGCGCCATTTCCTTCTTCAAAGGTCCAAGTTTTTTCAAGCTGCTTTAAGTGAAAGTCATAAATTTTAGCAGCAGCTTTTATCAATGCATCTCTAACTACATTGTCAATGGTTAGATAAGCAGACTCAATCTCATGATTGCTGACTCTCAATTCTGAATTCAAAGTCTCAGCACTTACTCCATCGAAGAGCATATTGAAGTGATACAAGCCTTGATCGCCCTCTGATCTGACTTTGTTAATAATTTGAACAACTTCACTATCAATTTTATTCAAATCACCTTCGGTTCTATTGGTAAAACTACTGATTATGGAGGATTCTTCTCCCTTTTTAATTTTTAAAATTCGCATTAGTCCTGCCTCCTCAGTGCGTTGATAATCGTCGTGACAGCTTCTTGTTTGATTTTCAAACTCACTCTGTTGACAATGAGTCTGGCGCTAACATCTTCAATTGTTTCTATAATTTCTAGTCCATTTTCTTTTAGCGTTGTTCCTGTCTCTACAATATCCACAATGACATCCGAAAGCCCCATGATTGGAGCAAGCTCAACAGATCCATTTATTTTGATAATCTCAATAGGCAGCCCTTTTTTTTCGTAATAATTTTTCGCTACATTGGGATACTTTGTTGCCACGCGAATTTTTTTATGGGCCGTTTTTTCAAAACCGATCATAGCAGCTATGGCAAATCTGCATTTTCCATAACCCAAATCCAGCATTTCATAAACATCAGAATTGCTCTCCATCAGCGTATCTTTACCTGCAACGCCAAGATCGCATGCCCCCTTCTCTACATAAATATCCACATCTCCAGCCTTCACAAATACAATTCTGATTTTGCCTTCGCCATCATCAAATATCAGCTTTCGGCTATTCTTATCATAGTCCGGAAAATGTATGCCAATAGCTTTTAATTTTTCAAGTGTGATTTCGGCTAAACGGCCTTTGCCAAGCGCGATCTTTAGTATTTGTTCTTGCTTTCGTTCAGACTGAAGCGCTTCAAATAAAACGTCCATATTGAGGCCAAATCCAGTCGCGGGAATTTTTTTTCCGAATTTGCGCATCAAACCATCGTAGCGTCCGCCACTACCCACTATCAAACCAGTATTTTGCAAATAAATCTTGAAGATCATCCCTGAATAGTAGTCTAAATGATTGACAAGCCCCATATCCGCATAAATATACTGTCCAAGACCCTTCTCTTCAATTTGACGATAAATATGCCTCACATCTTCAACAGATTCCCTCATCATATCATTTAGCGACAGAGATTCAGCCAGGTCGGTCATTTGATCTATGGGTCCATATAAGAAAGGCAGTTTCAGCAAGACATCCTTATATTTTTCTTCGATTGCGAGGGTTTTTAAAAGGCTCGCTAATCCAGGACTATTTTTGCTTTCCACAAGGATGCGAATATCATTTTTAGTTTCTTTGTCAATTTTATCTTCCAAAGAATCCATAAGTCCGTTAAAGAAGTTGGCATCGCCAAGTTCGACCTTAAGCTGATTAAAACCACATGCCGTCAAAGCCTGAATAGCTGTGCAAATGACCTCCGCATCAGCCGAAGAAGAAGCATCCCCGAAATATTCAATACCTGCCTGGATGAATTCTCGCTTACCCCCAGCTCTGAAGTCTGAATTCCTAAAGACATTCGAAAAGTACATGTATTTCTGAGGTTCATCCAAAACGTCGTAGTTTGTTGCCACCATCCTAGCAATTGGAATTGTAGCATCCGGCCTTAATACGAGTATTTTGCCATTGGTATCAATAATTTTGTACATTTGATCTTTATCAATTGCCATATCGATTCCAGCGAACAAATCGTAGTATTCAAAAGTTGGAGTCTGAATCTGCTGATACTTCAGACTTTTAAATACATCGCCAATGATTCCCTGCATTTTTTCTATTTCCCCATACTGAGCAGAATTGATGTCTTCTACGCCCTCGGGTATAAAATTACTAATCTTAACCATAAGATCGCCTTCACTTTCTTGATTTATCGCTTTATTGTACTAAATTATATAGTCGAATTTTACTATTGTCAATCCCTATTTATTTTCTGATACACCCTATTTATTTTCTGATACACCATGCTTCTTTTATAAAAACAGCTGATTTATGCTATAATATAAAAATCTTGTGTTTGGTTCACAAGTGAATTATCAAACCAATTTATCAATTATAACTATCAAAGGAGACTTCTCATGTTTGATTATCACGTGCACTCCTCTTTTTCAGAGGATTCACCAACTCCATTAGCCGAAATGGTAGAGGCAGCTTACGCCCTTGGGCTCTCTGAAGTTGCCATTACTGACCATTATGATCCTGAATATGCCAATAGGACTATGCCTTTTGATCTCGATTTTGTTGCCTATGATAGGGCGCTTTCTGATTTGAGCGAGGCCTACAAAGGAAAAATTAAAATTGTAAAAGGAATAGAGCTCGGCCTACAAAAGAAAGTTCTTGTTCATTGCTCAGAAATTGTTAAGAATTATAATTACGATTTTATTTTGGGATCTTTTCATTGTGCTGAAAACAAAGAACTTTATGGAGGAGATTTTTTTAAGGGCAGATCCATAAAACAGGCCTATCGAGATTTTTATACGTATGTCTATGATTGTCTCTTGCTCTATAAAGATTACAGTGTTCTCGCCCATTTCAACATCATTGACCGCTATACAACGGCGATTCCTGAAAATGCCGCTTATATGGATATCATCGAATCCACGCTTAAAATGATGATTGAAGATGGCAAAGGTATCGAAATCAACACCTCTAGCTTTAGGTACGGCATGGGAAGTAGGATGACCCCATCCTTAGAGATTTTAAGATTATATAAGTCTTTGGGCGGCACCATCATCACTGCAGGATCAGACGCTCACTTTCCAAGGGATTTGGGCTATAAACTCGATTATATCAAGGACTTTCTAAAGTCTGAAGGCTTTGATTATCTGACAACTTTTGACCACTTAATACCCATTCAAAACAAAGTATAAGTCGAAAAATAATTACTTACTTCATTAACTATTAAGTAAAATTAATCACTTCAAAAGTCACTATTATTGAAGTTCTCTGCACAGGCAACTCTACCAATTTCAAATCCCGCCTCAAGGGCCAGCTTATTTAGAGGAATAAGTTTCGCCTTAGCTCCCACAAATACTTTTTCCATTACTTTATATAGGCTTTCCCGAGAAACAACTGAAGTGCCAGATAAAACTGCCCCTAGCATAACCATATTAGACACCTTATCATTTTTAATTTCTACAGCAATGTCATTTGCTTTAACGGAAACAATTACCAAGTCTTTTCGAAAATGAGTTTCTTCAAATAACGAGGTGTTGGCAAAAAGCAAACCTCCTGGAATCACTAACGGTTCAAATTTTAGCAGCGAAGGATAATTCATGGCGACGACAGCGTTCGCCTTTGATATGATGGGCGAACTTATGGGTTTATCCGATACGATTACGCTGCAGTTCGCCGTTCCGCCACGCATTTCGGGGCCATACGCCGGTAGCCAGGTTACGTGCTTGTCTTCCATCATGCCGGCATAAGCAATCATTTGGCCCATCATCATGACACCTTGCCCGCCGAATCCTGAGATAATTAGTTTATGCATCGCCATTTATTTCGCCCCCATTTCCTGGCCACAAGCCATTTCTCTGTCACCTGGTTTACGAAAATTTCCAAGAGGAAAATAGGGAATCATATGTGTGCGCAGCCACTCCATGGAATCAATGGGAGAGAGTCCCCAGTTGGTTGGGCATGTTGACAAAATTTCGATAAATCCAAAACCTAATTTTTTTTGTTGAATTTCAATTGCTTTTCTAAATACCTTTTTTGCTTTGAATATACTTGAAGGAGAATCAAGCGAAACCCTTTCTACAAAAACGGCTCCTTCAATAGTTGCAATCATTTCAGCCATGCGAAGCGGCTTACCACATAACAGTTCTGACCTGCCTTCCTGGGTTGTCGTTGTCTTTTGACCTACTAGAGTGGTTGGTGCCATCTGACCGCCGGTCATGCCGTAAATTGCATTATTAACGAAAAATGTTGTGAATTTCTCTCCCCTATGTGCGGCATGAATAATCTCTCCTGTGCCGATAGAGGCTAAATCGCCATCCCCTTGATAAGTAAATAAAGTGCAGTCCGGATGAACGCGCTTAATGCCTGTAGCAATTGCAGGCGCACGGCCATGGGCCGCTTCGCACATGTCAACACTCATATAGCGATGGGCTAGGATACTGCACCCAACCGGTGATATGCCGATCGTTTCTCCCAGCAGATCCATTTCGTCTAAAACTTCCATAATTAGTCTATGGGCGATTCCATGGGTGCACCCTGGACAATAGATCGATTCTTCACGGGTCATCCCTTTTGTAAATTCAAAAACAGTCTTCAATCAAACCACCCCCAATATTCTTTTTGCTTCGGAAGCAACCTCCTCGGGAGAAATAACCGTGCCCCCGAAACGTCCCACGTAAGAAACGGGAAATCTTCCATTGACACCTATTTTAACATCATCAATCATTTGTCCTTGGCTCAACTCTACCACCAAAACAGCTTTGGTAGAACTCGACATCTCATCAAAACTTTGATAAGGATATGGCCATAGACTGATTGGTCTGATTAACCCCGATCGAATATGATCCGCCTCTAAAATTTCCATAGCCTCTCTTATAATTCTTGAGGTTGTTCCATAGGCTACAAATACAATCTCAGCATCTTCTAGGTTTCGAGTCTCGTAGGATACTTCGCAGTCTATTATTTTTCGATATTTTTCAAGAAGATGCCAGTTCCAAGCCTCAAGTTCTTCAGCTTTTAAGTAAACAGATTTTATGGTATTAGGTGGTCGAATCCCCTTAGTTCCTGTCAAGGCCCAAGGTTTATCTATTTGCTTTCCCGAATGATAGTCAGGCAAAATTACTGGCTCCATCATTTGACCAATCATTCCATCAACCAGAATCAATACAGGATTGCGATACTGATCCGAGAGTTCAAAGGCTTTGCCGATTAGTGTAATAGACTCTTGAATACTTGCAGGCGCTAGTACGATTAAATGATAATCTCCGTTACCTCCACCTCTTGTTGCTTGATAATAATCCGCCTGCCCAGGAAGAATAGTTCCAATTCCTGGTCCGCCCCTTGATACATTGATGATGACGCAGGGTGCTTCGACAGAACACAAAAATGACATACCTTCCTGCATGAGTGCAAAACCAGGAGAAGATGATGAAATCATAACCCTGCCTCCTGCAGCAGAAGCACCATAGGCCATATTTACGGCAGCAAGTTCACTTTCTGCCTGCACAAAAACGCCATCAGCCTTAGAAAGTTCTCTTGACATGTATTCAGGAATTTCATTTTGAGGGGTAATAGGATATCCGAAGTAGTATTTACAGTCATAACGAATCGCTGCCTCTGCAAAAGCTTCATTTCCCTTCATTAATACCTTTTCGTTCATTTTGTCATTCCCCCTTTTCCCCTTTATTTAATATAAACGCTAATAGCGCCATCCGGACAAATGGTAGCACAATTACCACATCCAATGCATTTCTCAATTTCCTGTGTGCCTGCCGCGTGATACCCTTTTGTATTGATTTTTGTTTGATCGATTCGGATAATCTTTACTGGGCACACTGAAACACAAAGCTCGCAGCCCTTGCATCGTTCGTCATCAAATTTTACCAAACCTCTACCCACAATAAACACCTCCTATAATTATTTGTCCAGCCAGCTACTGCGCATTATAATATCCATAACAAAGACCTTCTCTAAAAAATTTACATTTTTATTTTGAGACAAATAGCGTTTTAACGGTATTTCAAATTTTTCGATACAGCAATGGTATTTAACCGGGATGCTAAACTTTAAGGAGAGTTCATGGCAAAGTTTAACACCTTTTATGATATCTTCAATTTTTGTTTCTTTAAGTAGATGCGCATTGTTGATTAGCCCAGTAATTTTTAGGCCGACTTCATTTTCAATTGCTGAAATATGATAAGTGGCTCCTTCAATAGATGCAGTTTCATTTCTATTGGCATTAATCAGACAAAAAAGATCATACTCCTCATTAATGAACTGATTTTTAAATTGGGTCAACACTCTTGCTCCGGATTGGTCTCCCCCCACATCCATGATGACGCGGCATGATTGATCTTGAAGAGGTCCATTGATTCTAGCCGAAATTGCTGGAAGATCCAGATTGATATCGTATCCAAAGGTATTGCTTAGCACTGCAATCCCCTTAGATTCAAGCAACGCCTGCTTTTCACGACTTCTAAAATAGGGATTGGCAATATCAAGATCGACTAATGCAACTTTTTTATAACGCGAATTTTCTATTTCTTTGTTCATATGCTTGGTTAAATCAAGTGCGTAATTGACTGCAAATTCAGTTTTACCACTGCCAAAGTGGCCGGTAACAATTGAGATTCTTTTTTCAATTACTTCTAATTCAATGGGCTCATTAATCATTTTTATGCCTCATTAATCATTTTTTTGCCTCATTTAGAAAATTCAGCGCCGTCAAAGCATAGATTTTGCAGGCTTCAACCAATTCTCCAATATCTACATATTCATCAACCTGATGAGGAATCATCCTGTCTCCAGCTCCTGTCACAATAACCGGAATGCCCCTTAATACACTAAGAAATGTCCCATCGGTAGCTCCTGGAACCCCGTTGTATTTAGGCTCCTTTTTAGTTATTTCAGTATAGGCCTTTGCAATTGCCTTAACTATAGGATCTTCTTTTGAAGTTTCCGTCCACGGACGTTCTTCGATAATATTGAGTGTTGCATTAAATTCAGGATCAGTTTCTGACAACAAATCATAAATAGCCTGTATCTGCTGCTTAAGTTCATGGTGCTCCTGTCCAGGGGTTGTTCGAATATCCAGCGTCATATAGGCATCTGCTGGCACTACATTAATTTGGGGTTCACCTTTGCTTGGCGACATGATTATTGTCGGCGTAATGCTGGGCCAACCCAAATAAGGATGCATGCCCACCCTTTGTTTTTCAGCCTTCTCCAGTTTTTCTAGTTCAATAATGATTTTTGCCAGTCTCCAATTAGGATTTATACCTGACAGAGGCATTGCTCCGTGAGATTGTTTCCCTAAAACACGTACTTCTGCCCGCATGGCACCCTTTTGAAAAATACACAATTGATTTTCTTCCGGCTCACAGATTACGGCACCATCAACATGGTCAGCCCACCCCTTATCTATAAAGTCTTTGATGCCAATCATCATACCCTCCTCATCGCAAGGAATACAAAGTATGATCCTGCCGCTTAATTCCTCTGATGACTCTTTTATGGCTTTAACCGCAAAGATGGCTGCTGCCACATTACCCTTAGTATCACAGGAACCCCGGCCATAAATCCTGCCGTTCTCTATGACGGCGCCAAAAGGATCAAAGCGCCAGTCTTCTTTATTTCCAGCGGTTACTACATCGGTATGGCCTTCAAACAGCAGTGTTTTACCGGGGGTTTTCCCATTTAAAATGCCAATGATATTGGGCCTTCCTGGGACAACCTCCTGTATGTGCACTTCAAATCCATGTTTTTTTAGAAACTCATAGATGAAAGCAGCAACTTCAGTTTCATTAGCTCCCGCTTTTCCCGGATCAAAAACACTGTTAATTTTAATCAAGTCCTGAGTAAAACTTACCAGTTCTTCTTCACTAATATGCTTAAGTACTTTGCTGTAATTTTTCATAATCCGCTTCCTTTGCTTTGACAAGATTTTTAAGAACAAGATTAACCGGAGTATCGACGTTAAGAAGTAATCCTTCCCTTACGATAGCGCCATTAATCTGCTCGATCTCTGTTTTGCGACGGTTTAATACATCTTGCAGCATTGATGAATTGTTTTCAGCTGTAGCCTTGCAGACCTGCTTAGTATGCTCAATGGGATTGTTGAAATTTAGAGAAATTCCTTTAGCTTGCGCCACTTTTTGCGCTTCCGCCACAGAAAGCTCAAGCAATTCCTCAATTTCAGGGTTTTCAATCAGTTTTCCATTTTTCAGTCCAGTAATAGCCGTTAGGGCATTGATTCCCACATTGACTAGGAGTTTATCCCAAATCAACCCAATGACATTATTGGATACTTCAGTTTCAAGTTCAGCGCCATTAAATAGATCTGAAATAGATAAGATGCGTTCAGTGCTTTTCCCTGAAAGTTCTCCTATAACAGTTTTCCCAATACCAGAGTGGCGTATTTCTCCGGATTGAATCATAGAGGCACCATGGGCAGTGGTTCCTGCGATAATATTGGCTAATCCGCAGATTTGCGAAATGGCTTCCACGTTGCCAAGTCCATTTTGAAGAGTCAAGATTAGAGTGTTCGGCCCAAAAATAGCCTTATTGCTGGATACTGCCAAGTTGGTAATCGTGGATTTCACAAAAATGATGGCCAAATCAACCTGCCCAATTTCTTCTGGCTTAGTTGTTGCTTTTAGGTGTTTATATAGCTTTATTTCATCAATGCCGTCCTTGTTTTTTTCTACTACAGTAAGTCCCTTCCTTTGGATGGTATTGATATGCTCTTCCATAATGTCAAGCAGCCAAATTTCATGATCTGTGGAAGAAAGCCTTGAGCCATATAAACATCCCATGGCTCCTGCTCCAACGATGGCTATTTTCATCTCATCCAACTCCTCGCTTAGTAAAGTCTTTTTAATTCTTCTTCGCCAACGCCACCAAAGATATGTTTTTCCTCAGGGAAAGCACCAGTTCTGACCTCATCTTTAAACTGTTCCAGCGCTTTTACCACTTCTGGGGCCATATTCAAGTATTGCTTAACAAATTTGGGCGTGAATTTTTCAAAAAGTCCCATCATATCATGAAAAACAAGAACCTGACCATCGCAATATCTGCCGCCGCCAATGCCAATAGTTGGTATGGTTAATTTTTCAGTAATCAATTTTGCGAGAAGTTCAGGAACGCATTCCAGCACGATGCCCCATGCTCCCGCATTCTGAAGCGCTAAAGCGTCTTCAAGAACACCTCTTGCTGCTTCTTCACCTTTTCCTTGTACCTTAAATCCACCCAATTTTGAAACTGTTTGGGGTGTTAGCCCAATATGTCCCATGACCGGAATTCCTGCATCAACAATGGCCTTTACTGTTTCAGCAACTTCTCGTCCGCCCTCAAGTTTAATGACATCGCATCTGCCTTCTTTAAGCAGTCTGGTGGCATTGATAATTGCCAGTTCTTTAGACACATTATACGATCCAAAGGGCATATCACCAACTATAAGGGGATTAGCAGCGCCTAAAACAACAGGTTTAATATGATGAACCATTTGATCCATCGTACAGGCAACTGTAGAATTATCTCCCAGTACAGTCATCATCAGTGAATCCCCAACAAGAATAATCTCAATGCCTGCCTTATCAACAAGATAGGCCGTTGGATAATCATATGCGGTCGTCATGCTGATTTTAATGCCTTGCTCTTTCATTTCCTGTAATTTTTGTGTTGTCATTTTTGCCATTTTTTCTTCCTCCCAATATTTGCAAAATAAAATATAATTATTTGTATCCAAGTTTTTTAGAAATCTTATATGCCGTTGCGATAGCAATGGTAGTAAAATCTTTGTTTCTAATTGCCTCAGTATATCTATATTTCGGCACAGAAATACTCATTGCGGCTACAGGTTCTCCTGAGTGGTCAAAAATCGGTGCCGCTATGCAGATTAGACCTTCAACGTACTCTTCATCATCCATACAATAGCAGTTTTTCCGGATTTCATTAAGTTGGTTATCTAATTCCTGGCGACATTTTACAGTTCTAGTCGTATAAGTTTCAAACACGACATCCTTTAGAATGCGATCAACGACTTTAGGCTCTGTGAATGCCAAAATAGCCTTACCAAGACCGGTGCAGTAAATTGGAATTCTTTTCCCAATATTAAGTCCAACTTTTATCGTTTCGTGACTCTCAATTTTATCAATATAGATAATATGATTTTCAAAAAGAACACCCAAATTTATGGTTTCGCCTGCAAGTAAAGCTGCCTCTTCAATGAATGGCTCTGCTGCTTTTCTCAGGCCTTTTTTATCTACTACGTTATTGCCCATTTCAAATAGCTTGAAGCTATTGGTATACTTTCTATTGATCGGATTTTGATCCACATAACCCGAATGTTTCAAGGTTCCAATGAGACGATGCGTGGTGCCTTTATCCATATTAAGTCTTTCGCTAATTTCTCCAAGACTCAGCTCTTGATCCTGATTAAGCACCTCAAGTATGCTCAGGGCTTTTTCAATAGATCTTACTCTATTACCATTTTCGGACACGGGCATGGGATTAGTATTATTTGTCATCCTTCTCACCGATCCTTAAAGTTTTTTTATAGGAGTACCAATAGGCCATTGCTACAAGTATACCGCCGCCTATAATGTTGCCAAGGGTCACTGGTATGAGATTGTTTATGAAAAAGCTATTCCAGGTTAATCCATCAAGAGCTTCCTGCGTGATCCCAAGAAGTGATGCAAATTTTTCATTGCCCTTTATGAAAAGCCCCGCGGGTATATAGTACATATTGGCAACGCTATGTTCAAATCCTGAGGTTATAAATAACCATATCGGAAAAAAGATGGCCGCTATCTTTCCCGCCATGGTATCAGCGCCATAAGCCATCCAAACTGCCAGGCAAACCAGCCAATTGCACATAATCCCTAAAAATAAAGCTTGTGTAAAGCTTAAATGCACTTTATAGACAGCTATTTTCAAGGTTACAGCACCAAGCATATCGGCACCGCTGCCAAAGAGCCCTGAATGGGCCATCATATAAGCAATAAATAAAGAACCAATCAAATTTCCAATATAGACAATAGCCCAGTTTCGCAGCATGGTACCTATTGATATTCTCTTATTGAGAACCGCAGCAACCATGAGGGTATTCCCTGTAAAAAGTTCTCCACCTGCCAGCACGACCAACATTAAGCCTGTGCCAAATATCGCTCCCGCCAAAGCCTTTCCAAGTCCATAGGTAGTCGGCTGAGCAAATAAATTAAAAGCAGCCATATTGGAACCTTCTGCTGCGAAAGCAATGAAGGCACCAGCTAAAATACCTAGAACCAATAATTTCCCGAATGCGCCTTTTGATTTAATGACGGCGGTATCAATGGCGACTTGCGTAATCTCTGCTGGGGATAAAGGTTTCTTTTCCATGCTATTCCTCCTGGGATTTTTTATTTTTATGTGTTTGTTGAATTTCAATAGCTTTTATCACATTTTGAAGCAAGATCATGGACGTTACAGCGCCTATGCCGCCCGGCACAGGTGTAATCGCAGCACAAACATCAGAAACCGCATCATAATCCACATCTCCACACATTTGGTCACCATCAAAATTAATACCGACATCAACAATGCTAGACTGATCTGTGAAAAACCCTTGACCAAAGTACTTTGGCCTACCAACTCCCGTTACGACCACATCTGCCTGTCTCGTCAAAACAGCCAAATCCTTTGTCTTTGAGTGGCAAATTGTCACTGTTGAATTAGAAGCAAGGAGCATCATGCTTAACGGCTTACCAAGAACCATGCTGCGATTGACAATCACCACGTTTAATCCGCTGAGTTCATATTCATAAAAATTTAATAGTGCAACAACCGCCAGTGGGGTACACGGCCCAAGTCCAGTTGTTTCACCAGCGAAAATTTTTACCAAGTTTTCCGGGCTCATACAGTCAATATCTTTCTGTGGATTTATTTTACTTGCTACAATTTTCTCGTCTAGATGGGCTGAAAGCGGCCTAAATATAAGGATGCCGTGAATATCTGTGTTTTCATTCAATTTATTTATGACAGCAATTAGGTCGACCATAATAGTATTATCGTCCATATTTACCGATTCAACGTCGATTCCGACTTTCTGGCAGTTTTTGAAGACTCTTGTCTCGTAGGCTAAGTCGTCCGGCCTATTTCCAACGCGCAAAATAGCAATCTTAGGATTAATCCCTTGATTAATATAATTGTTTACTTTTAATGACAGTTGTTCTTTGAGCTGATCAGCTACTGGCGTGCCTCTCAATATTTTAGTCATGCTAATTCTCCCACCACATAGGCATAAATCTCATCTGCCATTTTAATCCCTTTTGTTTCAATTTCATTTAACCTAATCGACAGCTCGCTTTTAAGCTTCTCATCCTTCATCAGTTTAAGATTGATCAAAACATTGAGCTTTGCTCCTTGTAGAGCTGCTTTACAAAATACAGCGCCAGTTCCAGCGTCACTAACTGCAAGTCTGCTCCCTTTATAGGCGTATTCTTTAAGTAAAGTTATGGCTTCTACAGCACACTGGGCAATATCTAGGGGAACTAGAGCCGCGGCAGCCAAAGCAGGCTGCATTACCTTTTCTTTGTAAATCATTTCCTCGGCATCCCTTGCTGGTAAGCCATAAGCTTCCGCAAGAACGCTGAAGGCTTTAATATCGGCATCAACCAAATGATTAAAACGATCGATTAGTTGGTTTGAATCGACGATTAATGCTTTAATATCCTTTTCTACAGATTCATATTTTTTCTTGCCTGTGGTAAGATTGCCAACCATACTACCAAGTGCCATTCCCAAAGCACCAACGTAGGCGCAGGCGCTTCCTCCTCCTGGGACTGGTGAAGAGGTAGCAAGTAATTGGGTGAATTCATAACAGGTTTTTTCAAGCATAGTTATTCCCCCTCTCATCACAAGTGGATTAAAAAAGTCCGGAAATTTTTCCCGTCGCGTCAACATCTATAGCTTCAGCTGATGGAACCTTGGGGAGCCCTGGCATAGTCATAATATCTCCAGTGATGACCACTATAAAACCTGCCCCAACCGAGGCTTTTATGGATTTAACGCTGATGCGAAAGTTTGTTGGCCTACCAAGTTTACTGGCGTCATCAGATAAAGAATACTGGGTCTTAGCCATACAAATTGGAAGGCTTCCGTATCCAAGTGCTTCAATATCATCGATCTGTTTTTCAGCATTACCAACATAATCAACGCCATCTGCGCCATATATTTTTGTTGCAATAGCTGAAATTTTATCTCGGATGTTGAGGCTTTCATCATAAGCAAACCTAAAATCACGCTCACCTCTTTCGATTACAGCTACCACTTCTTCAGCCAGTTCCTTGCCTCCAGCACCGCCTTTTGCCCAAACTTCGGATAAAATAACGCTAACGCCTAATTCTTTACATTTGCTTTCAATATAAGCCAGTTCATCTTCAGTGTCTAAAGGAAATCTGTTTATAGCAACGACGGCTGGTAATCCAAAGACGTTTTTTATGTTATGGACATGCTTTAATAAGTTTTCTATGCCTCGGCTTATCGCTTCAATATTTTCCGTGCCAAGATCCGCTTTTGCCACGCCTCCATGAAGTTTAAGTGCTCTAGCAGTGGCAACTATGACTACTGCATCTGGACGCAAACCACTTTGTCTGCATTTGATGTCGATGAATTTCTCTGCCCCCAGATCCGCACCAAATCCAGCCTCTGTCACGACATAATCACCGAGCTTCAAAGCCAGTCTTGTAGCCATTAAGCTATTGCATCCATGGGCAATGTTGGCAAATGGACCACCATGTATGAACGCTGGTGTCTGCTCCAAAGTTTGAACCAGATTGGGCTTTAAGGCATCTTTAAGTAAGGCTGCTACAGCACCTTGAGCTTTGATATCGGCTACCGTAATGGGCTTTCCTTCAAAACTGTAGGCTAATATAATTCTGGCTACTTTTGATTTTAAATCATCTAAATCTTTGGAGAGGCAAAGAACCGCCATGATCTCTGAAGCAACTGTAATGTCAAAGCCATCTTCTCTTGGTGTTCCATTCGCCTTTCCGCCAAGGCCATTGACCATATCTCTAAGCTGTCTATCATTCATATCCATACATCTTTTCCAAACAATTCTACGAACATCGATTCCGAGTTTGTTGCCTTGTTGAATATGATTGTCAAGCAGTGCAGCAATCAAATTATTTGCTGTAGTAACTGCATGAATATCTCCAGTGAAATGAAGATTGATATCCTCCATCGGAATCACCTGCGCATAGCCGCCTCCAGCTGCACCACCTTTAACGCCAAACACTGGGCCTAATGAAGGCTCCCGAAGAGCAATCACGGCTTTCTTACCTATGTAGCTAAGTGCATCGCCCAGCCCAACAGTCGTAGTGGTTTTGCCTTCTCCCGCTGGCGTTGGTGTGATGGCGGTCACTAAAATGAGTTTTCCATTTGGCTTATCCTTATAGTGATCCATGATGTTATAATCAATTTTAGCCTTATATCTGCCATAACATTCTAAAAACTCTTCGTTAATATTTAATTTTTGTGCTATTTTAGTAATCAGTTCTGGTTTTGCTTCCTGGGCAATATCAATATCACTTTTAAAACTCATTATAGCCTCCTAGTATAATTATAATAAAAAATAACCTCACGTTTCGCATTGTGAAATCATGTTTCGTAATGCGAACTATAAGGTTATTTTATATGATTTATTATTAAAGTCAATACTATTAATATATCCCGGGGTGCCGTCTGATTCAATAATTCACTCCCTATCTTTGATAGGTGGGTACCCTATTTCTCACCGCTGTCTCCCGCACAATGGCGGTCCCGCATTAGTTTTGAAAACCCGGATTCCCGTGAATAATCTGTAGGTTAAATCATAGAATCATAACGCACACTCTAGGATTGTTTATTGTGCTATATGCTAAAATATGAAGGATATTTTAGTCTTCAGAAAGATCAACAGTGCAATTATGATGGACCTTCTGAACATCATCATTTTCTTCAAGGGCAGCGATCATCTTTTTGAGCGCTTTGATATCGAAATCGTTGGTTGGTGTAATTTCAAGAGAAGGAACCAATTCAACATCCGCATCGACAAATTCATAGCCAGCATTCTTTAAGGCCTCGGAGACATCATCAAAGGCTTCAGGCGATGTGAGAATATCAAAGCTGTCTTCATGAACAATCATATCTTCCATGCCGGCTTCAAGAGCGGCTTCCATAAGCGTATCCTCTACAATGTCATCTGTTTTTTCTATTATGATAACGCCTTTCTTATCGAACATATAGGAGACGCACCCTATGGCCCCAAGATTTCCGCCATATTTGTCAAAAGCATGCTTGACTGCAGCAGTGCTTCTATTTCTATTATCAGTTAGCACATCAACTATGACCGCTACGCCACCAGCGCCATAACCTTCAAAGGTGTTTTCTTCATAAATCTCGCCCGCTAATTCTCCAGTACCTTTCTTAATCGATCTTGCAATATTGTCATTAGGCATATTGATTGCCTTGGCTTTGTCGATAGCATGCTTAAGCGTCATATTATAAGACGGATCTCCGCCACCTTTTGCAGCTACAGTTATTGCTCTTGCATATTTTGTGAAAACCTGAGCTCTTTTTGAGTCTTGAGATGCTTTCCGATTCGCTATAGTACCATGTCTTCCCATAAAATATATCTCCTAACAATTTCTAATTGATGTCATTATACCACACATGCTCGCTTACTAACAGCTATTAACCTAGTTTTTCATAGAATGAATTGGTGCCGGAATACGGCCTCCCCTATCAATAAAAGCCTTGCAGGAAAATTTGTTGACAGACATAATTGGTGCTGTGCCCAGCAGACCCCCAAATTCGACCTCGTCGCCAACTTTTTTGCCGATGACAGGTATGATTCTGACCGCAGTAGTTTTGTTGTTTATAACGCCAATAGCAGCCTCGTCAGCTATAATGCCAGAAATAGTTTCGGCGCTGGTATCACCAGGAACTGCAATCATATCGAGACCTACAGAGCATACACAGGTCATAGCCTCAAGCTTTTCAAGAGTCAGTGCTCCGCATTTAACCGCGGCAATCATCCCTTCATCCTCACTGACCGGTATAAACGCACCGCTTAGTCCCCCTACATGGGAAGAAGCCATGACTCCGCCCTTTTTAACAGCATCGTTGAGAAGCGCCAAAGCCGCAGTCGTACCTGGCGCACCAGTGACCTCAAGGCCCATTTCTTCTAATATTCTGGCGATACTATCACCAACCGCCGGTGTAGGCGCGAGAGACAAGTCGACGATTCCAAATGGTACACCCAGTCGCTTAGAAGCTTCATTGGCAACCAGTTGGCCCATTCGGGTTATTTTAAAGGCTGTTTTCTTTATGGTCTCGGCTACGACATCAAAGGGCTGTCCTTTGCAATCCTCAAGGGCTATTTTGATAGCTCCGGGTCCGCTTACCCCAACGTTAATAACACAATCGGGTTCCCCTATGCCATGAAACGCACCTGCCATAAACGGATTATCTTCCACTGCATTAGCAAAAACAACCAATTTAGCGCAACCTATGCTATTTCGGTCTGCCGTCAAATTAGCCGTTTCCAGTATGATTTTTCCCATTTGCTTAACTGCATCCATATTAATGCCCGTTTTGCTCGACCCCACATTGATCGAGGAGCAGACACGCGTAGTAGCAGAAAGCGCTTCTGGTATAGATCGAATTAAAATATCATCACCTATTGTATATCCCTTATGGACAAGGGCCGAAAATCCTCCAATAAAGTTGACGCCCGTCTCCTGAGCTGCTTTTTCCATGATTTCAGCATATTTTAAGTAGTGCTGATCGCCGGATGCCTGCGCAATCAAAGACATAGGTGTAACGGAAATGCGCTTATTAATGATTGGTATCCCATATTCCTTTTCAATATTCTCCCCAACGCGAACCAGATGCTCCGCTTTGGATGTAATCTTATCGTATATGCGTTTACAGGCGTTGTAGCTCGAACTATCGATACAGTCAAGCAAGGATATCCCCATGGTGATGGTTCTGATATCCAGCTTTTCTCTCTCAATCATTGAAATGGTCTTTAAGATCGTTTCATAATTATACATAATTAGATTCTCCTAAACTTGATGCATAGAATTAAAAATGTCTTCGTGCTGAATGCGTGCTGATAATCCAATCTCTATGCCCTTCTTTTCAAGTTCAGACTGCAGTTCTTCAAAAATAACGGTACTGTTTTCAATATCGACAATCATTACCATTGAGAAAAAATCCTGCATGATTGTTTGACTGATATCCAAAATATTGACACTATATTTCGCTAAAACCGAGGTAATATTAAAAATAATACCTATTTTGTCTTTTCCTAAAACTGTAATAACCGCTCTCATTTTCTATTCCTCCTAGTGCATAATTTGGTTGACTACTTATTTATATTTTATTATTTGGTTGATTTCTTCTTTACAGTTACTGATTTGATTCATTTTTTCTTTACAGTTACTAATTTGATTCATTCGTTCGTTGATATTTAGATGCTTGTTTGATTGATGTTTTTGAAGGCATTCGCCATCATCAGTTTGATTCTATTGAGCTGATTGACATCACTGGCGCCAGGATCATAATCTATGGCTGCGATATTCGCTTCCGGATTATATTTGCGGAGCGCCTTTATCATCCCCTTGCCCGTTACGTGATTTGGCAGGCAAGCAAAAGGCTGCAGGCAAACAATATTAGGGACATCGCTGTCAATAAGATCCATCATTTCCGCAGTGAGGAGCCAGCCCTCGCCGCATTGATTTCCAAGTGAAATGAGTTTTTTTGCCTTATTTGCCATTTCTTTGATATGATGAGGCTCTTCAAATCTACTGCTTTGGGCCAATGCAATTCGAGCGCTTTTTCTGAATCTCTCAATTATTTTGATGCCTGCCGCATTCGCTAACATGACCTTATAGGTCCCTGAAAGATATCTAAAATTGTATTCCTTACTATACATGCCATAGAGGAAAAAATCAATGATATCTGGAACAACTGCCTCGCCGCCTTCAGATTCGATAACGCCAACGATATCGTTATTGGCTGTAGGATGATACTTTACAAGAATTTCCCCAACAACGCCCACTTTTGGTTTTTTAAGATCAATTAAAGGCAGCTCATCAAACTCTCTTACGATTGAAATCAAATCATTATTAAACCTGGACATGCTACCCTTCCGAACCGTCTCAACTGCTTTTATTGCCCATTTTTTATACAAACTATTTGCTGAACCCTGCTGGGCTTCATAAGGTCTTGTTTTATAAAGGACGCGCATAAATAGATCTCCATAAATAAGCCCCATAATAACACGTTTAATCATACTGTAGGTAATACGAAACCCACGGTTCTTTTCAAGACCGACATAGTTTAATGATATTACTGGGATCTGCTCCATCTTCATATCTTTTAAGGCTTTACGCAGTAAAGCGATATAATTGCTCGCTCTACATCCCCCACCCGTTTGAGACATGAGCACGGCCACCTTATTTAAATCGTATTTTCCCGATTTTAACGCATTGATAATTTGACCCATAACAACTATAGTTGGGAAGCAGGCGTCATTGTTGATATGCTTAAGTCCCTCATTAACCGCATTGGTGTCTAAGGAAGGTAAGACCTCCACCCGATAACCTTCTGCATTTAGCGCTGCTTCGACAAATTGAAAATGTATGGGCGACATCTGCGGAATGAGAATCGTGTAGTCTTTTTTCATGGATTTTTTGAATTCTGAGCGATTAAAAATAATTTCTTCTACATCCGGCTTAATTCGATTTTTGTCCCTTTCTTCAATAGCTGCTTTAAGAGAACGAATGCGAATCTTCGCTGCACCCAGATTATTGCCTTCATCAATTTTAATTAATGTGTAGAGCTTGTTTTTTGCGGTCATAAACTCTTCAACTTGATCTGTGGTGACAGCATCAAGGCCACAGCCAAAAGAATTGAGTTGCACAATTTCAATATCGTCATTTCGCCCTGCTACAACAGCCGCTTTATATAATCGGGAATGATACATCCATTGGTCTAAAACTCTTATTGGTCTGTTTAAAGTTGCAAATCCAGAAATGGCATCCTCTGTAATAACCGCCATGCCCGATGAAATGACAAGCTGATCTATGCCATGGTTTATTTCCGGATCAACATGATAGGGACGTCCTGCTAAAATTACGGCCTTTTTCCCATTATCTTTAATATATTTTATAGCCTTAGCCCCTTGTTTTTTCATGTCCTCTTTAAATTTTTTATCCTCTCCCCGGCCTTCTTTAACAGCATTACCAACCTCGTCCATAGTAATATGCAGATGTCTAAACGTATCATATAGCCTTCGCACCAAACGCTCATCAATATCATAAGGCAAGAAAGGATGAAAAAACTCTACTTCGTTTTCTATAAATATATCATCCAAATTATTGCCAATGACCTCAGGATAAGTGGCAACAATAGGACAGTTGTAGTGATTTGGCGCCATGCTGTCTTCGTTCATCTCATGGTTAATTGATGGATAGAAAATCAGCTTTATGTCATGGTCAACAAGCCATTTAACGTGGCCATGAACCAGTTTAGCTGGATAACAAGCTGTATCAGAAGATATAGTATCCATACCCAATTCATAAATCAATTTTGACGATGGTGGTGACAAAATTACTCTGAATCCCAATTTTGTAAAAAAAGTAAACCAAAACGGATAGTTTTCGTAAAGATTCAACACCCTAGGTATTCCTATGATTCCTCGTGCGGCATATTTCAGCTCAAGCGGTTCATAATTAAAGACTCTTTTATATTTATAGGCAAACAAATTTGGCAGTTTCTCCGAAGACTGCTCTAAACCTGCTCCCTTCTCACACCTATTTCCTGTAATATATTTGCTGCCATCATTAAATCTGCTGATTGTCAGCAAACAATTGTTTTCACAAGCTTTACATCTTCCATTATCGTTGATGACTTCAAAACTTTTCATTTTATCAAGACCCATAATGGAAGACTCGGTATTTTTAACATATCTCTCTTTTGCTATTAGGGCCGCGCCATAAGCGCCCATGATGCCAGATATATCTGGCCTTACAACATCTTTTTCAAGTACAAGCTCTAGGCTTCTCAATACAGCTGCATTTAGAAAGGTACCCCCCTGCACAACAATTCTTGTGCCCGCTTCATCATGGTCTCTAAGTTTGATCACTTTATATAAGGCATTTTTGATTACAGAATAAGACAAACCCGCAGAAATATCTCCAATCGTTGCGCCCTCTTTTTGTGCCTGTTTTACTCTCGAATTCATAAAGACTGTGCAGCGGGTTCCAAGATCAACAGGAGATTTGGCAAAAAGGGCCTCACTTGAGAACCCCTCAACATCCATATTAACTGATTTGGCATAGGTCTCTAGAAAAGAACCGCAGCCAGAAGAGCAAGCCTCATTAAGCATAATATTGTAGATGGCGCCATCACGAATTTTCATGCATTTCATGTCTTGACCACCTATATCAAGAATGAATTCTACTCCTGGCAGAAAAGATTCAGCCGCTTTATAATGCGCCATCGTTTCAATTTCACCAAGATCGACATCAAAGGCAGCTTTAATCAAGCCCTCTCCATATCCAGTTACCGTGGCATTGGCGATGAAGGCGCCCTCAGGCTTTAGTTCGTAAAGCTCCTGAAGCATTCTTTTGACTGCATCGATGGGTTTACCATCGTTGTTTTTATAGAAAGAATAAAGCAAATAACCGTCATGATCAATCAAAGCAGCTTTTGTAGTCGTTGAACCCGCATCAATGCCAAGATAAAGATCTCCCTTGACTTTTTTGATGTCTCTTCGCTTTATTTTGTCTCTTGCGTGGCGCTCATTGAAATCTTTATACTCGGCAAAGGAATTAAAGAGTGGCTCTAGATGTTTTTTTTCGGACAGATTATTATGTTCTCCGCTTCTCACCTTATCGATTATTTCCCTCAGAGAAACAGGCTGATGCTTTACGGAAAGCATTGCAGCACCTATTGCCACAAAATAATGAGAATTTTCCGGGAAAATGATTGTTTTGTCAGTTAGCTTTAGCGTATCAATAAACCTATGCCTAAGCTCAGACAGAAAATATAAAGGTCCACCTAAAAATGCAATGTTACCTCGTATGGTCCGCCCACAGGCAAGTCCACTGATGGTCTGATTGACTACTGCTTGAAATATTGAGGCTGCTATGTCTTCTCTATCTGCGCCCTCATTAATAAGCGGCTGAATATCTGTTTTTGCGAAGACTCCGCATCTTGCAGCTATTGGATAAAGAACTTTGTACTTCTTTGCATACTCGTTTAAGCCATTGACATCCGTATTAAGGAGCATGGCCATCTGATCTATGAATGCTCCAGTTCCGCCAGCACAAGTTCCATTCATGCGCTGCTCGATAGCTGCTCCATAAAATGTAATTTTTGCATCTTCACCACCGAGTTCAATAGCAACGTCTGTGTTAGGAATAAAAGTTTCCACCGCTTTACTACATGCGATAACTTCCTGTTCAAAAGGAATATCAAGAATGCTTGAAAGCGAAAGCCCACCTGAACCAGTAATCGAAACCGTCAAAATTTCATTGGGAAACTCAAGATATAATTCATTTAATAGATCAGTAACTTTTTCAAATATGGTCGACATATGTCTGTCATATCTCTTGAAAATTATGTTATTAAACTCATCTAGCAATAGCACTTTGACCGTGGTTGAGCCGACATCAATTCCTAACTTCATTCTTGTCCCCTATCATGAAAAAATCTACATTCTGCTTAGATAATCCAGTACGGCCTCAAGATCTTTGCTTGGATTCACCTTAGCAAAGACTGCCTGAATAATACCTTTTTCATCTATTATGAAGGTCGATCGTTCAACGCCTAAAAAGGTCTTGCCATAGATCTTTTTATCTTTCCAGACACCATACAGCTTAATGATATCCAGATTCTCGTCGCTCAAAAGCGTAAATCTCAGATTATTCTTTTTAATGAAATCCGCATGGCTCTTAGGACTATCCTTACTGACTCCTACTACAACCGCCTTATAGGCTTCAATTTGATCATATCCAGAAGAATATTTGTTTGCCTGTTCCGTACAGCCAGGGGTAAAATCTTTGGGATAAAAGTACAGTACCAGTCTTTTTCCCAAATAATCAGAAAGCGAAACCAATTCATTGTTCTGGTTTGGCAGTGTGAATGCAGGTGCCGGATCTCCAGTTTTTAACATCATGTTACCTCCCTCTAATAATTATATTATTTCGAAAATAATTTATTGGTTTATTTATTGGTTTTTGTTGATGCCCAGTCTTTATTCTAAATTGCAATTAATATTTATAAAATACATTATTGCAATTAATATTTATAAAATACATTTATATTGCGATATGTAATCTGTTACAATATATTCTATGAAAACTACAATTAGGAAACGGACTTATCAAGCCATATATCGTCTTCTAAATTCAGTCACACCTCTAAAAAGTGACTGCGGTTTGCTCTGCGATGCCGCTTGTTGCCAAAGTTCTGAAGACAACATGGGAATCTATCTGCTTCCCGGTGAGGAAAAGCTTTTTACTCGCCAGGAAACTTGGCTTAAATGGGAAATTGAAAATGCAGAGAATTTTGATTTTCCGGATTCTTGGTACGGAAAAATATATTTTATTCGCTGCTCCAATGCGCCATTTTGCCCCAGAAATCAAAGACCGCTTCAATGCAGATTCTTTCCTCTCGCTCCCCATATCGCTGACAATGGCAAACTCGTTCTCATTCTTTATCCTGCTAAACTTCCTTATGTTTGCCCACTGATCGATCAA
Source organism: Bacillota bacterium (assembly GCA_025361765.1). GTDB lineage: Bacteria > Bacillota > Clostridia > Peptostreptococcales > Anaerovoracaceae > JBBRXH01. Next base: position 39,262 of record JANYJS010000069.1, read on the forward strand.
CATATACCGCTTGATCAATCCTACATCAAAGCTGTATATACAGTTTGGCACAGATTGATTCAAGATCCATTGATATATGACTTAGTCCTATATGATTCTAAAAACAGGGATAACTATGCTGTAGAGATTGTCTATCCTGTTTCTTAAAGGCGCTTATTATCCTATTTCATAAAAGCGCAAATTATCCAATTTTGTATATTGTCTTAAGCGCCTCAACCAATTTTTCTTTATAATAATGATGGCTACCAAAAATAGGAGCGGGCAAATCAAATATATGCTCCTCTGTAATAATATCCCCTACCTCAGCATTTGCCATAACGACAGCACTCAAGTTGGTATTCTTGACAGATAGCATGTAATCCGGCCTTTCAGCTTCAATAAAACGCGCAAGCTTTGGTATGCCCTCTGCGACAGCATTGATTTTTTGCTTATATCCCATTCCAGCGACAGGTTCTGCAAGGTCAAATAAGTAGAAACCCTTTTCTTTGAAGAGGTCTAAGGTGAACTTAACCTCCGCAAAAACCTCCTCAAAAGCTTCGCCGGTAAATTTGAATAATGGAGAATCCCCGGTATAGAAAAAAGTTCCATTCGATGGAATTGATTCCCCCACGAACAAGCATCTAATTTTCTGAGGTTTATAGGATTCTCTCAGTTTTTCCAACTCTTGAATAGTTTTCAACTAAATCCCCTCCTTTTATTTATCTTAATACCCATATTTTGTTGGCGTAAATATATAAATTTGTCATTAGAAGTTGATTTCAAGCTCAACCGGGCAGTGATCACTTCCCAGTACATTCATATAAATGACGTGATCAACAATATTTTCTTTTATACGATCTGATACAATGAAATAATCAATACGCCACCCCGTATTATTGGCACGCGCGTTGAATCGATATGACCACCAAGTATACACGTCCCTGGCGTCTGGGTATTTATAGCGAAAGCTGTCTACAAAACCCGATCCCAATAGTTCAGTCATTTTATTGCGTTCTTGGTCCGAAAATCCTGCATTGCCACGATTGCTTTTGGGATTCTTTAAGTCTATTTCATTATGTGCCACATTTAGGTCTCCGCAAATTATAACTGGTTTTACTGCATCAAGCCTCAAAATATAAGCCCTAAAATCGTCCTCCCATGCCATCCTATAGTCGATTCTGGCCAATTTTTCCTGGGAATTCGGGGTATAAACATTAATCAAATAGAATTCTTCGAATTCTAAAGTAATGCAGCGTCCTTCCTGGTTATGCCCATCATGTTCGATATCATATGCTGTTGAGATCGGTTTTGGTTTAGAGAATATTGCCGTTCCAGAATAACCTTTTTTAATTGCGCAATTCCAAAAGTCCATGTACATTGGTAAATCAACCTCTGCTTGCCCAACCTGCATTTTAGTTTCCTGGATGCAAATGATATCCGGATTTTTTTCCCTAACAAACTCTAGAAACCCTTTACCTAAAACTGCACGAAGCCCATTGACATTCCACGAAATAATCTTCATTTTTCACCCCGAATCTCACTATGATTATAGTTCAATTATACCCTATAGTAAATTATTATTAAAGCATGATTAAAAATCATGCTTCAGTAGTGCTTATTAAAGTGAGTAAGTCTATAAGCCGAGTTCTGTATCTGACAATCATCTATCTAGGCGCACTGTCGCCAGTGTGCTCTTGCGACCTACCTACCGGGCAACGACGAGCAGCCGCCTTTTGTGCCCTATTTGGTCTTGCTCCAGGTGGGGTTTACATGGCCAAGCTGTTACCAGCCTGCCGGTGAGCTCTTACCTCACCATTTCAACCTTACCAGACATAGTCTGGCGGTATATTTCTGTTGCACTTTCCTTAAAGTTGCCTTCACCGGATGTTATCCGGCACCCTGCTCTTAGGAGCTCGGACTTTCCTCATGCCGTTACAGCATGCGATTGTCTGACTTACTCACCAAGTGATTATATCATAAGGAAAGGATTCCGGTCTACCTGAGATTCCAGGATTTCAACTTTATTTTGTAGTCTGTTTTTCAGTTGATCAGCGACATTTTTAACAAATATTTTCTCTGTATGATAATGGCCTGCGTCAATTACTGAAAGTCCCATCTCTTTTGCAAGCAAAGCATCATGATAATTAACATCGCCTGTAATCAAGACATCACAGTCCATTTTGATTGCCTGAGCTATCATACTTCCACCCGATCCCGTGCATATACCCACTTTGCTTATTAATGCTTTTGGATTGCCTACGCAGTTCATAGGTGCATAAATACTTAGGCGCTCTTTTACCAACGCTACTACTTCATCAAAGGTTTTTAAGCCAACTAAATGTCCAATTCTGCCAAGCCCTGATTCTTTTTCACCTTCATCCGGTTTTAATATGCTCAGATCCCGCAAGTTCAGAAGCTTTGCCAGGCGGTCGTTGTTGCCATCCTTTACTTTGTCAAAGGACGTGTGCATGGCATAGACATTAATGTGCGCTTGAATCAACTTAATGATTAGGTCTTCAGTAAAATTATTACTGTCAATCCTGTTTATCTCCTTGAAAATTAGTGGATGATGGGTCACTATAAGATCAACTTGGTTATTAATCGCCTCATTTACAACATCGAACGTCATATCCAAACTTACTAGAATCTTGGCAATTGATTTACTGCCAAGACTTATTTGTATGCCGCTGTGATCCCAACTCTCCGAAAGTCCTTCCGGCGAAATCTCATTGAATATGGATATTAGTTTTATAGTCTCCAAAGACATATTATTACTCCAATTCTTTAAGCTTATTAAGAAATGTGATTAGCTTGACAATCCTCGATTCTGCTTGCTCCTGCTTGCCAACATTTGCCGCTGAATTTCCAGCTGCCTGGATGCTCTTAATTATTTTTTTCTCTGTCAATATCTTTCGAGAAATAAATTCTGCAAGCAAGGGATCTTTTTTATCAATTAGAATAGGGCTGATTTCGTAGTCCCATCTATGGTCATTTAACCCAAAAGCCCTCTTTGATGCATCCCCTGAAAATGGTACCGCCACTAAAATTTCGCAGATGTTTTTTCCTTCCTTAACCAACTTCTCATCAGTTATGTCAAAATTGTTGGTTAAAAGCCATTTAACAAGAAGCGCTTTGTCTTTTCTAGGTTGCAAAATCAATTTTTTTATAGATTTGGTTTTAACAAGATCCACCTCTAAAATATTAATAATAAGAAGTCCTCCCATTCCAGCTATTATAGCAGCGTCCACTTCTCCCATATTAATTACTGAAAAACCATCGCCAAGTCTGAGATCAAACTTGAAATTTGGTGCGTAAAGACTGATATTCTCTCTTGCTTTATTGATTGGTCCAGGTTTGACGTCACACAAAACAACATTTGAACAGATGCCCTTTTGTCTTAAGTAAATTGGTAACTGAGCATGATCTGTCCCGATATCTGCTATAGATTCGCCACGTCCTATAAGCCCAGCAAGAGCGCTGAGTCTAGGAGATAGTTTAACTGGGGTGTGGTTTGATTTGATCGTCATCGTTTATTCTAAATAATCCTTCAGTTTCTTACTTCTGCTTGGGTGCCTAAGTTTTCTCAAAGCTTTTGCTTCAATCTGACGTATGCGTTCACGGGTTACCTCAAATCTTCGTCCAACTTCTTCAAGAGTCCTAGCTCTTCCGTCTTCAAGTCCGAAACGCAGTTTTAATACCTTTTGCTCACGATCGGTCAAGGTATCTAAGACTTCTACGAGTTGTTCTTTTAGCATGGAAAACGCAGCCGCGTCAGCCGGAGCCGGAACATCTTCATCGGGTATAAAGTCTCCCAAATGGCTGTCCTCCTCTTCTCCGATGGGGGTTTCAAGAGATACAGGTTCCTGAGCAATCTTCTGAATTTCTCTGACCTTTTCTACGGGAATATCCATTTCCTCTGCGATTTCTTCTGGCGTTGGTTCTCTACCAAATTCTTGAAGCAATTGTCTGGAAATTCTAATCAACTTATTGATTGTTTCAACCATATGAACCGGAATACGAATAGTTCTAGCCTGATCTGCAATAGACCGTGTAATGGCCTGCCTAATCCACCAAGTCGCATAGGTACTGAATTTGTAACCTTTACGCCAGTCAAATTTATCTACCGCTTTTATTAGCCCCAGATTGCCTTCTTGTATTAAATCAAGAAATAGCATGCCTCTGCCGACATATCTTTTAGCGATACTGACAACAAGCCTAAGGTTTGCTTCGCAAAGTTCTTTTTTGGCATCATCATCACCAGATTCCATTCTTTTTGCCAGTTCTATTTCTTTATCCCCATTTAATAGAGGTACTTTGCCGATTTCCTTTAGGTACATGCGCACCGGATCATCAACAGCAATGCCTTTTGGTAATGCCGTTTCCAAATCTATTTCTACGCCTTCAGAAGCAACAAGCTCCAAATCATCATCGTGATCATTGTCAAGAGATATGATTTCAAAATCATCTGGGTCTACTTCTGAAACAATTTCTACACCTATAGAAATTAATGTATCATAAAGATCATCAATTTGTTCCTTGTCTAACTCTATATTTTCTAAATAGTCTGAAATCTCCCTATAGGATATGGCCCCCTTTTGTTTTGCTTTTTCGATAATCTCATTGACATATTCAAACTTTTTATCATCTCTACCGCTTTCTAGTTCAAAATTCATAATTTAATCTCCCCCCGTTTTCTGAGCCTCAAAAGCTCCTCTGCGTTGATATTACTTGTTTCTGATTTTTGCTTGGATTTCTATTAATTCCTGGGTCAATTCTTGAATTTTATTTTTTTCAATGTCCTCATCAGTCATGGATAGAATGTCTGATATTTCAGTATATCGTCTTTTTAGTTCAGCCATTTTAATTTTAGTGATACATTGCTCAAGAACTATATCCTCTTTATCGGCAATAATATTTTGTAGAATATCCTGGAGCAGCAAATTGTCCTCTTGATCTATGCTATCTTCCAGTTTTTTAATATCAATTTCAGAATCTTCTTTATAAAGCGATGTTATAACATTATAAATGCGATGGCAGCCAGGTATATTGAAAACCCTGCCATAGGGTCTAATTTTAGGAATATATTCACTTTTTATGATCATAAGTTTTATAAGTGTCTTTTCCAAAAATGCATTTGAGTCTTTTGATTTAATAGGATCTAATTGATTTTTAACTGTTTGTGCAATAGCTTTGCCTGTGCTCCCCATAACTTCCAAATGTAGGGCACCCTCTGAAATCTTTGTTTCTTTGGCAATTTTTTTGATATAGGCATCGGCTTCAACAGGGCTTTTTAGTTTTTTTAAAATGGGTGTCACTTCTTTGATAAAATCAATTTTGCCCTCGGTAGTCTCCATATTGCATTTTTGCCTGATTAATGCGATCTTATAATCTATTAAAGGTGTTGCATCCTGCACCAGCTTCAAAAAAGCGTCTTTTCCAAATTTTTTAACAAAATCATCCGGATCCTTGCCATCTTTAACTTGAATAATTTTTACCTTGCATCCGGCCTCATTGAGTATGTCCATACCTCTTAGCGCCGCAGCGAGACCAGCTTCATCCCCATCATATGCCAATATGACATTGTCTGTATATCGTTTAATCATAGCCGCTTGATTGATGGTCAATGCTGTGCCCAGTGAGGCCACAGCGTTTTTGATACCATGTTGGTAGAGTGAAATAACATCCATATACCCTTCGACAATTATGGCATAATTCATTTTACCAATCTCTTGTCTGGCCAGATTTAATCCGTAGAGGTTATTCTTTTTTTGAAAAACTGGTGTTTCTGGTGAATTCAGGTATTTGGGATTATCTTCTCCGATTGCTCTGCCGCCAAATCCTATAACCTTGCCCCTGGTGTTTATGATCGGAAATACAACTCGGTTTCTAAATTTGTCATAGTAGCGATCCTTAGATTTGCTGATCAGTCCTAATTCTAATAGAGCCTCTTCCTTTGTGCCAAGTCCTATAAAAAATTTATAAAGGCTATCCCATTCTTCGTCCGCGTACCCAATGCCAAATTTCCTTAGAGTCGCTGCGTCAATTCCTCTCTTGGTCATATAGGCTTGGCCTTTGTTTGGATGATCGAAAAAGCTTTTAAAATAAAACATGGCTACTTCTCGATTGATTCCATATATGATTGCTTTTTTACCGTCATCGCCTAAGCTCTGATCCTTAATCTCGATGCCGTATTCTTCTGCCATGCGCTCTGTCGCTTCGCGGAAATCAAGATTGTTGAGCTTTTTAACAAATTCAATGACATCGCCAGTGGCGCCACAGCCAAAACAAGTGAATATCTGCTTTTCTTCCGAAACAACAAAAGAAGGTGTTTTTTCATTGTGGAATGGGCACAAACCCTTATGATTGTTTCCTGTCTTTTTTAGATTGACAGTTCGACCAACCACATCGACAATGTTACACCTGCTCTTAATTTCATCGACGATATTATCAGTATTTCCAGCGCTCACAAAAACCCTCTCAATCCATTATAGCTCTTTATTCTTCAAAGGTAAGGGGCTTCCTTTTTTTAATAAATATATTTTTTAAGCTGTCCTGTTCTATTTCCACCCCTTTGGCACAAATATCTCCATAAATTTGTTTATTGCATATCGATCTGTCATGCTGGCTATATGGTCCTTAACAACTTCAGGCACGCCAAATTCGGCAATCATAGTTTGCCATTCCTCAGGCAATTTGTTTGGATTGTTACAATAATAATTGTAAAGTAATTCTATCATATTTTCGATTTTTTCAAGTTCTTCATCTCTTTTTACGACATTGCTTTTATAAACGTTCATAAACATGTAGTTGCGCAGGGTATCCATTTGTGTTCTACAGTCATCACTCATTTTAATTTCATTCTTAGAATCGCTGTTCCTGACGAGATCCATGACAAGAGTATTTATGCGCGTTCTATGATTCGTTCCTAGAATAGCCACACTCTCCATGGGTAAATCAGATTCTTTAATGATATGCCCCCGAATAGCATCATCTATATCGTGATTGATATATGCAATTCGATCACAAATTTTGACGACTTGTCCTTCTAAAGTCATAGGCTTAACTAGACCGGTATGATTCAAGATCCCGTCTTTAACTTCAAAAGTCAAATTCATGCCCCTTCTATTTCCCATGCTTTCAAGTATTTCAACGACACGGAGACTCTGAACATTATGTTTGAATCCTCCCGGATGTATTTTCGCGAGTGAATCCTCTCCATTATGCCCAAAAGGTGTATGGCCTAAGTCATGGCCCATAGCAATTGCTTCTGTTAAATCTTCATTAAGGCCTAGCGCTCTCGCTACAGTACGAGATATTTGGGAGACTTCAAGCGTATGGGTTAATCTTGTTCTGAAATGATCCCCTTCGGGAGATAAAAACACTTGAGTTTTATGCATCAATCTGCGTAAAGATTTCGAATGAACGATTCTATCTCTATCTCTTTGGAAATCCGTTCTTAAATCACACTTATCTTCAGAATTATCTCTACCTTTTGATTCTGCGGACTTAGCCGCAAACGTTGACAATACCTGATACTCCCTAAGTTCCAGATCCTCTCTGAAAAGCATATCAATTATCCCCCTAATTCAAAACAGCTATTTTCCTGTGTGTCCAAATCCACCCAGGCCTCTTTTTGTATCGACAAGTTTATCTACAAGTTCCCAATTAATATGTTCATAGCGAGAAACAACCATCTGGGCTACCCGATCTCCATTATTGATTTCAAAAGCTTCTTCGCCCCAATTTATAAGTGAGATTTTAATTTCCCCTCTATAGTCGCTGTCAATTGTCCCCACACCGTTAACCAGGCCTATGCCGAATTTAATTGCAAGACCACTCCTAGCTCTAATTTGTGCCTCAAAGCCTTGCGGCAGCTCAATATAGAGCCCTGTGGGCACTAGAAAGCGGCATCCTGGTTCAAGGCGTATTTTATTTGCGACGTTAGCTCTGATATCCATCCCTGCCGACCCGGAAGTCTCATAGGTTGGAACTTTTCCATTCTCGGATCTTATTTTGATGAGCATTGGCTGGACCCCCACATATTAATTATAAACCGCTTAATAGTAATTTTTTGATATCCTTCTTTTGCCTCCCAATGAGTACACCTGAGTACTGATCAATGGCAGTAATTTTCTCTGCAACAGTTCTGACATGATCCATAGTGACGCCATTAATTTTATCTGTGATTTCTTGGGCTGTAAGATTTTTCCCAATTAACAGCTTATTTCTGCCCAATGACGCCATTCTGCCACTGACACTCTCTAAGCTGAAGATGTGATTTCCCTTTAATTGCTCCTTGGCTGTACTGAGTTCTTCATCTGTAACTCCTTTTGTTCGCAGCAGGTTCAATTCATCAGTTATGGCCCTAACTGCTTTTTCAACCATGTCATGGCTTACGCCGGCATATATACCATAAAAACCATCGTTGATGTAAGAACTCGCAAATGAATAAACTGAATAGGCCATGCCTTTTTCTTCTCTAATATTTTGAAAAAGCCTAGAACTCATGCTGCCACCCATGATGTTGTTAAGCAGTGACATGGCAAAATACAGATCGTCATTTAATCTCAAGCCCTTTGTGCCAATGCAAATATGAGACTGTTCAATATCTTTAATCTTGACTTTAAAATGCGGCGTATAAATTAAAGCATTTTCAATTTTTTCCGGTTTTACTGATGTCAAGTCCTTAAGTTTATCCATGAAAAATTGACAAATCTGGTTCTCATCAAAATTACCTGCCACAGCAATGATGATATTATCTTTTGTGTATTCCTTCTCGATATAGTCTCTAATGGTCTTCTGAGAGAAGCTTTTTATGGTTTTTTTATTGCCAAGAATAGGTTTAGATAATGGTCCTCCCTTAAATAGCACTTCATAAAGCGTATCATGAGCATCGTCTTCTGGAGAATCCTCAACCATATGAATTTCTTCATAAACGACCCTTTTTTCTTTTTCCATTTCGCCTTCATCAAATTTAGAATTCATGAACATATCTACCAGGACATCAGCAGCCTTTTCCACATTCGTAGAAAGGGATTTAACATAATAACATGTACTTTCTTTACTGGTGAAGGCATTGATTTGGCCTCCGATCTTATCGATATCTTCTGCTATCTGCTTAGCGCTTCTGCGATCAGTCCCTTTAAAAAGCATATGTTCGATGAAATGAGAAATGCCCAGATTTTCATCATCCTCATCCACAGAACCCGCTTTTGCCCAAATTCCTATAGCCACGGACTGAACATAAGGAATTTTTTCCATAACCAATCTGATTCCGCAATCCAAAGTTTTATTCTTTATCATATTTTCATCTACTTTCCCTTTTGATCATTATTAGAGGCGGCTGAATAATTTGCATTATGCTTTGATCAGCGCCCTATTTCAAACTAGTACCAATAGGGCCTTGCTGCCTGAACTGATCCAGCTCAATTTGCAAAGCCCCATTGTTATAGATTTGATTTGTCTTTTATTTTAAGCGAGTCCTTTTCTAGATAGATTAATTCGGTTTTGGTTGTCAACTTCCGTCACTTTAACCTTAACGATATCTCCAACGTTCATAACATCTTCAACCTTGTCTACTCTTGTATCTGCCATTTTTGAGATATGAAGCAGTCCTTCCTTACCTGGGAGCACTTCAATGAAAGCGCCGAAAGCAGTGACTCTGGTAACTTTACCATCATAAATCACGCCAACTTCAACTTCCTTAAGAAGCATAGTGATCGCGTTAATTCCAAGCTCGGCCGTTTCTTTATCCTTACCAGTAACATAAACTTGTCCATCATCGTTAATATCGATTTTAACGCCGGTTTCGTCGATGATTCTGTTAATAGTTTTGCCTCCAGGTCCAATAACTGTTCTTATTTTGTCGGGGTCAATCATCATTGAAATGATTCTTGGCGCATATGGAGACATTTCGGGCCTTGATGCTGCAAGTTCTTCCATCATTTTACCCATAATATGCATGCGTCCCTCTTGGGCTTGTGATAGGGCATTTTTTAGAATTTCTCTATTAAGTCCATGAACTTTGATGTCCATCTGTATTGCTGTAATACCCTTTGCAGTCCCAGCTACTTTGAAATCCATATCTCCCAGGAAATCTTCCATACCCTGAATATCACTTAATATTGCAATTTTATCATCCTTTTGAATTAATCCCATTGCAATACCTGCTACTGGAGATTTTATGGGCACGCCAGCGTCCATTAAGGCTAACGTACTGCCGCACACTGAAGCCTGAGAAGTGCTCCCGTTTGAAGCTAATACTTCAGAAACCAAGCGAATGGCATATGGAAAATCTTCAACGGATGGCAGCACAGGAAGCAGCGCACGTTCGGCCAAAGCCCCATGACCGATCTCTCTTCTGCCTGGACCTCTTGAAGATCTGGCTTCTCCGACGCTGTATGAAGGGAAATTATAATGATGCATATATCTTTTTTCGGTTTCTTCCGAAATGCCATCCAGCCTCTGTGCATCTCCCATTGGTCCTAAGGTTGCTATCGTAAGCACCTGCGTTTGGCCTCTGGTAAAGAGTCCAGTCCCATGGGTTCTTGGCAGTACTCCAGTTTCACACCAAATCGGTCTGATTTCAGTAGTTTTTCTGTTATCTGGCCTGATTCCTTCATTTATGATTAAATCTCTGACCTGTTCTTTGGTTATACTGTATAGAACAGAACTGATATCCTTCTTCTTATCTGGATAGATCTCAGCGAAGTAAGCTTTAGTTTCTTTTTCGACTGCAGCCATATTGTCGAGTCTTTCCTGTTTGTCGAAAGTTTGAATAGCAGCCCTCATTTTACTGTTGGCATAGTCTTTTACCGCAGCATCAATATCTGGTGCAACCTTGATCAAGTTGACTTCTCTCTTTGGCTTTCCTACCTCTGCAGTGATGCCCTCAATGAAGGAGACGATTTTTTTGATTTCCTCATGGGCAAACATAATAGCGTCAAGCATGACTTCTTCAGATATTTCTTGCGCACCTGCTTCAACCATCATGATGGCGTCTTTTGTTCCTGAAACTACTAAATGAAGTTCGCTTTCTTCTCTTTGTGCCAAGGTGGGGTTAACGATAAATTCGCCGTTGATTCTACCAACTAGAACTGAACCAGTCGGTCCCTCAAATGGGATATCTGAGATACATAGCGCTGCTGAAGAGCCAATCATAGCAACAATCTCAGGGGAGCAGTCCAAATCTACGCACATAACAGTTGCAACTAAAACAACGTCATTATAAAATCCCTTAGGAAAAAGTGGTCTTATCGGTCTATCGATTAATCTCGAGCTAAGAATGGCTTTTTCTGAAGGTCTGGATTCTCTTTTGATATAACCCCCAGGAATTTTTCCGGCAGAGTACATTTTTTCTTCATAATCAACACTTAGCGGAAAAAAATCAATATCCGCTCTTGGTTCGTTTGAAGCAACTACTGCTACTATAACATTAGTATCTCCATATTTGACAAACACTGAACCGCTGGCTAATTGTGCCATTTTGCCAACTTCTATTTCTAAACTTCTGCCACCAACCTCTGTTTTAAATACTTTATAGTCTGTGAATCTCATTATCAACTTACCTCCTGATAATTCTTTTTTTATCGCGCCCGGCTTGACAAATTAATCCACAATATGTGCAAATTAATTTCTCAAGCCCGACTCAACTTCGATTATTCTTGGCCTTATGCCTTCTGCGCCGTGAAAACCGCGGCGCTTTATAAAATTAAAGCGGGGAACTCCCCCGCCTAATTTTTGTCTTATTTTCTCAATCCGAGACGAGAAATTTCTTCTCTATATCTGTCGATGTTTTTATTCTTGAGATAGTTGAGAAGATTTCTTCTCTGACCTACCATTTTCAAGAGTCCTCTCCTTGAGTGATGATCTTTCTTGTGAATCTTCAAATGTTCATTCAAATCATTTATTCTAAATGTCAGAATGGCAATTTGCACTTCAGGAGAACCAGTGTCTCCTTCATGCGTTTTGTAGTCATTAATAATTTCCGTCTTTTTTTCCTGTGTAATCATCTTTTTATCTCCTTTATTCTTCATTGCCTTAAGCCGGGAACCGCGTCGGAGTGTCGCAAATCGCAGCAAAAGGTCATACTGATGACGTTTTATAATAACATCATTACTTTGTTTTGTAAAGGGCAAATTATTTATGAAACTCCTTTGCCGCCTCCGAGTCTTGGGCGATTTGCTTAGCTAGTTCCTTTACATTTGCGAACTTCATTTCATCGCGAAGTTTGATGAGAAATTCAACGCGTATTTCCTTTCCGTATAAATCATAGTCAAAGTCAAATATATGAGTTTCAATAGTGTGTATGTTGTCACCGATTGTCGGTTTGATGCCAACGTTGGTGATGCCTTTAAACCGAAAGTTGTTGTATAAACAGTAGGTGACATAAACGCCATTTGCCGGAGTAACCATTCCTTCTTCTAAAATGATATTTGAAGTTGGAAATCCAATAGTTCGGCCAATTCTATTCCCAGTAACGACTCTACCCCCTATCGAGTAGCATCTCCCCAAATATTTTTCCATCTCATCGACTCTGCCCTGAGAAATTAGTGTTCTCATTAAGGAACTGCTGACGATCGTGCCGTCAATTTTTATGGGTTCAAGAATGTGTATGCCGAAATTTTCTCTGAGTCCAACTTTCATTAGTAATTCTGCGTTTCCCTTAGCGCAGTAGCCAAATTGATAATTAAAGCCGCAATAAGCTTCCTTCATATTGAGTTTTTCGACTAGCACTGACATAATAAAATCTTCAGGCTCCATGTTGAGCATTTTAGAATCGAAAGGCACTGAAATCAAATAATCTATGCCAAATGACCTGATAATGGATACTTTATCTTCCCATGATAGGATGTCTTTTATAATTTGTTCTCCTGCAATGACATTTCTCGGATGATTGGAAAAGGTAAACACAGCGCTTTTAAGGCCTGCTGCCTTTGCACTTTTAACAGTTCTTTTGATGACTTCCTGATGTCCTTTATGCACGCCATCAAAATTACCAAGCGCTACGACCGTTTCGCCAATTTCTTTAATATCCGCTAGACACTTATAAACCTTCATTGGTATTTGCTCCTCATGCATCTATTTTTTAAGACCCAGTTTAAATTTCCTGACTAAAAACTTTTTCCGAATTGATTTTGCCAGTTTCACAATTGCATTTTGTCATTGCTATAAATTGATCTCCAAAATAGACCTTGTATAGTTGCTCATGCACAATCGTTCCTTCTCCAGTTGAACAGACAACTTCATCAAAGTCCAAAGGGCCACCACGTATGAAGGATTTTGCCCTGTTCGCATCTTTAATGACTAGGCTGGAAAATCGATTTAAAGGAAAATCTAACGGGAGAAGTTTTGTTTCCAGTAATCCGGATTGTTGAAGTTTAACTATTTCTTCAAAAGTCAGCGCATCCTGCAGTGTGAAAGCCCCGCTTGCTGTTCTCACTAAAAAACTCATTGCTGCACCGCATCCTAGAATCTTTCCAATTTCTGTACAGATTGTTCTTACATATGTCCCCTTTGATGACTCAATATCAAAGAGCACTCTATTTAACGTCAGATCAATTGACACCACTTTAATATGCTTAATGTGAATCCATCTTGATTTAACATCAACGGCTTCTCCATGTCTGGCATAATCATAAAGTCTTCGACCATTTACTCTTATTGCGGAATAATTTGGTGGCGTCTGGAGAACATTTCCTGTAAATCTTGCAGCAGCGGCAAGAACATCTTCTTCGCAAACGTCCACAGATGAACACTTTAAAACTTCGCCCCAAATATCCTGGGTATCCGTTTCTATGCCAAGCTGCATTTCACAGCGATATTTTTTAAAATCTCCATCCAAATATTCGATCATTCTTGTGGCACTGTTGATGCAAATGGGTAAAACACCAACTGCCATGGGGTCTAATGTTCCTGTATGGCCTATTCTTTTGATGCCAAGAATTTTTCTCATGGTACCAACAACATCATGAGATGTCATTCCGGCGGGTTTTAGTATGTTAATTATTCCATTCATTAAAATAGTTCTCAACCTCTTGAATAATAAGGACCTTTGCCTCCTCAAGAGTGGCATTTATGGTGCATCCCGCAGCTTTTATATGCCCTCCGCCGCCAAATTTTTGCATAATTCCTGCAACATTCGCGTAACTTTTTGCCCGCATTCCAATTTTTATTTCTCTTTCCGAAACTTCTTTCATGAAAACCGAAACCTCAACCCCACGAATACTGCGTAGTGTTTCGACAATGCCTTCACTTTCTTCGATTGTAGAGTTGGTCTCTTTAAGAACCTTCTGGGTTACAAAAGCCAGTGCCACTTTTCCATCACAGTACATTTCTAAGGTTTTAAGTATTTCGCCAGTGAGCTTAAGTTTTTCCGGCCTGACATTTTGATAAAGCTCAACGCTTATTTTGCCCAAATCAATGCCAATTTCAAAAAGCTCCGCAGCTGTTCTGTGTGATTCTGCTGTGGTATTGGAGTATTGAAAATTACCTGTATCCGTTGTAATTGCAACATAAAGCGCTTCTGCGATCTGTTTGTCTGCAGGAATTGCCATGAGCTTCAGCAGCTTGTAAATCAATTCTCCAGTTGAAGCAGAGTGTTCATCAACATAATTAAAATCAGCAAAATATCCGCTGGTATGATGATGATCTATGCAGATTTTTACCTTCGCCTGCAAAAATTTCTCTCTTCGCTTTTCAAATCTTTCGATATCAGTGCAATCCACAGCAATAGAAAGATCCAGCTCCGTAATGACATTGCAGTCGTAAGTGCAAAGGTTAGAGTCAAGGAAGCTCAAATACTCCGGTATCGCATCCTCTATAAGAATATACGCCGTTTTTTTCATATAGCGCAATGCCTTGCACAAGGCAACTGCAGAACCAAGGGTATCTCCATCCATAAGCACGTGAGTATAAATCAATACAGTCTCTGCTCGATTAATTTCACTGATAATGCTTTCAAAAGACTGCCTGTGTTTCATGTTGTCTCCTCAATTCGAATTAAAGATTGTTTATTATTTCATCCATATGTCTGCCATACTCGAGGGATGTATCGAACTTAAAAATCAACTCTGGGACATGCCTGAGCTCAAGATCTTTTCCGATTTCTCTTCGGATAAAACCTTTAGCACTATTAAAGGCAGCTAGGACCTCTTTCTTTTGTTCTTCACTATCTTCATTTTTTAAATTTTGAGAAACCACTGTTACAAAGACCGTAGCATAACTATGGTCGTTCGTTACTTCTACTGATGTAATACTAACAAGCCCTGTAAGAAGTCTCGGGTCTTTAAGCTCTCTCAGAAGCATTTCACTGATAATTTTTCTTATTTCCTCACCAATTCTACCAGATCGATAATTTTTACCCATTGATCTCACCTATTTTCTAATAATTTCTTCCATTTTAAAGGCTTCAATAATATCGCCCTCTTTTAAATCATTAAAGTTTTCTACGCCGATACCGCATTCAAACCCAGATAAAACTTCTCTCGCATCGTCCTTGAATCTCTTTAGTGACGAAATTTTCCCTTCATGAACAACAATACCATCACGAACAACCCTAATACTGGCATTCCTCTGAACCTTGCCTTCAAGCACGTAAGCCCCTGCTATTAAGCCTGCTCCAGGTACTTTGAAAGTACTTCTGACTTCTGCCTTTCCTTGAACGACTTCCTTAAATATAGGATCCAGCATACCGCGCATAGCCGCCTCAATATCATTAATGACTTCATATATAACACGATAATTTCTAATTTCAATTTTTTCCCGGTCAGCCATTTGCTGCATAGCTGTATTTTGTCTAACGTTAAAACCGATAATGATGGCTTTTGATGTTAAGGCCAGCATGATATCAGACTCTGTTACGGTTCCTACCCCAGAATGAATGATCTTAACCTTGACATTTTCATTTGTCAGCTTTTCAAGTGATTGAATCAATGCGCCAACTGAGCCCTGAACATCGCCTTTAATAATGAGATTAAGTTCTTTTATTTCGCCAACCTGAATTTTATCAAACAATTCCTGCAAAGTGACACTGGCATTTTTAGCCATGCTTTCTTCCCGAACTTTAATCTGTCTTTTTCCAGCAATATCTCTTGCCATCTTTTCGTCTTTAACAATATGAAACTCATCGCCAGCTTCAGGAACATCATTTAGACCGAGTATTTCCACGGCTGTAGCAGGTCCCGCTTTTTTAATGGGCAATCCCTTAAAATTATTCATAGCCCTTATTTTTCCGCTTGTTGTCCCAACAACAACAGCCATGCCGATTTGCATGCTGCCATTCAGTACAAGCAAAGTCGCAACCGGGCCTTTAGCCTTGTCTAATCTTGCCTCAATGACTGTTCCACTGGCAAGTCTATGCGGATTTGCTTTCAGTTCAAGAATTTCAGCCTGAAGCAAAATCATTTCAAGCAAGGTATCTATACCTTCTCTCGTTTTCGCGGAAACAGGAACGCAGATGGTATCTCCACCCCATTCTTCTATAAGCACGCCCTGTTCGGTTAGGTCCTGCTTAACGCGAGTAATGTCTGCTCCCGGTTTATCGATCTTATTAATTGCAACAATAACTGGTACATTTGCAGCCTTAGCATGGCTAATAGCCTCAATCGTCTGGGGTTTCACGCTGTCATCCGCAGCGACAACAAGCACCGCAATGTCAGTAACGTGAGCGCCACGGGCTCTCATAGCCGTAAAGGCCTCATGTCCAGGTGTGTCTAGAAAAACAATTTTTTTATCCCCTACATAAACCTCTGATGCACCAATATGCTGAGTAATTCCGCCGGATTCAGTGGCGGTGATATTCGTTTTCCTTATTGCATCTAATAACGATGTTTTGCCATGATCAACATGGCCCATGACCGTTATTATTGGGGATCTTGGTCTGAGTTCTTCCTCTTTGTCTTCATGAAGGTCAAGTCCTTCTTCAACAATGTCTTCAGCGACATGACCAATTTCGATATTAACACCCAAATCTTCAGCCAGAATAATCACAGTATCTTCATCAATATTTTGATTGATATTGGCCATAATGCCAAGTCTCATTAGCTTCATAATAATATCGCTGGCCGATTTACTGATTTGATCGGCTAATCCTGCGACAGTAATCGGAACATTGATAACAATGGCTTTTGGTCCCTGAATGCCTGCTTCTTCAAGTTCTTTTTCCGCAGCTTTTGCTTCATCTCTATAATTTTTTCTGATGATTTGCTTAGTTCGACCTGCTGATTTTGTTGGTTTTTTTGCTGGAACTACTGCAGCTTTTACAGCGCCTGGCTTGTCATCTTTTTTGGCCTCTTCTTTTTTTGGTGCCACATGCTTGGTGATTTTTTTTATTTCTTCTTCGGATAAAACGCTCATGTGGCTTCGGATTTCGATGCCCATCGCTGAGATAATATCCACCATTTCTTTGTTGCTCTTTGACAGATCCTTAGCTATTTCGTATACTCTTTTTGTATTAGTCAATACAAACACCTCCTATTATTACTACTTATTCTCATTCATGTCTTTTTCTTCCTTTGATTCATCAGTATTTTGCAGTTTTTCTGTTTCCTTAAGCTCACTTAGTATTTCTTTTTCTATAACTTGAGCAAAGTTTTTATCCGTAATGCCGAATATGCCTTTGCCTTCATTGCCCGAGAATTGGGGGACCTCATCCGATGTCCCATAGATGTACATCGGTATATGATAATCAGCTGCCAATTTTCTAAATTTTTTCTTGGTGCCTTCGGCAATATCTTCGGTTAAAATGAGTAATTTGATTTTTTTTCTCATCATAGCAAATTCACAGGAATTATAGCCGGCTATAATATTTCCCGATCGTTTGGCAAAACCAAGATAACTATGAATTTTCTTTCTCATATATACTCAACTCATCAAATAGTTGATTCAACCTTTCTTCAGATATTTCAATTTCCAGACTTCTCCTAATAGCGCGTTTTTTTCTCG
>JANYJS010000095.1 GCA_025361765.1 Bacillota bacterium
CACTGTCTCTTCAGCATTTCCCCCTGTCTGTCTGCACTGTTTGTAACGGAATCAACTTAAGCCATACTGAGCCTATGTTTATTTTCAACTAGGTATTTACTTTGTATTTCCACGATTGTATAATTGAATACATGAATACAATTTAGTTTTTACTGCATAGGAGGTGCTCAAATGGGTAAATGTTTAGCCTATAAAATTCTTGAAAACCACTTAGTTCATGGTTCTTTAAAAGAAGGCCAGGAAGTTACCATTAAGATTGATCAGACCTTGACTCAGGATTCTACTGGCACCATGGTTTATCTACAGCTTGAAGCCATGGATATCGATAAGATAAGAACGGAAATTTCCGTAGCCTATATCGACCACAATACGCTCCAGACCGGATATGAAAATGCCGATGATCATGCTTTTATAAAGAGTGTGGCCAGCCGTCATGGAGTTCTTTTTTCTAAACCGGGCAACGGAATTTGCCATCAGCTCCATCTGGAAAATTTCGGAATTCCAGGCAAAACCCTGCTCGGATCCGATAGTCATACGCCGACGGGTGGAGGCCTTGGTATGATTGCCATCGGTGCAGGCGGGCTTGATGTCGCCGTCGCCATGGCACAGGGAACCTATAGCCTTAATGTCCCTAAAGTCTTAGGCATCGAACTTGTTGGTCAGCTTAAACCTTGGGTTTCAGCAAAAGATATCATTCTTTACGTGCTATCGCAGATTACTGTGAAAGGCGGCGTTGGAAAAATCGTCGAGTATCATGGCCCCGGTGTCGAAACCCTATCCGTAACTGACCGGGCAACCATCACCAATATGGGCGCCGAGCTTGGCGCTACAACATCCCTGTTTCCAAGCGATAAAAACACACAGACATTTCTTCGCGCTCAGGGTAGAGAACAGGATTATACCCCTCTGTCCGCTGATGCTGATGCCTTATATGACGAAATGCTCATTGTGAATCTGGATGAATTGATTCCCCTTGCCGCAAAGCCACATAGCCCTGACAATGTGGACAGCATAGAAAATATCGGTCCAATAAAAATTGATCAGGTTGCCATTGGCAGCTGCACAAACTCTTCTTATTCAGATTTGATGAAGGTTTCTGCTATTCTCAAAGGTCAAAAGGTCCATGAAGATGTCAGCTTGGTCATCTCTCCGGGTTCCAGTAAAATTCTCAGCAAGCTGGCTTGCAATGGCGCATTAGCTGATCTTATCGATGCCGGAGCCAGAGTGATTGAAAATGCCTGTGGCCCATGTATTGGAATGGGCCAGTCCCCAAAATCCGGAGCTGTTTCTCTTCGTACATTTAACCGTAATTTTAAAGGAAGAAGCGGAACCATCGATGCTGATGTCTATCTTGTCAGCCCAGAAACGGCAGCTATTTCCGCGATCAAAGGCGTTCTAACCGACGGTCGCGGCTCATTTAATCTTCCCTTTATCAATCCAGACGAACCCTTCGCGTTTAACGATCATTTTTTAGTTTATCCAAATAAAATCCCGAAGCAGGATATCCCCGTTATGATGGGTCCCAACATTAAACCTTTCCCTCAAAACACGGCCCTCAAAAACGAACTATCCGGGATTGTCGTTCTCAAAGCTGGAAACAACATCACAACCGATGATATTATGCCCTCTGATTCAAGGCTTCTGCCTTATCGGTCAAATGTGCCTTATTTATCAAATTTCTGCTTTGAAAGAATTGATAAAAATTTTCCTGCCAGATGCCAAGCTGCAACAAACGGCATCATTGTCGGCGGTGAAAACTATGGCCAGGGTTCAAGTCGTGAGCATGCCGCTCTTGCACCATTATATCTTGGTATTAAGGCAGTCTTGGTTAAATCCTTTGCCAGAATCCATCGTTCCAATCTTATCAACAGCGGCATTCTACCTCTCGTGTTTGAGGATGAGAAGGATTATGACGGTATTGACCTTGGACATGAGCTCATTATTGAAAATGCTTTAAATCAAATTAAAAATCCTATTGTTCAGATTAAAAACCTGTCTACCGGCAAAGTCATCAATGTCATAACGAACTTTTCCGAGATTGAACTATCCATGATTCAGGCAGGTGGTAAAATCAATCAAATCAAAAGTGTTTAACTAATTTATAGATCCAATCAAAAGTGTATGGCTAAGTTATTTATTAGATCAGAAATATTTATTAACTTACAGAAATAGAGGTATTTTTATGAATTATGCTGAATCCTTCGAAAAAATAGTCGCTCAACAAATTGCAAGAGTATCCAAAATGAAAGAAACCACTGATTTTATAAATTATCAGTCTTTAGAGAAAATTAAAATCGGTGTTATCGGAGGCGATGGCATTGGCCCGGCCATAACCGCCGAGGCCCATCGTATCCTTGAAACTTTACTTTCCGATGAAGTAAAAGCTGGAAAGGTTGAATTCAGAATCATCGATGGTTGCACCATCGAAAATAGGGCAGCAGCAGGTAAAGCCCTTCCTGATGATGTCTTGACTGCAATTAAAGACTGTCATGTCCTTTTAAAGGGACCCACAACTACCCCCAGGAAAGGTGATCAATGGGCAAATGTTGAGAGTGCAAACGTGGCTATGCGAAAGGAACTGGATCTTTTTGCCAACGTCCGTCCAGTTAAAGTGCCTGTCCTTGATATTGACTGGACCTTTTTTAGAGAAAACACCGAATGTCTTTATGCATTAGGTAGCCAAGGTGTCAATATCGACGAAGACATTGCTATCGATTTTCGCGTCATAACTACCCCTGGGACAGAACGTATTGCAAAGCTTGCCTTTGATTATGCCAGAAATAATGGCAAAAAAAGGGTTACTATTGTCACTAAAGCCAATGTGGTTAAAACAACGGATGGAAAGTTTCTTGACGTCTGCAAGAGGGTTGCTTTAGATTATCCCGAAATCGAAACCGATGACTGGTACATAGATATCATGACCGCTAAGCTGATTGACGAAAAAAGAAGATCTCAGTTTCAAGTCATGATTCTGCCCAACCTTTATGGAGATATCCTCACGGACGAAGCTGCTGAGTTTCAAGGTGGCGTTGGCACCGCTGGCAGCGCTAATTTAGGTAAATCATATTCTATGTTTGAGGCGATTCATGGTTCTGCGCCAAGAATGGTCACAGAAGGTAGAGCAATCTACGCAGATCCCTGCAGCGTCATCAGAGCTTCAGCCATGCTGCTAAGTCATATTGGTTTTCAGACGCAATCAGAGAAACTGTTTTCTGCCATTGAGATCTGTACCGAAACTGAGAAAAAGCTCATCATAACGGGACGCGAAGATGGTGCTACTAGTCAGGAATTTGCCGACTATATCCTTGATACCGTCTCCAAAATGGCATAGGTGAAAGTTATGCTAAATGATTTTGACCTTTCGGCAGTCAGTCCTTCACTCTCTTATAGTTTATTCTCAAGGTTGCGGGAGGATATTCTAAATGGCAAGCTTCCTGATGGCGAAAAATTGTCTGAACAGAAAATCTGCGAAGAATATAATGTCAGTAGAACTCCTGTACGAGAGGCTTTTAAGCAGCTGGAACTTGAGGGGCTACTTTCTAACATTCCAAACAGAGGCGCCTTTGTTTCAAGCTTTTCAGCACGCGACATAGATGATCTTTATGAACTGAGAAAGTCCGGTGAGATCCTGGCTGTCCAATGGGGAATTGCAAGAATTACACCTGAAGAACTAGAGAAATTGAAGGAAGCTTATGAATTCATGGAGTTTTATACTTTAAGACGTGATTATGTTAAGATGCTCAACATGAATGCCAAATTTCATGACATGATTTATACCGCTTCTCATAACCGTTTTCTTTCCCAAACCTTGCCTCTTTATCAACTGTATGTCAAGCAGATGAGGGCGCCTGGAAACTGTGATGATCAAGATCTAATAAAAGTTCTGGGCGAACATAAAGAAATAGTGGATGCTTTTGTCAATAAAGATATCAGCAAAGGTATAGCAGCCATGGGTATGCACCTTGATAACGCAAGGAGAAGGGCAACTAAAAATGATATGCTCTCAAAATGAGAGCATATCATTTTTAACGTCAATTACTATATTCTCGCCATCTTTTATCTCCCCTTTGATAATTTTGGTTGCAAGCTCAGTCTCAATGTGCTTTTGAAGGTATCTGTTGACTGGTCTTGCTCCATAAGTCGGGGAATAGGCATCTTCTGCGATAAACTTTTTGGTTTTCTCCGTCAAAGTGATTGTGATCCCACGGTCGATCAGCTTATCAGAAATTCGTTTCATGGCCAAATCAATAATAAACATGATTTCTCTTTCAGTAAGCGGTGTGAAAACGACGATATCATCTATTCTATTGAGAAATTCCGGTCTAAAATGAAGCTTCATCTCATCTTTTACAAACTCCTTAACTTCAGGCGTTATGCTGCCATCTGGCTTAATGTTATCAATAAGATATTTGCTGCCTATGTTGGATGTCATAATAAGAATGGTATTTTTAAAGTCCACTGTTCTTCCTTGATTATCAGTCAGTCTGCCATCGTCTAATATTTGAAGCAAGATATTAAAAACATCCGGATGGGCTTTTTCGATTTCATCAAACAAAATGGCGTCAGATAGAGCTGTAACCGCCTCTTCCTGTCCAACTACCCTCCGATGTAGAAGTTCCCCTAGTTTAAGCAGTTTTTCTTTTTCCGTCTCAACAAGCTTAGCTACAGAAATTCCCGTCCATCTGGAAACCACTTCCGCAATTTCCTCTTCATTGACTTCCTCTTTCAGCAAACGATGCTCCTGGCTTTTTTCATGGTTATCTTGAGCAACTGCCAATTTTCTCTCCAGATCCGGCAATGTCCCGTATTTTAGCGTAGCCATCTTTTCAAGATTATACTGTCTCTCCGCTTCCTCCATTTCATATTTGGCATCCTCAATCTCCTGCTTAATCGCTTTGATGTCCAAAATGACTTTTTTTTCATTTTCCCATTGCGCCCGCATACCTGAATTTTCTTCCCGTAGCTCCGAGAGTTCTCTCTCAATATTAACCAGCCGAACCTTCGAAGCCTAATCGGTTTCCTTTGCTAGCGCCTGCTTTTCAATTTCTAGCTGCATAATCTTTCTGCCCGTTTCATCAAGCTCCGCAGGCATGCTGTCTATTTCCATCCTAATCAAAGAAGCCGCTTCATCCATAAGATCGATGGCTTTATCAGGCAAAAATCTGTCGCTGATATAGCGTTCAGACAAAGTTGCGCATGCGATTAGTGCTGCATCTGTAATTCTAACGCCATGATGAATTTCAAATCGTTCTTTTAAGCCTCTCAATATTGAAATGGTATCTTCCACCGTCGGCTGATCAATGAGTACCTTTTGAAATCTGCGCTCAAGGGCAGCGTCCTTTTCGATATACTTTCTATATTCATTCAGGGTCGTTGCACCAATGCAGTGCAATTCTCCTCTAGCCAACAATGGTTTCAATATATTGCCAGCATCCATTGAACCTTCGGCTTTGCCGGCGCCGACAATATTGTGAATCTCGTCAATGAATAGGATAATATGGCCTTCAGATTTTTCGATTTCAGAGAGTACTGTCTTCAATCTTTCTTCAAACTCACCCCTGAATTTAGCGCCAGCGATTAAAGCGCCCTGGTCCGGCGCGACAGAATCTGAATGACATGCCTGATTTCGGAATCCCGACCAATAACAGGATCAAGCCTCCCTTTTCGTGCAAGCTCTACAAGATCTCTGCCATATTTATTCAAAGCATCATAATTGCCTTCAGGATTTTGAGATGTGATTCGCTGATTTCCTCTCATTTTTGACAAAGCTTGCAAAAATGTCTCTTTTGTAATGCCATAATTCCTAAAGATTTTGCTGCTTGATGTGTTTTTTTCAGTAAGCAAAGAAAGATAGAGATGTTCTACGCTAACGTACTCGTCTTTGAAATCGTCAGCAATTTTTTTCGCGTCCACTAATAGCTGGTTAAACCTTCTAGATGCATACAGCGTGCTACCGCTACCGGAAATTTTGGGTAGTTTGCCAAGTTCAAGTTCTAAATCCTTAACAATTTCATCCACTGGCATCGCCATATAGTTGAGCAATTTTCCAATGAGCCCGTCTTCCTGTAGCAGTAAGGCCAGATGGAGATGCTCCCCATCTATTTGTTGATGGCCATATTGTAATGCGATATCCTGGCAATCAGATATAATTGCCTGAGCTTTTTCTGTAAATCTCTCAGAATCCATAAAATCTCCTCCTTTTAACACGCCAGTTATAAGCCTAACAATAAGCTGTAACCTTGTTAATTAAAGAAAAGTCCAACAATGGAAGTCAGCACAAAATTTGCTGCAGGTCCGATTATTTTATCCGTAATATTGAAAAAAATTAGAATCAGCAGGATAATTGGACCTTTTTCATAAATCTGATGATAAATCCCCCGCTCCCTAAGATGGGTAAGCTCTGCCAAAATATTGAATCCGTCGAGTGGTGGTACCGGAATAAGATTGAAAACCATTAGAATTACGTTAATCCAGACGATGCCCCATAACATGTCAACAGCGATGCTGCCTGCAGTAGTCCCCATAAAATCCAATCCTGATACTTCCATCAATTTAATAATTCCAGCAAATAAAACAGCTAAGACTAAATTCATTGTCACACCAGCTGCAGACACAAGAATCTCATCCCTTTTAAATTTTTTAAAGTAGCTGCCATTGATCTGTACCGGTTTGCCCCAGCCAAATCCCACCAAAAGAAGCGCAATGAAACCAAGAGGATCGATGTGCGCTATTGGGTTTAAAGTGACCCTGCCTTGGCTTCTTGGCGTAGGATCTCCAAGGGCATCGGCCATTTTTGCGTGAGCGTATTCATGAAATGATAGGGCAATCAGTATGCCCGGCAAATTAATCAGTTTGCTTATTATGGTCTCCATCATGTTGTTTAATTCCTTCCCTTGCAGTCAGATAATTGATAAACTGCCTTGCAGTCCTCCCTGACTTGCTGTGGTAGCGCATTTCCCACTTTAGCGCCTCTTCTATAAGTGTATCCTCATTAAGTGCTAAGCCTTCTTGATTTGCGAGCCCTGATACAATATTGATAAATTCGTTTTTGCTCGGACAAACAAAAGTAATTGTCAAACCAAATCGATCTGCTAAGGATAATTTCTCCTGCAGGTTATCAGAAAAATGAACTTCCTGAGAGTTTCCGGGTCTTTCGTCCCAGGTTTCACGAATGATGTTTCTGCGGTTTGAGGTCACATGAAGAAGAACGTTTGAAGGTTGGGCTTCAAGGCCTCCTTCAATGACTGACTTAAAATGTTTATACCCAACTTCATTTTCTTCAAAAGACAAATCATCAATAAACAGAATGAATTTACAATCCCAATTGCTTATTTTCTCCATTATTTTATACAAATCACCGATGTTTTCCTTTGAAAGCTCTATCATTCTCAGTTTTTCGCTACCATATCTATCAAGTAGCGCCTTAACACAGGAGGATTTTCCAGTGCCTTTATCGCCATAAAGCAAAACATTATTGGCCTTATAACCCTTCATGAAGAATTCAGCGTTTTCAATAAGTGCAGCCTTTTGTCTATCATAACCAATCAACTGATCAAAGCTGACTCTGTCGTAATTATGAATCCCAATGAGTTCACCTTCCCATATAAAGGCCTCGAACTTTTCAAAAGGACCATAAGAATTCTTTGCATAATAAGTGCTAATCATCTCAACAGTAGTCAAATCCTCGGGTTCACTCATGGCCACATGGATTTTTTCTCTTTTCCCTTTTGATATACCTGTTTTAGTGCAGCATACCGAGGTGTCTGCATCTTTGAAGCTCTTAGCCACAGAACACCAGTCCAAACTATAAATTTGCTTGAGACAGGCTACTTCTTTTAAAGCAAGAC
>JANYJS010000096.1 GCA_025361765.1 Bacillota bacterium
TAGTTCTCATATAGGCTCTCTATGAGAGCCTGCTGCTCTTTAATGTCTTTGATTGAGCCATCGCTGAGCTCTACCGTTGAGCAAGCTTCAAGCACATTTTTCAGGGCGCCCTTGGTAATCATGAGATAATCCTGACTCTCAGAGTTTTGCACCAGTACGCTGAGCCGCTTTCTGGTGAAATCATAGGGCTCTTCATCAAGTTTTTTGTACGCTGAGATATCTAGTTCTTTGAATCCTCTTATTGCTTCATCGATGGGATTCAAAAATCCGGTTTCAAAAGAGGCGTTTAAATAAGCATACAGGAATACTTTGTCGCTCTGAGCGCCCTGGGCATCGTGGGTTGCCTGAATTTGGACAATGCCATCGGTAATAGTGCCCGTTTTATCTGAGCAAAGTATGTCCATGCTGCCAAAATTTTCAATGGATGACAGCCTCTTAACAATGACCTTGTCTTTTGCCATCTGTTTTGCACCGTGTGAAAGATTGATGCTAATGATGGCAGGTAGCAGCTGCGGCGTCAGTCCAACGGCAAGAGCGAGGGAAAATAAAAAGGAATCTAAAAGTGGTCTATGCATTACGACATTGATGCCAAAAATCGAAAGCACCAGAACACCCGTGATTTTCATCAGCAGAAAGCCAAAAGATTGAATTCCTTTTTCGAATTCCGTTTGCTCGGGTTTAATTTTTAACCTTTCAGATATTTTTCCGAATTCGGAGTTTTTCCCCGTGTTGACGACAACGGCCGTAGCGCTGCCGCTAACCACGTGAGTCCCCATCCAAAGGGAATTATTGCGCTGGCTAAGACTGGTTTGCTGCGGAAGCACGCCGATTTCCTTTTCAACAGGATAGGTTTCGCCGGTCAGGGTTGATTCATCTACAAAGAGAATGTTGGATTGTATTATTAAGCTATCTGCAGGTATGATATCCCCCGCTTTAAGCATGAAAATATCGCCGGGAACAATCTCCTCAACAGGAATGGAAGCTTCTTTTCCATCGCGCAAAACATCTGCTTGAATGGAAACCATATTAAGCAGCTTCGCCACTGCGTTATTCGCCCCTCGTTCCTGCCAGAAGCTAAGAAGGCCGCTGATCAGAATGATGGCAAGAATGATGCTGGCATCGATGACATCTTTTAGATAAAAGGACAGTAAGGTTGCAAAGATCAGAATGATGATAATCGGACTTTTAAATTGAGAAAGGAAAAGGCCAAAGGTGCTATTCACCTTTTTATTCAAAATTGAATTGGCGCCATTCTTAAGCAGTCTACTTTTGGCTTCGCTGCCATTAAGACCAGAAGGCGTCGTGTCAAGCTGGGCTAATAGCTTCTCCTGATCGAGAGTCCAAAATTCATTGATCTTTTCACTCGTATCCTTTTGTTGTTGTCCTTTATTCATCAAACCCATGTTTTCTCCTTTTATTCAAATACTTGTTCATCAAATTCATGCTTTATACATTTTAAAGGCTCTATTTCAGTTTATGGAATGATTCCCATTTGCTGAAGGTCTTATGCCCGCCAGACACGTTATAGACTTTCTTGAAGCCTTTGTTTAACAATATGTTCTGTGCAGCATTTCCCGTAACTCCTTTGTTGCAGTAGGTGATGGCCGTTATCTCTTTGTCCAGGCTATCTGCCAGCTGTCTGAGGTTTTCATGGGGAATATTAGTGGCTGTGTCGATATGGCCCTTATCATATTGTTCAGGGATTCTAGCATCAATCAGATTGTATTTCTGTCCGGACAGCATAAGCTTGTCCAGCTGGTCCGCTGTGATTATTTGACGCCCTTTACTAATGGCATTATCTAAAATCATGCCTGTATACATGACTGGATCTTTCGCGGTTGAGAACGGGGGCGAATACGCCAAATCAAGATGAAACAAGTCCTCAGCCTTTGCCCCAAAAGTGATTGCCGTGACAAACACGTCAATTCTTTTATCCACGCCAGCTTCTCCAACAATCTGAGCCCCGATAATCCTTCCGGAGTTTTTATCTGCAATTGCCTTAATAGTCATTTCTTTTCCGCCCATATACTCGGGCTTATCCGGTTTGATATTATGACAGATTACCGTTTCGATACCCTGGGCTATTGCTTCTCGTTCAGACAATCCGGTTTGAGCAACAGCCATATCAAATATTTTAAAGATACCCGTACCGAGAACACCCCTGAATTCAAGAGTTCCCCCAGTTACACAGTCCCCTGCAATTCTTCCGGTTTTATTGGCCGTTGATCCGAGGGGTCTATAGACCGGTTTTCCGGTGACAAGTTGAAAGTGCTCGATGCAGTCGCCGCAGGCATAGACATCGTCGACGCTGGTTTGCATCTTAACATTGACTTTTATTGCTCCGGTCTGGCCCAATACAATGTTGGCATTTTGTGCGAGTTCAGTATTCGGCTTAACGCCGGTTGCCACAATTACAAGCTCAGCAGCAATTTCTTCTCCATCAGAAAGTCTTACGCCAGTGTCTTCAATAGATGAAATATCTGCACTGACTATCACCCTCACGCCTTTGCTCTCTATATAACCTTGAACATATATCGCCATATCCGCATCAAGCGCCGGTGTCACCTGGGGCAGCCTCTCAATCAGGACAACCGTTATCCCGATGTCCATCAAGTTTTCACAGAGTTCAAGCCCAATAAACCCAGCACCAATTATTACCCCCTTTTTTGGCCCTTTTGCTTTGATATAGGATAGTATTTCTGTCATATCCACCATGTTGTGCAGAGTAAAAACATGAGGCTTATTGGCTCCCTGAATAGGTGGAACAGCTGATCTGGCTCCCGTTGCCAAAATCAGTCTGTCATAATGATCTGTAAACAGATTTCCGGACTCAATATTTTTGATTTGCAGTTCCTTCTTAGCCGAATCTATGGACAAAACCTCATGCCCTGTCAAGACTTCCACATTGTATTTGGTCTTAAAAAATTGTGAATCCCTAGGTGCCAGTTCCTCAAACCTGCTGATATGTCCCCCAATAAAATAGGGCATACCGCAACCAGCATAGGATATATATCGGTCCTTTTCATAGATTGTGATTTCTGCATTTTCATCATTTCTTCTTGCCTTTGCGGCTGCAGAAGTTCCGGCTGCAACTGCACCTATAATCAGTATTCTCATAATCCCCTCCTGTTGTTAATCTGTATACATTATAATACTTAAGGCTAATATATTCAACTTGAGCAATATTCCAATCGCGTAAAGTTGCCTCCTTATCTGGTAGCATTATTTAATGACATTCAAAACAAATCTGGCAAGTTCTTTTATGCCAGATTTGCTTTGTTAGCGAAAATAAAATGCAGATATTCGCTTTATTTAACGACCAGAACGGGAATTTGGATATGGTGCAGCACTCTAGTCGTAACACTTCCTGTCAGCAGTCTATCCCTAATCGCGCCTAACCCATGAGATCCCATAATTACGAGATCTATGCCATTGGTGTGTGCATAATCTACAATCGACTGGGTAACGTCACCTTGTATACTCACAACGCTTACCTTATCTGCAAGGTCACCAAAGGTCAACTTTGCAGCCAAAATAATCAAAACCGCAAGATATGTGATTATGAAGTTGTCAGAAAACTATCCGTACAAGGGAGTGTATGAAAAATGCATGGTATAACAAGAATATTACCCAAAAAATTGAGTGTCGCTCTGTGGATAACTTACAGAGTTTAATAAATATTCTCATCGGTAAGTTAAAAGCAATAATTTATCGAAGAAGATTGAAAGG
>JANYJS010000023.1 GCA_025361765.1 Bacillota bacterium
TGGATCCGGCTCTATCGCCCATATTTTATTGAATCTATTTTTACATAACCGTAGGAAAGCAGCAATTGAATCTCCGTCAAAAGCTCCGCAATCCACAAAGCACTCATGATCAGAAAGTCTTACCAGATCAATGGGGAAATATATCTCCTCGGGAGATAAATGGAGCGGCATTTTGTCTAGTTGCAGAGACGTTCGCCATTGAAGCTGAGCCAAGTATTCCCTCTGCGAGAGTTCATCGTGCCATAACCCAAATGCTTTTTTAACCTTATCAGCCTGATGAAAAATCTCATGCGGCAAATCCAAGGCCCCATGCGGCAACATCGTTTCCGGATAATACCATGCCAAGGAGGCAAATGTCGTAAATCTTACGCCGAGATTTTGAAGCTGCCTGATGACGGGCTCATTCGTATAAACGGTAATAATGAAGAGGGCCTTTCCCTCAAATTGTACTGCGGCATCCCGTGGAGAATAGACGGGCAAGCCAGCCACTCTTTTACCCCAAAGCTCTGCATTATTGTCCACGAATGCGAGAGGTTCAATGCCTATACTCCGCAGATCATGTAGTACCTTTTTTCCAAGAGGTCCGGCACCGAAGAGGACATATGATTCTCCACATTCTTTAATGATATTCAGAAAATTATCTCTTGCATATTTAATGATCGTATCAGCATCTCGGGAAAGGAGATCGTCAGGTCTTTTCATCTGCATTATTTTGCTCATATCCATCCAGGACATTTCATCATCAACGTTAAAACTTCTTTTTTCTCACCATTAATTGGCCTCATCTTTTTGGGCTTCGCAAATCATATGGCTGTCCATCCCCCATCCACAACCAGTGCATGGCCCGTCACGTAGCTTGATGCATCCGATGCCAGAAAGATCAACGCGCCCGCCAATTCTTCAGGCCGACCTATCCTACCCAGACAAGTTCTGTCCTTGAGACGATCTATGAAGAAGTCGCCATCTTGAACACTGTTCGGGCCAGACTCCTGCGTATTTGAAAAGGGACCCGGCAAGATGGCGTTTGCTCTTATGCCATAAGGCCCCCAGAAAGAGGCAATGTAGCGGGTGAATGCCAGCAACGCCGCTTTAGAAGCTGAATAGGCAGGAGGATTTAGAAAGTTAGTATCCTTGTATAAGCGGGGGCTTGGTGCCGTAAGGGCATACATGGTTGAGATGTTGATGATGCTTCCGAGATGTCGTGCTTTCATGGCTTCGCCCAGTTTCTGGGTAGTGAGGGCTGCCCAATAGACCCCACCTGTCATGTTTCGCATCCAGTGCTCAAATGAAGCAACTTCAAGCGCGCCATCTGGTGTATTGAAACCTGTATGGAAACCAAGTTCGTGAGCATTATTGATAAGGATATCGACAAAAGCCTCACGCGCTATAATCTCATCCAACGTTGAACTGAATGCAGGAAGATCGTACATATCTATCTGACATGCTTGTACTCGATCGGCACCAAACTCTGATATCCACTCGTTGGCTAGCGTCAGCAACCGTGCCGATCGTCCCAGCATAATCAGGCGGGCGCCATTCAAGAGGAGTGCTCGCCCAAACGTGCGACCCAGGAAACCTGACGCGCCTGTGAGAAGTGCCGTCTTACCTTCTAGTGAGAATAACGAACTGGCTTGTAGATTCACCAACAGCTCCTTTCCACCGTCACTTCATTCATCTAAAGGTTTTATAATCATATTAGATAGAAACTCTTGGCGATCCAAAAAGGGCCATAGATCCTCCAATGGCTTTGAAATCATCACACCATCACTTCTTTGGCTAGATGATAGTCTTGGTGCACGAATTTCATCAGGAATGGCCATAATTTCACAGATTACGGGTCCGGGTAACTTTAAAACATCCCTGATTTGGTTTCTTAAATCATTTTGATCCATAATACGCATGGTAGATAGGCCATATGCCGTGGCAACTTTAATAATATCCGGAAAAGTTAAGCCACTTTCGGGATCAGCGCCAACCATTTGTTGAAAGTAGTTCATCTGCATTGCTCTTATGGACGCATATCCTCCATTATTAATCACAAAGAACTTTATCGGAAGTTTTAAACGAGCAACAGTTTCGAGTTCCTGGATATTAAGTTGAAATCCACCATCTCCATCAACACATATTGTTCGTCTATGCCCGCTTGCGATACAAGCCCCAATGCTGGCGGGCAATCCAAACCCCATCGCACCCAAGCCTCTGTTATGAAAAATCCTTTGTCCTGCCTTTACTTTAAATGCTAATAGAAATAGTTCAACAGAATTCCCAGAACTGCCGGGAACAATTAAATCATGACCCGAAAGTTCGTCAGCAAGAATTTCAGAGAAAAAATATATACTGACGCTTCCTCGATGGATCCTATGTTCCGGAAGAACAACTGGATATTTTTCTTTCCACTCTTGACACCTTGACAACCAGCTTGATGATGGTTTTAGTCTGATTTTATTAACTTTATTTAATAATTCACGGATAAATACCTTTGCATCCACATATATGGGAATATCAATGGTCGTCTTGATCTTTCTAATTTCGGCAGAATCTATATCAACCATAATCTTTTTTGCCGCTCTTGCAAATTTATCGTGTGCATAGCCCGTCAAAGCCATATCGAGACGACTACCTATGATCAATAGGCAGTCAGAGTTCTGTAACGTAAAATTGGCTCCTCTTGGTGCTATTGAACCAGGTCGGCCTATGAAAAGTTCATGCGACTCTGGCAGAAGATCAATACCGAGCCACGTTGTTAATACGGGTATGTTTAACTTATTCACTAAATCCAG
>JANYJS010000042.1 GCA_025361765.1 Bacillota bacterium
TGGAGTTTGAAGACCACAGACCTCTATACGACTGGGTTTTGGCTGAGCTCGAATGGGTAGAGCCGCCCCAGCAAATTGAATTTGCAAGGCTCAATATCACAAATACCCTGATGAGCAAAAGATATTTAAAGGCTTTGGTGGACGATGGTACAGTTGATGGCTGGGACGATCCTAGGATGCCGACTATAGCAGGACTACGAAGAAGAGGGTATACGCCTGAAGCTATAAGGGATTTCTGCGAAAGGATTGGGGTAGCCAAGGCAAACAGCACAGTTGAAATCGGTCTGCTGGAGCATTGCATAAGAGAAGATTTACAGGATAAAGTTGAGAGCAGAATGGTAGTGCTGGATCCTATAAAAGTCGTGATTACCAATTATCCTGAAGATCAAATTGAATATGTCGAAATAGAAAACAGCAAGGATGAAGCAAAAGGGATTAGGCGTGTTGCTTTTTCACGTGAGCTTTATGTAGAACGAGAAGACTTTATGGAAGTGCCCTCCAAAGGCTACTTCAGACTGTTTCCCGGAAATGAAGTCAGATTCAAAGGGGCTTATTTTATTAGATGTGAAGAGGTTGTCAAAGATGAACAGGGCAATATTTTAGAGCTGCGCTGCACCTACGACCCCGAAACAAAAAGCGGGAGCGGTTTTGAAGGCAGAAAAGTCAAGGGAACCATTCACTGGGTGGATGCAAGGACAGCCATGGAAATTTCAGTCAGAGCTTACGGTTATCTTATGATCGAGAATGAGCAGGGTGAAAACATCATGAATCCTGATTCAATCAAAATTTATGCCGCTTTTGCTGAGCCAGCTGTAGCGGAACTGAAGCCTTCTGAAAGTATCCAGTTCTTCAGACATGGATATTTCATTGCGGATGCAGTACTAACCCAGGGAGATAACAAGGTGTTCAACAGAATCGTTGACCTCAAAAGCTCCTGGAAAAAATGAGTGAATAAATTTAAATGAGTCGACATAAACGCAATATTAAATTGTTCGGGAGTCGATGGACTAAAGAGTAATAAACGTATGAATAATCTCATTGTTTTGGTTATAATTGGAATTATTTCTGGAATCATCATAGCCGGTATTTTAGCCGGCTATTTGGCTGTCTATGTATTTAATAAAATGCCTGCAGCTTGGCTTACTGATTATGGCGAGACTCCTGAGGAGTCGCTAATGGGGACAAGAATTGCTGAAAGGCCCTACACTATGGTCTTAAGCGTGGTTTTTGTCATGGCATTTGTGTTTCTAGCGATCCAATATGACGGCCCATTTTATACCATCCCCGGGATGGTAATCCTTTGGCTGCTTATGTTAATTGGAATCTCGGACTATAAATACATGATCATACCTGATCAGCTAGTGTTGGCTCTAACTGCAGCAGCCGTCGGGATCATTGGCCTTGACTTCGCAGCCATATCTGGGATGCTCCCGTTTTCTCCATATTTTCATCAGTCCTATGCATCGCCCTTTCTTGGCGCACTCGTTGGTGGAGGAAGCTTCTGGCTGATCGGCGTAATTGGTTCGCTTTTGACAAAAAAAGAGGCCATGGGCTTTGGAGATGTGAAGCTTCTGGCAGCTATCGGATTTTTGTGCGGCCTTCGCGGCATCCTGATTGTTCTGGTTATTACGATTTTTACCAGTGGAATCTGGTTTATGCTGCTTTTACTTGCCCAAAAAATAAAAAGAGGCGACAACAAACCACTAGGGCCTTATATCGTCTTCGCCTGCGCTCTGTATTTGATGTTCAGAGACCAAATCAACCGGATTGTTAATTGGTACATCGGATTATACTAACTTCACTCTGCTTGTTTAAAAAGTTTTTCAAAATCAAAGTTTATCACCAGATCACTCTGAGCGTATTTTCTAGGGTAGATGATTACAGATTCTATGGTGCTTCCGGACCATCTTTTCTGCATAATAAAAACAGGTCTATCTGACTGCCCTAAGCTATTAAAATCAATATTGCCGGTGACACCGCTGAAATTTCTGGTTTGAGCGAGGGCGGATCGAAGGTACTGACTATAATCGTCTTTTCCCCGATACATTTCTGTTTTAATCAGACTATCCGCTAATATATAGGTGGCCTCATAGCTGATGGCGGCAAACATATCAGGGATGTCATCATAGGTATCCATATAGAGTTTGACGAACAGATCAGACATTGGTGTCGAGAATGAAGGATGCCACTGGGTTGAGAAGAGGCAGCCCTTTGCCACTTCGCCGAGCTCCTCATCAAAGCTATCTCCGTTAAATCCGCCCTCACCATAAAAAAGGCCTTTAAAACCCAGTTCTCTGCCCTGCCTAACAATCTCAATGGCCTCTTTATTAAGAGCTATGACGTAAATGACGTCGGGGAAATTGCCCCGATAATTCAGGAATAATTCTGAAAAATCCGTTTGACCCAGTTCAAAAGATTCATTAAAAACAAGGGCGTTAAGTCTTTTGATTTTAGTCATGTCCTTAATAACTGCCGACTGCATTTGGCTTCCCCAAATGTCTTTTTGCCATAAAATCCCTACCGTCTTTGCACCAAAACCATCCAACATGACATATTTGCCATTGCTGAAATCTGAAAAAGCATTGGTTTTATTATCCGCCTCAGTAATGCCAAGGGTATTTCTGAAGACAAAATCATCTTTAAGATTGATGTTATCAGACATGGCAACGGGAGTAATGAGAGGGGTCTCGAGATTGTTGACAAGATTGATGATTGCCAAAGCACAGGAGCTATTAAAGGGACCGATAATTGCTGAAACACCATCAGCAATGGAAAGTTGCTTGACTGCCTTAACACATTCTAAAGGAGACCCTTGATCATCATAGTCAATCAGCTTTAATTCGTGCCCGTTGATGCCGCCGGTTACGTTGATGTTATCCACCGCAAGAGAAACGCCTTTCTTCATGCTCAAGCCGTTTTCAGAGCTGGATCCTGTCCATGGGCCCACAAGGCCAATTTTGATTGGAGCCCCAATAAAGGCGATTTTCGTATTTTGATCCCGCAGAAAAAGCAGGGTGGCAGTAGCGAGGAAAAGAAAAATTATAATGACAAAGATCAGTTTGGGCTTATTCATGAACGACAATCTCCTAAAACACTAGTTTTGATAGAATCTAAGAACACTAGCTTCTATAGACTCTAAGAACACCTGATTCGATAGACTTGATATTCACAGAAAAAAATGCTTCACAAAAGTTAAAACATGATATAGTATATTAAAATACAATAAAATATAAAAACCAGTTTGTAGTATTGTAGCATAAAGGCAATTAAAATTCAAATATAGAGGTGTTTAATATGGCAAAGGAATTTTCATACATGACCATAGAAGATGTTGCTGAGATGCTGAAAATAGCAAGATCTACAGTTTATAAATTTAAGGATATGGGCATGCCCTTCATCAAAATCGGGAAAACAATCAGATTTAAGGATGTCGAGGTCGTAGACTGGGTCGAAAGCCACAGCACATCCCAGGACAGCAGCAAAGAAAAATAACCCTCAGTTAAATGGAGGCGATTTGAGTGTTCCCTTATTACTTCTGGCTGCTGGTTTATATTGGCGTTATTTTTTCAATCAGCGGATTTTTCATCAAAAAATCCATCAGCTCCTTTGATGAGTTCACTGTAGCCAATCGTTCTTTAGGATTCACCTTCACTTTCTTCACCTATTTTTCGACTTGGATCAGCGGGGCTACAATTGTAGGCCTAGCAGGGATGACCTTTAAATGGGGAATTTACCAATATTGGGTTATCGGTGTCGCGTATATCATGGGGGCTCTTGCTGCTCCCATTTTTTTGACTCGTATTCGCCATCTTAAGGTTTATACGATTGGGGATTTCTTTGCGCTGCGTTTTCCAAAATACGAAAAGCTAATCAGAATCATGGTCTCATCATCCATTGTTTTTCGCAATGTGACCATTGTAGGTGCTCAATTTTCTACGATTGCTTTTTTTATATCCTTGTCTTTCAGTATAAATTTTTATTTAGCACTTTCCATAACCGCGATTTTTATAACGTCTTACACTGCATTAAGTGGAATGTGGGGCAGCGCCGGAACAGACGTCATTCAGGGTTTATTCCAGTTGATCGGTCTTCCGCTTCTGCTTATTTTCGTCATAAAATATGCTGGGGGCCTTGATAATATTTTTGACTTCTATGACAAAATCGGCGGCGGTCAGTATTTGGACATATTTGGAATCAGTGGCAAGGTCAAGGAAGTCCTATTTTTTCTTGTGGCGCCTGGCCTTTTCTTCCTTATGGAAGATCAGGCAACTTGGCAGAGAATTAATTCTGCCAAATCTGCAAAAGTCGCTTTCTGGGGATATTTGGCACCAGTGGGAGCTGCCATGATCTGGATTTTGTTTCCCAGTTATATTGGCGTTTTCAGTAAAACCATATTTCCTGGGTTTACTGCGTTTCCAGTAGCGCTGGTTGATTTTATCCTATCCTTGCCCCAGGCAGCCACCATCATCATTTTGCTCGCCATTATTTCAGCGGCGGTATCCACCTGCAACACTTACCTTTTGGCATCCGGCCTCTCTTTGACACAGGATATCTATAAGAAAATTCTCAGAAAGAATGCATCTGAGAAAGAGCTAGTCTTTGTGATCAGCCTCTTTATAGTGGTCGTTGGCCTTTGCAGTTTGGGAGCCAGCATTCTGATTTATGACATTTTTGAATTATATATACTAGGTGCCTTTATTGCCGGGTCGATTTTGGCAGTGCCCTATCTTTTGACCTGGTTCTCTAAAAGCATGAACAGCCTTGGTATCATATCAGGTATGATTGGCGGTGGAGCCAGTTTCTTTTTACTGGTGTACGAATTTGGACTGACCTATGGCTATGCCATGGCTGTCAGCCTCCTCGTCAACTTGGCCTGCACCCATATTTTCCATCTGCTCGCTGCCCCCCCAGACAAATTAGATGTGGCAAAGACTTATTATTTTTCCGACAAATTTAAGGATATTAAAAATTTGCCCTGAGCAAAGGTATTGCGAGCACGCGAATTTATAATTTGTAAGCGGTAATTGCGAAGCAAGTTAATCAATAGATAAAGGCTGTGCAAAGTTGGCATGGCTCTTTTGTTGCCTAAAAATATGCACAGGCTTATATTCTAAACTCAACGGCAAATTAATTGTCAGAAAAAACAAAAAACAGATTGACAAATGGCTAGAGCTAAATATAATAAAAGACAATAACGGACATAAAAAAATTTTGAAAGGAGAAAATTAATGTTACTAGGGAAAAAAAGAATTGCATTACTGCTTGCATTTGTTTTGGTTTTATCTACAGTACTTGGCGGATGTGCGGGCAATAGCAGCCAGAGTTCGGCTAAAAATGACCTATTGTTTATGGGCAGTTATACAGCGCCGGTCATTGACTGGGATCCATCTATCTGCTATTCGGTAGAGAGTCTTGTCATGAACAACTTTTATGAAACTTTGCTGAGGTATGAGCCCTCGACAGACTCCTTTACGCCGATCTTAGCCACAGATTATACAAAGAGTGAAGACGGCCTAACATGGACATTCAACTTAAGACATGACGTCAAATTCCATGACGGCACAGTCATGGATGCCGCTGCTGTCAAATACTCTCTTGATAGAAATAAGGACATGAATAAAGGAGCTTCTTTTATTTGGGCGCCAGTCAATGAAATCAAGGTTGTAGATGAGGATACCATTGACATTACATTGAAATACCCTGCAGCCCTTGATCTTATTGCTGCTTGCGGTTATAGTGCTTTCATTATGTCTCCGACCCTTGCTGAGCAAGGCACAGACTGGTTCCAGCTTGGGAATGAAGCTGGAACAGGCCCATATAAGCTTGAAAGCCAGGTCCCTGGAGATCAGCTCATCATGACCCAAAACGAAGAATATTGGGGCGGATGGGATGGCAAACATTTCAAGAAAGTCGTTGTTAAAAATGTCGGAGAAAATGCTTCAAGACGTCAGATGGTCGAAAATGGAGAAGCCGACATCGTTAATTCTCTTCAGGTGGAAGATCTGATTGCACTTAAAGACAATCCGAACGTCACAGTCTATACTAGCTCCTCCTATGCAAACACTATTGGTTTTTTCAACACCAAGGTGAAACCTTTTGACAACAAGTTGGTCAGACAGGCATTGGCCTATGCATTCCCTTATGATGATGTCATTAAATATGTGGCACAAGGCTATGCTACAAGACCTACAGGCGTTATCCCTCAGGGAATGTGGGGTGCACTGGATAAACCGCTTTACGAATATGATTTGGAAAAAGCAAAAGCCCTTCTGACTGAAGCAGGGTATCCGGATGGCGGATTTGATATGCTCATTACCTATATCTCCGGCGTAGAAGACAGAAAAAAGACCGCGGAACTTTACAAATCTGAACTCGAAAAACTCGGCGTTAAAGTCGAATTAAGAGGAATGCCTTGGGATCAAATGTGGGAACTTGCCAAGAGTCCAAATCCAGAAGACAGACAGGACTACCTTTCAATCGCCTGGTGGCCTGATGTCGTGACTCCTGCCAGCTGGTTCCAGTCACTTTATCATTCAGAAAAAGATGTGTTCTTCAACTTAGGATACTATTCAAATCCTAAACTCGATACCATCATTGAAGAAGCTGACAAAGCCAGCGGAATAGACAGAGCTAAAGCTACTGAACTCTATAAAGAAGCAGGAACCATTGTTGCCGACGAAGCTGTATCCATATTTGTTACGGATGGCAAGAGCATCTACACAATTAACAAGAGCTTAAAGAATTTCAGCGAAAATCCGGCTTATCCTTACATCTTATTCTTCTATGACTTCTACAAAGAATAAATAGAAAAACACCCAATTCAGGACTTAGGGTTAACCCTGAGTCCTGAATTTTATGTTGAATATACTTAACTTGATATAAAGAACATGTGAACAAAGTTAAAACACGCAATCTAAGATAAAGAACATGTGAGCTGAAAGGGGTATTAAAATTG
This sequence comes from Bacillota bacterium, assembly GCA_025361765.1. Taxonomy (GTDB): domain Bacteria; phylum Bacillota; class Clostridia; order Peptostreptococcales; family Anaerovoracaceae; genus JBBRXH01. The sequence goes on from JANYJS010000042.1 coordinate 6,956, forward strand.
AAGAAATATATATTGAGAAGGCTGCTTTTGAGCCTGATTGTACTCATGGGCGTAGTGTTCATCACCTTCGTCATCACAAGAGTCGTGCCGTCGGATCCGGCTGCAAAGTGGGCTGGCGCAAGAGCTACGCCTCAGCAGGTGGCGGCCGCAAGAATTGAGCTGGGACTCGACAAACCTTACCCGGAACAGTTTGCAAACTATGTAACCAATCTGGTGCAGGGTAATCTTGGTTATTCGCTTCGAACCAGAAATCCTGTCATGAATGATTTGAAGGTATTTATCCCAGCCACAGTAGAATTGGTGCTGATGGCAACTCTTCTAGCGCTTGTAATTGGAATTCCGCTTGGGATTTACTCTGCAAAGCATAAAAACCGTATATTTGACCATGTCAGCCGCTTTTTTTCAATCGGGGCAGTCTCGCTTCCCGGATTTTGGATTGCACTGGCACTGCAGCTTGTTTTTTACAGCTATTTGGACTTTCTCCCATTGGGCGGGCGGGTGAGCATTGAAACATCCCTAATGGGCAATATTCCAAACATCACCGGCTTTCTTCTTTTTGACAGCCTCATAACGGGAAACCTGGTCATATTTCAGGATGCCTTCAGGCATATGATTCTTCCCATGATTACGATTGCCTTATATCCAATTGGACTTGTTGCAAGGATGACCAGGTCAGCTATGCTTGAAATACTGGGAGAAGACTATATCACGGCAGAAAGATCCTATGGACTTTCTGAGCGCCTGATTTTATGGGTTTATGCCTTAAAAAACTCTCTCGGTCCAACGTCGACGGTAGTCACCCTCTCGATAGGTTATACCTTGATGAGCACGTTTTTAGTTGAATCCATATTCAATTGGCCTGGAATCGGTAAATATGTCTCGAATTCCATCATCGCGCTGGACTATCCTGCGATAATGGGCGTTACCATATTTTCCGCTTTATGCTATATGGCGCTGAATCTCATAGCAGACCTGATCATTTCTCTAGACCCAAGAGTTAGACTGTAGGAGGTAGAACAGTGTTTAAAAATATGATTTCAATGAATACATTAGCGCCGAAGATTAAGGAAGCCAAGCTGTCTTTTTATCTGCTGAATAAAAACATTCTGACAAGAGCAGCGCTGATCACCGTTTTACTTCTCATTTTGGTGGCCATATTCGCGCTTTATATTGCACCTTTTCCAGAGCATATATTTCTAGGAAATGATCCGGCAAACAGTCTGAACCCCCCATCTTGGAAAAATTTGTGCGGCACCGACGAGCTTGGCAGGGATATTTTCAGCAGAATACTTTATGGCACAAGCATTTCACTTAGAGCAGCTGTGACTGCCGTATTCTTTGCTGTGACCATTGGAAGCTTTCTTGGTGCAGTTGCCGGCTCTGTCGGTGGCTGGCTGGATGAACTGATTATGAGAGTGACGGATATTTTTCTCAGCTTTCCGCCGTTACTGCTTTCCATTTCTATCGTCGCCCTTATGGGACCTTCCTTAAACAATGCAACACTAGCTATCGTAGTATCCTGGTGGCCTTGGTATACCAGACTGATGCGCGGCCAGGCTATATCTGTCAAAGAAAAGCAATTTGTCAAAGCCGCCGAAGCCATAGGGACGTCTAGAATGAAAATTATCTTCAAACACATTGTGCCAAATTGCATTTCTCCAATAATCATACAAGCCTCTATGGATATGGGTGCAGTCATTTTATCTCTGGCGGGCCTGAGCTTTCTGGGTCTTGGCGCACAGCCGCCGACGCCGGAATGGGGGCTTATGGTGAGCACGAGCAAGAACTATTTTATGAATGCGCCTTGGTATAGCCTTTTCCCAGGAATCGCTATTTTTATCACAGTACTTTCCTTCAATCTTTTAGGAGACGGCATGAGAGAGATACTGGATCCAAAGACCAGAAAGAATTAGGGGGCAAGGTTATGCAAAAATATTTCGAAATTAAAAACTTGATAATAAACTATAAAACCTTCGAAGGAACAAAAGAAATCCTGAACATTGACTACCTAGGCATTGATAAGGCGGAAACTTTTGGCCTTGTTGGCGAGAGCGGTTCGGGAAAGACTGTCCTGGCGCTGACCCTGCTAAAACTTCTGGCTGTACCGCCAGGAGAAATAGCCAGCGGAGAAATTTGGCTGGATGGGGAAAATTTGCTGATAAAATCTGAAAGCGAAATGCAAAAAATCCGCGGCAATAAAATTTCCATGATTTTTCAGGATCCCATGTCAACCCTGAACCCTGTGTTTACCGTTGGCTACCAGATGACTCAGGTTATTATTAAAAATCAGAAACTTAACAAGAAAGATGCGGAGAAGAAAGCTATTGAAATGATTGGCATAGTCAAGCTTCCGGACCCAGAACGCATTATGGACAAGTATCCTCACGAACTTAGCGGCGGACAAAGGCAGCGCATTATCATTGCCATCGCCTTGTCCTGCGGCGCAGAATTTCTCATCGCTGACGAACCAACGCGAAATCTTGACGTTACCATACAGGCAGGAATCTTGAAGCTGATTCATGAGCTTCAGAAAGAATTTGGCATTACCGTGCTTTTCATTGCCAATAATCTTGGCCTTGTTTCAGCCATCTGCGATAGAATGGGCATACTGAGAGAGGGAAAAATCATTGAACAAGGCACAGTTGATGAGGTATTGAGAAATCCCAAGACTGATTATACAAAGCTATTGCTTAAGACTGTTACTCCCGCGAGGAAAAAAGATAAACAAGTTACCAGTACAACGTCAGAAGTCTTGCTTGAGGTCAAGGAGTTGCAGAAATATTTCCCGGTCAAAAGCATTTCTAAAGCCACAAAAAATCTGAACGTCAAGGCCGTTGATGGGGTTAGCTTTACCTTAAATAAAGGAGAGATCCTAGGTGTCGTTGGAGAATCGGGCTGCGGAAAATCAACCTTAGTCAACACCTTGCTTCTTCTTCATAAACCCACACAGGGCAAAGTTTTTTTTGATGGACAGGATATATTCGCGCTGAACAAACATGATTTGCGCAAGGCCAGAAAAAATGTGCAGATTGTTTTCCAAGACCCATTTTGGTCCCTTAATCCCAGGTGGCTGGTCAAGGATATCATCGGCGAGCCTCTGAAGGTTCATGAAAAGCTGACAGCTGATGAGTATTTGGCAGCGGTGAAGAAGCTCATGACTATGGTGGGACTTCCTCCCGAGGGTGCCTTTAAATATCCCCACGAATTCAGTGGAGGCCAAAGGCAGAGGATAGCAATCGCCAGAGCGCTTTCAGTTAGACCAAAGATGGTGGTTTTGGACGAACCCACATCGGCAATAGACGTTATGTCCCAGGCCCAGGTACTGGAAATGCTGGAAGAGCTCAAGAAAAACTTGCAGCTGACCTATATCATGATTTCTCATGATTTGAGTGTCGTCAACTATATGTCGGATAAGATTATTGTCATGTACCTAGGCAAAATTGTTGAATATGGGGAATCGGATATCGTCTTTAATAATCCGAAACACCCCTATACAAAAGCGCTTTTCAATGCTATCCCGGGGCTGCATACCAGAAACGTTTCTGAACTTGCCATCATAAAAGGCGAGGTGCCCAGCGCAATCAATCCGCCAAAGGGCTGCAGATTTCACCCAAGGTGCAACTACTGCATGGAAATCTGCAAAACAAAAGAGCCGGAGGCTGTGACTTTCGAAGGCCGCCTAGTGGAATGCCACCTATATGGAGAAGGGAATTAAATTGATTACAACTTGGAAGAGATTAAAAGGCCTAGGTTGCATAAGGCTGGCTATTAGAAAGGTAGAATGAGATGTCAAAATTAGCCTTAATAAACGGTGATATCTGGATTATGGATGACCCAGGAAAAACCTGTGAATCCGTTTTGATTGAAGACGGTCTTATCGCTCAAACCGGCACGACGGCTGAAGTTCTAGCTTCTGTTGAAAGAGGGAACCCGCCTTACTATAAATATATGACTTTTGATAGTCAGCTTCTGGACAATTTGATTCAGGGGAACTACCCGAAGCATAATACGGTAAGGGTTATAGATCTTTGTGGAAAAACTGTTCTTCCAGGATTTATCGATACCCACATGCATCTTGAATCCTTCGCTTTGGCCATGCTCCAGGTTGATTTGAAATATCCGCTGATTAAAGACATAGAGGATATAAAAGATGCCTTGCGTAGGGAAAAAAATGCAGATGGAAGGTGGATTGTCGGAAACCTCTATGATCACAACAAACTGACAGAAAAGTCCCACCCGACCAAATGGGATTTAGACCAAGTGAGCCTGGATCAGCCCATATTGATCTTTCATATATCAGGGCATATGGTTTCCGTCAACTCAAAAGCTCTCGAAATAGCAGGAATTGACTGCGAAACTCCAGATCCAGCAGGGGGCAGGATTGAGAGGACGCCTGAGGGTGAGCCAACGGGGGTTTTATTTGAAACCGCTTTCAATTTGGTTATTGGCTATATTCCGCCTTATACTAGGGAAGAAAAAGCAAGTGCTTTGGATAAAGCTATGGCGCTATTGCTTGAAAAGGGCATTACCGGAGTTCATGATATGGGCGTCGAAGACTATACCATTGATTTGGAACTTTATCAGGATATTTATAAGCAGAAAAGACTAAAAACAAGGATTTCCATGCTTTATCCCTATGCATCGGCTGAGAAAGCGGCTTTCGATTTGGAAGATTGCACATCCGGGTTTAATGGACAGCTTGCACTAAATAACGACTTTATTAAACTCTTAGGTCTCAAATGCTTTTCCGACGGCTCTATGGTGGGTAGAACGGCGGCGGTCAAAAAACCATATAGGGATGGGTCTGGAAACGGCATGATGCTGCTAAACGAGGACCAGCTGAAAAAAATGGCAGGGCTGGCAAAAGACAAAAACCTTCAAATCGGCATACATGCCATCGGTGACCGGGCTCTCGAAAAGTGCCTGAATGCCTATGAAGCGGTGTTGAAGAACGATGCTCATAACAATCGCTTTAGAATCGAACATTGCGGAATTGGGAGCACGGAAGCTTTTGAACGCATGCAAAATATGAACATACTGGTAGCCTCACAGCCTCAATTTGTGAGGGATTTTGGAGATGGTATATTGCTGAATTATCATGGGGAGGTCATCCCCTGGATTTATGCCTATCGCAGCATGCTGGACAAGGGGCTGCATCTTTCCTTCAGCTCGGATGCTCCCGTCACGGACCCGGATCCGCTTTTGACCATAAGATGCTCCGTAAATAGAAATACAGAAACAGAAAGACCATTTTGCCCGGAAGAAAACATCAGTCTTTATGAAGCTGTAAAATGCTATTCCTACGAAGGTGCTTATGCTTCTTTTGAAGAGGATAAAAAAGGCATGATAAAACCTGGATATTTTGCGGACATGGTCATCTTGACCGACCGACTAACCTTGGACTCGCTCAGCAGCATTAGCGTTGAAAAAACACTGCTGGCCGGTGAGATCGAATTCTCTAAAGAAGAAGGTCTGTGACTTTAGGCAGAATCCCTTTCATGTAGGCAATAGCTGTGCCGTAATTTGTCATGGGCACCTTTTGATTTTTAGACAAAAGTATGCGACTCATCATTTGCTTTCTATTGAACATGCAGGCGCCACAGTGAATAATTAGACTATAGGGGGTTAGGTCTTCGGCGAAATCGATGCCGGTTTTGACGGTAACCTCCAGATTTTTGCCTGTAAAATCTCTTAACCAGCTTGGAAGTTTTTCTCTGCCTATGTCCCCCTGAAGTGCGTGGTGAGTGCAGGCTTCAGCAATGAGAACCTTGTCACCATCTTTTAAAGCGCCGATGACAGCTGCTCCGTCAGTAAAGACGCCTAAGTCTCCCTTGCACCTGGCCATAAGGATCGAAAATGAGGTCAGCGGAATATCCTCTGGAAGAATAGCGTTCACCTGATCGAAAACCTGGGAGTCCGTAATGACTAAAGCAGGTGGAGTATTCAATTTTGATAAAAGAGCCTCGAGGCAATCTGTCGTTACGGTCATAAGAAGCCCTTTATGATCCAAAACATCTCGCATGATTTGAACCTGGGGCAGAATGAGGCGGCCTTTCGGCGCCTGAATATCTTGGGGCGCCACCAAAAGCACAATATCTCCTGGAGAAAAAAGATCAGAAACAATAGTGTCTTTTTCATAAAAAGGAACCTGGTTGACTAGTGCATTTTTTAATTCGGTAATGGAAGCCAGATCGTAAATGCTGGTTTTGACGAAGGGAACCGGGAAAGCATTTTTCAGCTCATCCAGCTTACCGGCAGGCGTTTTAGTTTCATCTTTGCCACGGGAGCCTTCATTGATACTGTCTGATTTTACCTTTTCATCTTGTATTTCTAGGTCGCATTTATTTAAAACGCCGATAACCGGAATGTTGGCCTTGGCAAGTAGAGAATACCATTCAAGTTCAGACGAAAAATCTGAAGGCTCTGGGCCGTCGGCTGGAAAAACCAGAAGAGCCATATCAGCCTTGCCAATGACTTCTTTTGTTTTAGCTACCCGAAGCTCCCCTAAATTGCCTATATCGTCAATGCCTGCGGTATCGATGATCACAACAGGGCCAATTGGTAGAAGCTCCATGGCCTTATAAACCGGATCTGCAGTGGTGCCGGCAAATTCTGAAACCAGTGCGATTTCCTGTCCTGTTATGGCGTTGATCAGGCTCGACTTGCCGGCGTTGCGCCTTCCAAATATGGCGATATGCAGCCGATTTGCATTTGGTGTTCCTTGCATGATTCACTCCTAACTTTAATACTTTTTTTATAAATACAATCCCAGGTTAATGCTTTTTTATAAATACAAATCCCTAGTGCCGCTCTCAATTTTTTGAAGCTGCTCCCTTGTCATTTCCTGAACCTGTTCTGATTTGATGTCGGCAAGGGATTTTTCGATGAGGTCCGCACCTTTGGCTCTCAGTTCATCATCGGCATAATCCATCAGATATTCCTTGAAGGTCATCAAGGCATTGGGCAAACACACATTGTTGATTTGCCCTGATTTGGCAAGCCGCATGAATCTGTCTCCAGTTCGGCCCTGTCTATAACAGGCGGTGCAATAGCTTGGGATATATCCTGCATCACATAAGCCCTTGAGTATTTCTAGAGGCGATCTATGATCCTCCACATCAAATTGTTTGGTTTCAACTTTTTCGTGAGAAGACTCTTCGTATTCAGCCACATAGCCACCGACGCCGGTGCAGGATCCAGCGCTGATCTGGGACACGCCAGCCTTGATGACTTCCTCGCGGAAGTCTCCACCTTCTCGGGTCGACAAAATGATGCCGGTATAGGGAACGGAAAGTCGTAAAATAGCTACAATTTTGATAAATTCAGCATCTGTAACCATGTGAGGGTAGTCCGAAAGCTTCATTCCTTCCGCAGGCTTAAGCCTCGGGACAGAGATGGTATGTGGGCCAACGCCAAAAGCTTCTTCAAGGTGTTCCTTGTGAAGCATCATGGCCACGGTGTCGTACTTGTAGTCATAAAGCCCATATAGGACGCCAAATCCCACATCTTCTATACCGCCTGCCATGGCTCTATCCATGGCCGTCGTATGATAATCATAATCGTGCTTTGGCCCACTGGGATGAAAAGAGGCATAGGATTCCCGATGATAGGTTTCCTGAAAAAGGATATAGGTTCCGATGCCAGCTGCCATAAGCTTGCTATAATTCTCAACTGTGGTGGCGGCGATATTAACATTGGCACGCCGGATGCTTCCGTTTTCAAAATGAAGGCCATAAATGGTTTCCATAGCTTTTAGGATATAATCGATGGAGCAATTGATTGGGTCCTCACCTACCTCAAGGGCTAGCCGCTTGTGGCCAAGACCCTGGAGTATGCGCACTTCTTCTGCCAATTCCAACATGGTCAGTATTTTTCGAGGCATCTGATTATTGCTAACCTTGTAGCCACAATAGGTGCAGTTGTTCACGCAGTGATTGCTCAGATAAAGAGGAGCGAAAATGACGATGCGTTTTCCATATATCCGCTCCTTCATTTCGCCGGCGGCCTGCTTCATAATCTCAACCAGATTTTCATCTTCAACTGAAAGCAGGATCGCGGTTTCTTCGTGGGATAGCCCCTTGGCACCTTTGGCCTTTACGATTATGGAAAGAACCAGTTCTCTATCCTTGGATTCTTCTATAGCCAGGGAGAGAGACCTCCTGATTTCTTGATCATTGATAAATTCTGAAGTAACTTTCATTGGACTGTCCTTTCTACTTTGAGTCCACGCTCTAAAACGAACTTTTCCAGTTCTTTGCGCTCTTCTAAAATGCTTTTGTCAAAAATCTTAGGGTTTGGATAAATTTCATACAACTTTCTGTAATGGTAAGGTTCAACCTTCTTCATAATGACATTGGCTCCGGCCGACAGAGAGCTATATTTTTCTGTGGATTCAGTTTCGATTGAAGTGGTGGAGGGAAGATGCACTTTTTTTAACAGGATGCGGCTAAGGGCGACGCAGGCTATGGCTAAATCTGGTGATCCAGAGACTAAGCCGGCCAAGGGCGTATCTGGATGGGGAATATAGATGCCGATTCCAGCCATATCCACAGAAAGCTCCTGAAGCAGCAGGATATCACGAGCTAGAGACTCCAGGGTCTGACCGGGAAGGCCCACCATGAAGCCGCTGCCGATCTGATATCCGATGGATTTAAGATCCAAAAGACAGTCCATCCGCTTCTTAAAACTGGAATGGGGATGAAGTCCATTATAGAGCTTCTCATCTGAGGTTTCGTGCTTCAGCAAATATCTGTTTGCACCATCTTTAAACCACTGTGTGTACTCTTCATGAGTTCTTTCTCCTATGCTGAGGGTTAAGATTAAATTGCCCAGCCCCTTAATGCTCCGGATAATCCGCGAAATGCTGTCAGCATCATAAGAAAAATCTTCCCCGGACTGGAGTATGATGGACCTGTATCCGGCGGCATAGGCTTCCTTCGCATACTTTAGTATGTCATTTTCAGTGAACCGGTAACGGGGAAGTTTAATATTTTCGCAAGAAAGTCCGCAGTAAGTACATGCGCAGCGGCAAAAACTTGAGAATTCAATGATCCCGCGCAGAATGATATTTTTGTCGTAAATTTTCTCTTTCACAGAGGTGGCTTTGGCATAGAGCGCGCCTCGGGAATCCACGGTCAGCAGTGAAATGAGCTCATCTGGTGTGGCTTTTGATTCCTGGATGATTTTATCGATTAAAGCGCTTGCTTCCATTTTCATATAAGACTCCTTTTTCAGACAAGACTCCTTTTTCAGACAAGTCTCCTTTTTCAGACAAGACTCCTTCTGAACATCTGTAACAGTGTACAAGAGTAGGATTTATGACCTTGCCAGGGCTGACTTCACCTGGATACCCTCAATTTTGCCAAGTTTTCCAGTCATAGCACTGACCTGATCTGAAGTTCCGTCAACAATGAGAGAGATTACGCAAACCCCTCTTTGGGGATAAGGAATGCCGATTCTACCCACGATGAGATTAGCATGGGTGTGAAGGATTTTGTTCACTTCCTCTGATTTCTCATTATTCTCAATGATGATGCCAACGACACCAAGCCGGTTGTCTATAGTGGTTTCCATAATATAATCCTCCTGTTTTACGATTTTGTAGTTTAGTTAACATAATCCTTGGATCCAAACTATAAAAATGACTCGAAATAACCTAAGAATTAAAAAAGCTTCGGCGGAACCGAAGCTTAATAAACCTTAAACTTAGCTCTGCCCAATTACTCAGATGAAGAGACCTCAATCCTTGTAACACGGCGATCTACTGTATGATAGACACTATAATTTGACCGCCAAAGGAACGGATAAAAGCCCTTCCTTCAGAACTGAATTTATTATACCCCATATATGTTAAAAAATAAACAATTATTTTCAGCAAACCTAACTGCATTTTATGAAGATAGCACTTTAGGCACTTGGAGCAAGGCTAGTTATAACATATCAATCGATATAAAAAAAGACTCCCTAAGGCGTCTTTTGACTTTGACTTTTAAAATTGTGATTCGTCATGATTTTTGATCTGCTCATCTTGCCATCCCAGCGTTTATAAAGATCGTTTTCCACAGCCAAAGCCGAGAGGCATCTGCTGACAATTTGATTGATTAGGTCGCCCATAGTTTCCGGGTTATTGGCAAAAGAGGGGATAGGCGGGATCATAACGACTCCGATGCGGGATAATTTAAGCATGTTTTCCAAATGGATGGCATTTAACGGGGTTTCTCTAGGTACGAGAATCAAAGTACGGTGCTCTTTGAGACAGACGTCTGCTGCCCTTGTGAGGAGATTCTCACTGGTTCCGGCGGCGATAGCTGCAAGCGTTCCCATCGAGCAGGGAGCTACAACCATACCGTCGACATGAAAGCTTCCACTGGAAATCAGGGAGAAAAAATTATCGATGGCTTCGATATGGAGTATTCCGGTCTCAATAACATCAAGCCTTGCAATCAGAGCTTCAAAATCCTGTGAAAGCTCACGCACCATGACTTTTTTACCAAGGTCTGTAGTCACCAAATACACTTCATGATCAGACTTCAGAAGCTCTGCAATCAGTCTGAAACCGATGATGCTGCCGGAAGTTCCCGATATGCCAACGATATACTTTCCCATTTTTACATCTTCCTGTCATAAATACGATCAAGCATTTTATTGAGCTCTAGCTTCTTGAAAGGATCTTCAAGACCCGAAATGAGTTTAGCGGTCTTCATATAATATTTATAAGCGAGGGCTTTAGTGTGGTCGACGCCTCCTAAAGCCTTAACCTTTAGAATCATCTGATCAAAGATAGTCTCATCAGGAATGCCTATGGCAAAAGCTTCCTTTATCTGGGGGTCTCTTTTTAATGCGTAGATTAAGGGTAAGGTAATGATTCCTTCCCGAAGGTCTTTGCCTACGGGCTTTTGAGCCACACCAGCTTCTCCTTCATAGTCCAGGCAGTCATCGATTAGTTGAAATATGATGCCGAAGTAACTGCCTATTCGGCCATATACCTTTGCACTTTGATGATCAAGGCCACCAGCCCTGGCACCGGAATACATGGATAAGGCGAATAATGAAGCGGTTTTTCCACCGATAATCTTAAGATAGTTTTTTAATGTTAAATCAAAATCAAAATTATGTTTGCTTTGATGAATTTCGCCAAGACATAGGGCGCTCATCGCTTTCGAGAAATCAGAAATGCGGTCGATATATTCTACACTTGTGCCCTGGGAATAAGCCTCCGATATTAGTGAGAAACATAAACAAAACAGGTAATCCCCAGCTATGACAGCATTTTTTTTCCCGTATTTGGCATGAAGACTGGGCTTTCCCCTTCGGGTGTCGGCCTCATCAATAATATCATCATGAACCAGGCTTGCAAGGTGAAGAATCTCAATAGCTGCAGCTGCTTTGATGGCAGATGTACCGACCATTTGAGCCTGGTCCGCCGCAGTTAATGCAGCAAGATAACCGCGAATATTTTTGCCTTGTGAATTCGATAAATGAGCCATCATTTCTGCAAGACTAGCCGGCGTACTTTTTAAAGTTGTGGCAATTTCTTGCCGAATCAACTCAGGGGCTATCTCAAATTCTATTTTAGTGTTTTCCATTCTATTTTTTATCCTTTGTGTTTAATTTGGCTTAAGACCAAACCAGTATTTTTTTAAGGGGCTTTATCAGGTTTCCGGAAAGAATGCCTATCAAAATACCAGTAATCATTCCGGATATTATGAGAACCGGCATATAAAGCATGATTTTAACATTGGAGATGACCAAAGCTGCCATCAAGATCTGACCTATGTTGTGAAAGACGCCCCCAGCCATGCTTACGCCTACGATGCTGAACAACTGAGTCTTTTTTAGTCCATACATGACGGCAAAACTCAGAAGCCCTCCGGCCAGGCTATAAGCGATTCCAAATACACCGCTAAACAGAAGACCTCCGATGAAAATACGAAACACATTGATCCCTAATGCATACTTAGTGCCCAAGGTATACAGGGCAATAATAACAATAATATTGGATAAACCCAGCTTAACGCCAGGAACGCCAATATCTAGGGGAATAAGCCGTTCAATATAAGAAAATATCAAAGCCAAGGTTGCGAAAATCCCGCTTATAGAAACTTTTTTTGCCAAAATACACCTTGCCTTCCCGAATTATGACGAATAAGAATCCGGTCCGCCATTGTCCGGTCCGATTATTTCAATGACTACCTTGTTTGGCAAACATACAATCGTTTGACTAGTGTTGTCGATTGCTCCCTGGCGGATACAGAGCTTATCTGGACAGTCTGCATCAGTGATGAAAGCTTTTCCGTCCTTTATTTCAACAATATTGTAATGGGAATTCGCCTTTACGTCGACAATTTCATCTTTGTTTAAATCATATGTGCCATAAATGGCACCATTGACCGTGATTTTAACCGTTTCTCCAGCGGCTCCCCCATAAATGAGGAAGACACTGGAGGCAATTCCTGCAAGCATTAGAATGAAAGCAAGAACTATATCGGCCTTTTTAATCATTATAAATGTACCATTTCTGAACGAATTTAACATTTTTCCATCTCTTCTTGAGCCATGGCAGGACGTAATAATCAAGACCAAGCACGCTGCCGCTGCCAAATAACATGGCAATCCCAGCAAAGAACATCCACCAGCTGGCCATGTAAAGACCTGTGGTGGTGACAAACATGAGTTGAAGGACCAGAGACATCCCGGCGGATAAGAATGTAAACAATCCGCCGATTAAGGACAGGCCAATGATGATTTCAAGTGCCACAATCATAATCTGAAAAAACATCTGAGATCCAGGGCTTGCAAGAACCACGGTATTCGTCATCCAGTCAACAAAGCTGACCTGAACTTTAAAGGCAACATCTGTAGCACTAACCAAAATGACTTTGATAAAACCGAAGATGTTCCAGTTGATTAGGATATCTCCAACCTTTGCGCCAACTGCTCCAGAGGCAGCCGTCACAGCGTCAGCTGCGGCTCCCGCGGTGGTTGTTACTGCATTGACAACAGCTGTGCTAGCGCTAAAAACGGCTGCAGCAGCGTTACCGCCGCCTTCGTTTTCTTCTGCATAAACGAAGCTGAATATGCTATGCATGGATTCTTCTGTTCCTTGACCCTTCCAGCCTGCTGCAGGTCCGAGAATGCTGTCATAAAACTTATTGGCTCCACCAAAGAAAGCCTCTAATTTTGGATCTGTTAACCAGCCTTCCTGAACTTTCTTGATGCCTTCATAAAGCCAAATTCCACCAAGGAAAACGCGAAGAGGAACCATCCAGAAATTAGGCGTGCGATTGGAGAAATGACCGCCGACAAAGCTGCGATTATTTTTAACTTTGGCAAACTCATGGCAGACGTAACTGTATACACGGTTCCAGCCAAGCAGCTGGATGAAATAAACGATATTGATGAAATGTTTGGTAAACATAGCGAGGAAGGAGGGCAGAGCGAACTTCATATTGTCCGTTCCGACATGGGCAACCCCATATCTGCCGCCGACACAAACCATGACGCCATGAAATTTGGGTCTGTAGCTTTCCATTTTATGCCCGGTGATGGCTGCTGCGATATTTACTGAGATGGTGTGGGATGAAGCTTCGCAGTTTTCTACCATCTGAGGAACAGGCATTTTTGATCCCTCTGGAATATAGAATATATTGTCTCCACCGATAAATACATCTTCTCTGCCAGCGGCGCGAAGGAATTCATCAGTCTGGACACGGCCGCGTCCTGCGGCCTGGCCTAAAGCCTTGCCGGAGGTAAAGGCGATATCAGCGCCCTCAACGCCAGCTGACCAGATAATGGTAGTGGCATCGAATCTCTTAATTTCATCGCCAGCTTTGACATCGATGTAATCAGGTCCAATCCCAACCACGCCTCTTTTGAGCATAACCTGCACGCCCATTTTTTCAAGACGTCTATGGACCTTGGCGGATAATTTTTCTGGAAGAGTAGGAACCACGCGGTCCAGCATATCCACATTAACGATGGAAACTTCAGCGGGATCTAGTTCGTATTCAACTGTGATATGAGGCAGCCATTCTGCTAGCTCTCCCACCATTTCGACTCCGGTGAAGCCTGCGCCAACGACAAAGAAGGTCAGCAGCTTTCTTCTTTTTTGCTCATCCGGCTCAAGAGCCGCTTTAGCGAAAATTCCAACCATATGATTACGAAGTTTTACTGCATCTTCATAGGACCAGAGTTTATGTGTATTGGCTTCTGCACCTTCAATCCCAAAAAATGTTGGTTTTGATCCACTGGATAAAACCAGATAATCATAATCATAGGTAGCGGTTTTGCCAATGAGCTTTTTGTTGTCATAATCGATGGATTCGATGGTATCAAGAATAACGTCAACGTTTCTTTGGGCGAATATTTTTTCAAGGCTAACCTTAATGCTGTCTTCTTCGACTCTACAGGCTGCAACTTCGTGAAGTTCTGTGAGCATGGTGTGGAAAGGGTTCTTATCGATCAAACAAATATCGACGTCGCCTCCCCGTTTGAATTTTTTGGCCAGGTTTTTTGCGGTCAATACGCCGGCGTATCCTCCGCCCAGGACTACAATTTTCTTTTTCATCTCTTACCACCTTTTTATAAATTATAATAATTTAGTTTCTATTTATAACGCAGCAATCTGCGCTACGAACGTGAGGATGCTATATTGCTTGACTAAAAATGCCTATGTGTATAATATGAATCTGAGAATTATGACAGGGTGAACACTAAAAACCCTATCATGCACAGAACATGATATACTATTTGATAGAATAAAGTCCAGTTAAAAATTGATTTCTCCCCAATAATATACTACTTTGATAATAATTTGCCAACAAAAAGAAAATAATTCTGGGGAAGAGCTATTTAATAACATTCTTGACACACAAAAAGGAGTAAACCATGAAAAAGTATGCAAAAATTGCGGTGGCGATTAGCCTGATCGCTTCCTTGATAGCCCTAACCGGTTGTACCCCCGCCAAGCCGGAACAAAAGTCCCAATTCATGCTCAATACAACCTGCACTATAACAGTCTATGGAAAGAACGCAGCCCAAATCATCGATGAAGCATTTGCCTTGGGCGTTGAATACGACAATCTTTTTAGCACGGCCATTGAGGGCAGCGATATTTATAGAATCAATCATGCGGGCGGAAAACCCGTGACGGTATCTGATGATACCGTTCAAATTATTAAGGATTCCATTCATTATAGTGAAATATCAGATGGGCTTTTCGACATTACTATGGGGTCGCTGACCTCACTTTGGGATTTTCCTGGCGCTTCTCACATAGTTCCACCAGCAGATGTCATTGCTGCGGACTTGAAAACCGTAGGCTATAAGTACATCAAGATAGAAGGCAATACGGTAACTCTTCTAAGACCCGGAGCCCAACTGGATTTGGGCGCAATAGGAAAGGGATTTATTGCTGACCGCCTTTCCGATTTCCTGAAATCCAAGAAAGTTCAGGGAGCGATTGTCAATCTCGGAGGCAATGTTATCACTGTAGGAGAAAAGCCCAAAATTAAAACTTGGATCGTTGGCATTCAGCAGCCCTTTGCAGACAGAAATGAAACTATAGCAACGGTTACTGTAGGGGAAAAATCCGTAGTCACTTCAGGCATCTATGAAAGAAGTTTCACGGCGCCGGATGGGAAGTTTTACCATCATATTCTTGATCCTAGAACCGGATATCCTGTCGAGAACAATCTATCGGCCATATCCATTGTTTCAGATTTATCCGTCGATGGGGACGGTCTAAGCACAACTTGCTTCTTACTTGGCATTGAAAAAGCAACTGCCTTGATTGAAAGCCTGCCGAATACAGATGCAATGTTCATCACTAAAGACAACAAAGTCACCTTAACCTCAGGATTTGGCAAGGATATACCCTACGAAATATACAAAAACGAGTAACGACTTGGGATTTTCAAATAGAGCTGATAATGCGAATTATGTTGATGCAGAAGGATCTTGACAAGATCATTGAGAAAAAGAGGACGGCCCGAAACTCGCGTTTCGGCCGTCCTTTTCTTTTATAAGTTGGTTATCCTTCAAGCTTTAAGCGAATGTCTGAATACAGCTTATTTCGCTACTGCTTGTGCTAATGCATCGTTTACTAAGTCAAAGAAGTGACCATAAGAAATGGTTGCTCCTGAGATAGCATCAGATTTTCCAGCGGCATCAAAAGCGATGGAAGTCGTGTCCTGAGTAGAAACGATGTAATCCTGGATAGCTTTTGCTTGTACATCCCAAGGTGATGTGGATCCAGCTACTGACATGTCATAATTTCCAGCGGCAACTTCTGAAATCTTGTCGCCTTTAGTTGCATCTGAACTTGTTGCGTTTAAAACTACAGCAGTGATTTTTCCGCCAGCGATGGTTACTGTGACATTGTCTTTCCAAGTTGTTTCAGCATTGAAAGCTGGCTCTTCGGCAAAATATGTACCATCTACATAACCGGTTGGTTCTGGTGTTGGCTTTGGTGCTGGTTCTGACTTTGCACAAGCTGTGAATACTGTCATAGCCATAATTAGAACCAATACAAGAATACTTGCTTTTTTAAAGTTTTTCATGGTAATCTCCTCCTTAAGTTCAATTGTTATTTTAACAATTCCTCACTACTCTACAACTATTTTGGGTTTATGTCAACATGGAATAAAGCTAAAAGCCATGAAACCGTTGCAATGCAACATAAATTGAGCTAGGTTGAATGCAGTAAAAAAGCAGTGAAAAACTTGAATTGTGCAACGGGGCTTCATATTTATCACTATTTAAATTAAGGTTGTGCAAAAAAGAGCTAGGCCTTAAAATATAACTATCTTGAAAATTGGGGTAAATGACCCGTGAAAAATATACTTTTCACAGTTGAATATGATGGGACGGGGTTTGTCGGCTGGCAACGTCAGCCAGGACAAAGAAGCGTACAGGGAGAGCTTGAAAAAGGACTGGCGCTATTGCTTGATCAGCCAATTGAACTTCTTGCTTCAAGCAGAACGGATGCGGGAGTCCATGCTTACGGGCAGAAGACCAATTTTATAGCTGATTTTCCGATGCCGGTTGCAAAAATAAGGCGGGCAATCAACGGTTTTCTTCCTGATGATGTTATAATAACTCAGGTAGAGGAAGTCCCCATGGAATTTCACGCCAGATTTTCTGCCATAGGCAAGAGATATGTCTATAAGATAATTAGAGCAGATGAGCGCAGGATCTTTGACAGAAAATATGCCCTTACTGTGACAAGAAGCCTTGATGTTGAAGCTATGAATAGAGCAGCTCAATTTTTTACTGGAACCCACGATTTCAAAGCTTTTTCAGGTAAAAACGGGCAAATTAATAAGAGCACTGAGCGCACCATTCACAGCATGACCGTCAGCGAGCAGCCGCAAAACGCTGTTCATATCGAAGTAGTTGGCAATGCATTTTTATACAAAATGGTCCGAATGATGACCGGGTCGCTACTCAATATAGGTTATGGCAAGAACCCGCCGGAAGCGATAGGGCAAATACTCGAAGGCAAAATGAAAAGAATTGGCAATACAGCCAAACCACAAGGACTATACCTGGTGGAAGTCTATTTTGATCAAGAAAAATTAAGGAGGACTTTATGATAACTGGAAAACAAAGAAGTTACTTGAAGGGACTGGCCCATGACTTAAACCCACTTGTTTATATCGGAAAAGCCGGAATAACCCAAAATGTCATCAATGAACTCGATGTATCCCTGGAAACAAAAGAGCTTGTAAAGGTGAAACTGCAGGAAGGCTGTGAATTAAAGCCAAAAGATGCAGCAAATCAGGCAGCAGAAGCCTTATCGGCAGAATTTGTTCAGAGCATCGGCAGACGCTTTGTGCTCTATAGACCTTCAAAGGAAAATAGGGTTATTGTACTGCCAAAATAAAGATGTGAGGATTAATATGAAAATTATTGATATATACAATAGTAAAAAGATGGTTCTCTCGCTTGAGATTTTTCCGCCTAAGCCGGATTCTCCACTGGAGTCTATTTTTCAGACGATTGAGGCACTTAAGGATCTCAGACCGGACTATATGAGCGTGACCTACGGTGCCGGAGGTAAGGCTAAAGGCAGAACAGTAGAAATCGCATCGCGAATCAAGAATGATTATGGGATAGAAAGTCTGGCCCATCTGACCTGCATCGCGTCGACCAAGGATGAACTTCATGAGATTTTCAAAGAGCTTAAAGCAAACAACATAGAAAACGTTCTTGCGCTGCGTGGAGATATCCCGGAAAATCCGGATTTTGATTTTCCAAATCCACTGCAGTATAGGTATGCCGGTGACCTCATCCGTGAGATTAAAATGCATGAGGATTTCTGTATTGGCGCTGCCTGCTATCCAGAAGGACATATTGATTGCGACAGCAAAATAGCGGACATCAAATATTTAAAAGAAAAGGAAAAATCTGGTGCGGAGTTTATGATTTCTCAGCTTTTCTTTGACAACGAACTCTTCTACCGGTTTATGGAAGAATTGGATCTGGCGGATCTGAAGGCCCCGGTGTCAGCGGGGGTAATGCCGGTATTAAACAAGAAACAGATTTTACGCATCACACAGCTTGCTGGCTGCAATCTGCCTCCTAAATTTCGCCGCATCATCGACCGGTATGAAAACAATCCGGAGGCGCTTAAAGAAGCTGGCGAAGCCTATGCTATCGAGCAGATTATAGACCTTATGGCCTACGGCGTTCGCGGCATCCATCTTTATACGATGAACAAGCCGGATACGGCAAGGCGCATCATCAATAATATTGAAAACATCAGAAAATTGTGATAAAATAATTTTTTTTAAGATTGTAAAAGGAAGGGATTCCTCATGAGAGAAATCATTGGCAAACGTATCATAATCTGCGATGGAGCCATGGGCACTATGCTCCAGAAATATGGTCTTAAAACAGGGGAACTGCCAGAGATCCAGAATTTCACTAACCCGGAAACCATTGAGCGCATTCACAGGGAGTATCTTGAGGCGGGCAGCGACTTTGTGTCGACCAATACCTTCGGTGCCAGTGAGCTTAAACTTTCGGGCAGCGGATACTCCTCTGTGGAAGTTGTAAGACAGGCTGTGGCTATTGCAAGACAGGCAACGGACACTTTTGAAAAAGTCCACGGCCGAAAGAAATATGTGGCCCTAGATTTAGGTTCAAACGGTAAACTTATGGAGCCTGTGGGGGACCTCACTTTTGAAGCGGCTTATGAACTTTTTAAAATTCAAATTCTAGCCGGCGTTTCCGCTGGCGCGGATTTTATTTTTTTTGAAACCTTTACCGATGTTTTTGAACTCAAAGCGGCGGTGATCGCTGCCAAAGAAAATTCGGATTTGCCGATTTTCTGTTCCGTCACTTTTCAGGAGGATGGCAGGACTTTGATGGGTACAGACCCGCTGACCATGGTGATCATGCTTCAGGATCTGGGTATCGACGCCCTCGGCGTCAACTGCTCCCTTGGCCCTGAGCAAATGCTTGGTACTGTACGTCAGATATTAAGGTATTCAAAGCTTCCGGTTCTTGTTCAGCCCAACGCTGGACTGCCTTGCATGGTTGATGGACAAACGGTCTTTGATATCAGCGAAGAGTCTTTTGTTGACACCATGGGCATTATGCTTTCGGAAGGTGTATCCATTGTTGGCGGCTGCTGCGGCACGACGCCTGACTTTATCGCAAAGCTGGCAAAAAAGGTTTCGGAAATAAATGACAAAATAATAAGAACAGGAAAAATGATTGCTCCGGAGAGATATCTTAACGGTGCCCCATATACTGCGGTTTGCTCCGCAACAAAAACGGTTATGCTAGATGATCGGATTAGAATAATCGGCGAGCGTATCAATCCCACGGGAAAAAAACTGCTGAAGGAAGCCCTTAAAGCAGGTGATTTGAGTTATATTGAGCAGGAAGCTATAAGGCAGGTCAAGGCTGGAGCGGAAATTCTGGATATTAATGTGGGCCTTCCGGAGATTGAAGAGAAACAGACGATGCTGGCGGCCATTCGCAGAGTATCCGCAGTCGTTGATGCTCCTCTTCAAATTGACAGCTCGGATCCTGAGGTGTTATCAGCAGCAGTCAGGAATTACAACGGCAGGCCAATCATCAATTCCGTCAACGGCAAAGAAAGCGTGATGCATCAGATATTTCCTATAGTTAAAAAGTATGGCGCCTGTGTTATTGCCCTTACCCTTGATGAGAATGGTTTGCCAAAGAATAAAGAAGAAAGGGTTGCCATAGCTGAAAAAATCATCAAAACAGCTGAAACCTATGGGATAGGCAGAGAGCGTATCATCGTTGACTGCCTGACGCTGACGGTTTCGGCGGAGCAGCATGCGGCAAGAGCAACATTAGAGGCGATTACTGAAGTTAAAGCAAAATTTGGCGTTAAAACCACCTTAGGCGCCAGCAATATCTCCTTCGGTTTGCCCGAAAGGAAGCTATTGAACAGAACTTTTCTGGCCATGGCGCTTCAGGCAGGCCTGGACGCACCCATCACCGATCCTCTTGAATCTGACTATGTTGATACCATTAGAGCGTTTGAAGTTTTAAATAGCAAAGATACGGAGTCGAGAGACTATATCGGCGCGTATGGCAACAATGAAAGCAAACCTGCTGTGAAGCCTCTTGAGCGAATTGACTTCAGCCTTGAAACCATTATTTTGGAAGGCTATGGGGACCAAGCGACCTCGGCCGCCCAAAAGCTGCTGCAAACACGCCTACCTCTGGATATTGTTGAGGGTATCATCATTCCGTCTTTGGAGATCGTCGGTCAGCGTTATGAAAAAGGGGAGCTCTATCTTCCTCAACTCATTAAGTCGGCCGATACGGTAAAAAGCATTTTTGCTGTTCTCAAAAATGAAATGAAGCAAACTGGCGGCAGTATCAATTATGGAAAGATTGTCGTCGCCACTGTCAAAGGAGACATTCATGATATTGGTAAAAATATTGCGAAAGTGATGCTTGAAAACTATGGTTATGAGGTCATAGATCTCGGCAAGGACGTGGCTATTGAAAAAGTGGTTCAGACGGTTCGTGAAGAAAATATCAGATTTGTCGGGTTAAGTGCTCTCATGACAACTACGGTTGTAAATATGGAAGCCACCATTAAGGCACTGAAAGCTGAGGGACTAACTTGCAAAATCCTGGTTGGCGGCGCGGTACTGACCTTTGCATATGCACAGAAAATTGGAGCTGATTATTTCGGAAAGGACGCCATGGCCACAGTCAAGGCGGCTAACGAGGTCTTCCGAAAGACTAATTCAGCTAAACTAAATGATTGATAAATCCATCATTTACATAGTTAAAGCTAGGACAAAATAATTCTGTGGGAGGAAGCTAAAATGACAAGACCGAGCTGGGATGAATATTTTATGGAAATGGCCGAGGTAGCCGAAAAGAGATCGACCTGTACACGAAGAAGAGTCGGCGCTGTTATTGTCAAGGACAACAGGATTATGGCCACTGGATATAATGGGGTTCCTACAGGAATCAAACACTGTGGCGAAAGGGGCTGCCTCAGAGAGCAGCTCAATGTGCCTTCAGGACAAAGACACGAACTGTGCCGAGGGCTTCATGCCGAGCAAAATGCCATTATTCAGGCAGCCCATCTCGGCCAAAGCATAGCCGGTGGAACGCTTTACTGCACCACTCAGCCCTGCGTGATTTGCGCCAAGATGATTATCAATGCCGGTATTCTCCGAATCGTCATCAAACAAGGCTACCCGGATGAGCTGTCTCTTGAAATGCTGAGTGAAGCTGGGATGGTTATCGAAACCATGGCGTAATTAAATAATCACAACTTCTGAAAGGACACGCATTATGAACAATTATATAGGAATTTTTCTGGCTGCTCTTGGGCTAGCATTGGCTTTTACGCCCTTAGCCATAAGAATAGCACCAAGAATAGGCGCCATCGACATACCAAAAGACGATCGTCGTATGCACACAAAGGCCATGCCGAGATTTGGCGGAATGGCCATATATATCGGGACAATTGGCGCTATGATCGCTTTCTTGCCTATAAATGCCAAGCTTCTAGGCGTCATTGCCGGGGGAACCCTGATTTTCCTGGTCGGTATCTATGATGATATTAAGGGCATGCCTGCAAGGGTCAAACTGGCGGCCCAGATTGTTTGCGCTGTTATTTTGTTTCTGTTCAGCGTGCGCATTTCATTTGTGAGCAATCCTTTTGGGGACGGCTTTTTCTTCTTCCCTTGGTGGCTTAGCCTTATTGTAACCATCGTATGGATCGTTGGCATCACAAATACGGTTAACCTGATAGATGGTCTTGATGGTCTGGCGGCAGGAATCGCATTTATTGCGTCGATTTCCATTTCCTATACAGCATTTTTGACAGGTAGACCAGAAATATCAATGGCTACATTAGCCATTGCAGGCGCTAGTTTAGGGTTTTTGCCTTTCAATTTCAACCCGGCAAAAATATTCATGGGTGACGGCGGGTCCTTATTTCTGGGGTTTATGCTGGCGGGTATTTCCGTCATGGGACCCATGAAGAGCGCTACGATTATCGCCACGGTTGTGCCAATGTTGGTGCTGGCCCTGCCCATTTTTGATACGGTTTTTGCCATTATTAGACGGCTTCTCAATGGGAAGCCCATTATGGAGGCCGACAAGGGGCATTTGCATCATCGAATTATGGCTGTAGGCCTAGGACAAAAGCGGACAGTTCTCACATTATATGGTATTAGCGGGATCATGGGTGTCGCGGCCATACTACTGAGCAGAGGCTTATGGTTTGAAACCGGCAGCTTGGTCCTTGTGGCTTTAACACTCATAGTTGTCTTTATAAAGGAACAAGAGGTGCTTGAAGTCTTGGAAAAAGAGATGGACAAGCCTGGTCTGTCAAAAGAAGGCGTCATTGAGGAAGTTGTCAGGAAATTAGAATAGGATAGAAAGTAGAGCATAAAATAATGAAAGTATTAACCGTATTTGGGACAAGGCCAGAAGCCATCAAAATGGCTCCGCTGGTCAAAAGACTCAACCTTGAACCGGGCATTGAGTCGGTTTTATGCGTGACGGCGCAGCATAGAGAAATGTTGGATCAGGTTCTTGATTTATTCCAGCTGAAACCGGATTATGATTTGAATATCATGCAGCCAAATCAGACCATCAGCGCGATAACTGCCAATGTCCTGACCGGGATTGAAGAAGTTTTCGTCAAAGAAAGGCCTGATATTGTTTTAGTTCATGGTGATACCACCACCACTTTTGCAGCTTCGCTTGCAGCTTTCTATAACAAGGTTAAAATCGGACATGTTGAAGCGGGGCTACGCACCTATGATAAATATTCGCCCTATCCGGAGGAAATGAACCGTGTTCTGACCAGTCACCTGGCCGATTTTCATTTCGCCCCTACGGAAAATAACAGACTGAATCTGCTTAAAGAAGGCGTCACCGATGATGCTATTTTCGTTACGGGAAACACAGTCATTGATGCTTTGCTCGAAGTTGCCGATAAACCTTATAGCTTTCAAGATGAGACTTTAAAAGGAATAGATTTTATCAATAAACGCGTGATAACGGTGACCTGCCATCGAAGGGAAAATCTTGGCGAATACATGGTGCAAATTTTTTCCGCTATTAGAGATCTGACCCTTGAGTTTTCGGATATTGAAATCATTTATCCTGTACACATGAACCCGAAGGTGCGAAGCACGGCTAATGAAATATTGAAAGGAATAGACCGGGTTCATTTGATTGAACCGCTCCAATACCAGCCTTTTGTCAATTTGATGGCCAAATCCTACTTGATTATAACCGATTCGGGTGGCATGCAGGAAGAGGCGCCAGCGCTAGGTAAGCCAGTGTTGGTGGTTCGAAAGGAAACTGAACGGCCGGAGGCCGTAGCGGCGGGAACGGTGAAGCTTGCAGGGGTTGAACGGGAGACAATTTATGGAATGGCTCGTAAACTCCTGACCGATGCATCCGCACATCAACGTATGGCGAACGCCATCAATCCTTATGGGGATGGTCATGCCGCCGAACATATAATAAGCATCCTAAAGAGGCGCGTATAAATAATAAGCAAAAAGATGTATACTGTATACGAGACGAATTACAGTAAATTGACCTTTACTTTTTGTGAGATAGGACTATAATTTGTTTCAATGAAAAAGAAAGGGAAGTGATACTATGAGCAAGAACAAGGAGGAAGACTTTGATCTTCTCAACTCATTTGCTCTACTTACCCAGATTGGTCTAACCCTTGCAATACCCATCATAATAGGTATTGCAGCCGGAGAACTACTCGATTCTGCCTCTGGCGGCGGTCATGTTTTCCTCTTTTCATTATTGGTCGTCGGCATCGTTGTTGGGTTTTATGCCGCCTACAGAGAGCTAAAACGTGTGAACGTCAAAAAAGACAGCAGAAGAAAATGAACAGTTTAGGACAATTTAAAAAAGAGATTTACACCTATGCCCTGATTTGCGCCGTGCTTATTGAACTGGTCTCCATTCCCATAATTGGTGCTGGCACTGAATTTGCGTATGGTATAGGGTTAGGGACTTTGATCGCAATAGCGAATTTTAGCCTCATGGCCTTAGCCGGAAGCTTGATGATTACCACAAAGAATACCTTCATTGGCATGCTGGGCTATATGATAAGAATGGTGCTTTCGGCAGCAGCAGTATTGATCGCTTTAAAGATTAGCGTGGTTTGCGCCGCTGGGACAGTAGCAGGACTATTAACAATTCAATTGGCAATTTTCTTCCTGTATATATTCAAAAAAGGCAAGAAGAAGAGCCTGAAGATAACAGAAAAAATTGAATCTTAAGACAATAGAAATAAATGACAAAGGAGAACATAGATGCATTCGATCGCACACTTA
The DNA here is from genome assembly GCA_025361765.1 of Bacillota bacterium. Lineage (GTDB taxonomy): Bacteria > Bacillota > Clostridia > Peptostreptococcales > Anaerovoracaceae > JBBRXH01. The sequence goes on from JANYJS010000042.1 coordinate 31,789, forward strand.
GGGCCGAGAAAAATCTTCGGCATTGGGGATTTCTTCATTACCGAAACTGTTCTATATTTCTGGATTATCATGGCTATAATGATTACTTTTGCGTTATTAGCGACGCGAAAGCTGGAGGAGAAGCCCAAAGGGATTCAGCTTGTTGCGGAGTACATCGTAGAATTCGTCTATAATTTTACCGAAGGCGCAATGGGAAAGCGTAACAGCAACTTCTCGCCTTACATTGGCACACTCTTTATATTTCTGATTCTGGGAAACTCCCTGGGATTATGGGGTCTGAGGCCTGTTACGGCGGATGTCAACACCACCTTCGCTCTGGCCGGAATCACATTCTTTCTCGTCCATTACAATTCAATTAAAAGCAAAGGCATAGTTGGCTATTTCAAGCACCTGTCGGCGCCTTATCCATTTATGCTGCCGATTAATCTCGTCGGTGAACTGGCCTTCCCCATATCGCTGTCTTTTCGTTTGTTCGGCAATATTGCCGGAGGGATGATTATCATGGCCCTGATATTTACTGGGCTTGACTCGGTTTCGGAATCTCTGAGCCTAAGCATACCATTTTTCCAGTTTCTCATTCCGCTGCCTGCCAATCTGTTTTTCGATATTTTCGAACCGATTTTGCAGGGTTTCGTATTCACCATGTTAACTATGGTCTTCATTTCAATCAATAACATGACCCATGAAGAGCATTAATAAAATATAAGAAAAAACAAGGAGGAATTTATAATGGATCCAAAAGCATTTATTATCGGACTTTCAGCACTAGGCGCCGGATTTACCATGATTTCAGCAGTAGGTATTGGTATCGGGCAGGGTATGGCAGCAGCTAAGGCTGTAGAAGCAGTCGGAAGACAACCGGAAGCACAGACAGATATCATCAAAACCATGCTTATAGGCCAGGCTGTAACAGAAACAACAGGTATTTTCGCATTTATTATCGCTATCGTGCTATTGTTTGCAAATCCACTTGTTGGCTTGCTGTAAGAATTTAAGCACATAAAACTCGGAGGGGGGCGGTATTTTGGAACTATATACCGGACTGATTGAGTTTAACTGGACGCTTTTGATCAACATGGCCAGCATGATCGTGTTGTTTCTTATCCTAAGAAAGAAGTTTTTTCTTAAAATCAGAGCGCATATGCAAAAGAGAGAGCAAGCGGTTGCAGATAGTATAGCAAACGCGGAAAACAAGAATGTAGAGGCAGCTCAGCTCTACGCTGATTACCAGAAAAAGCTTGCGGATGTGGATGAAGAAGCCAGAGAACGCACCAAACAGACAATGATTAAAGCAGAGGCTCAGGCCAAGGAAATCATTGCCGAGGCTCAGAAGAAATCAGTTGAACTATTAAAAAGAAACGAACTGGAGATTGAACGCGAAAAGGAACAGGCTGTCGGCGATTTCAAGGATCAGATTGCAAATCTGGCTATTTTTGCTGCAGAAAAAATTCTGGAAAAACAGCTTGATACCAAAGAGCAACATGTAATAGTGGGCAAGATTATTGAGGACGCAGGGAGAATGACATGGCAGAGCTAACGGTTGACGCCGTCTACGGAACAGCTTTATTTGATGTTGCAAGGGAGCAGGATAAACTGGTCAAAATCCAGGAGGATTTTGATCTTGTTATTCATAGTCTGCAGGAGGAACCTTTATTCTTTGAATTTCTCACCATGCCGACTATTCCAAAAGATGTTAAAAAACAGGTTGTAAGAGACTGCTTCGAAGGTCAAATCAGCCAAGAGCTTTTGAACTTTATATTTGTCCTAATAGATAAAAAAAGGAGCAGAAATCTCAAGGAAATCGCTAAGTTTTACAGAAAAAAAATGGATACCAGCCAGAATATTTCTTCAGGAATCATCATTTCTGTTGAACCTCTGACCCAAGATGAGCTCAAGTCTTTTGAAGATGAAACGGGTAAACTTATGCGAAAGACTGTAAAACTTAAAAACGAGACAGATCCTGGCATAATTGGCGGAGTGAAAATATTGATAGAAGGTAAGATCATTGATGCCACCATCCAAAAGAGGCTTCACAACCTTAAGGAAAGTCTCAGCCAATTAGCTGTTTAAACCTGATAAAAGACTTGTTTAGTAAGGCAGTAGACGTTTTAGTCAGAATTTATAATTAGAAGGTGATGCAAATGAATTTAAAACCTGAAGAAATAAGCGCAGTCATTAAGGCGCAAATTCAAAGATATACTAATGAAGTGCAGATATCTGATTTTGGGACCGTACTACAGGTTGGTGACGGCATTGCCAGAATTTATGGGTTGAGTAACTGTATGGCAGGCGAACTTTTAGAATTTCCGGGTGAAGTCTATGGTATGGCACTAAATCTTGAAGAAGATAATGTTGGGGCGGTTATTATGGGTATCGACTCTGAGATCAGAGAAGGAGACATCGTCAAACCTACTGGAAGAGTTGTTGAAGTACCTGTTGGAGAAGCTCTGATTGGTAGAGTAGTCAATGCCTTAGGTCAGCCAATTGACGGCCGCGGAGTCATCAGAACCACTAAATTCAGACCTGTCGAAAACAATGCACCTGGCGTTCTCCAAAGAAAATCTGTTAATCAGCCGCTCCAGACAGGGATTAAGGCTATAGATTCCATGATTCCAATCGGCAGAGGGCAAAGAGAATTGATTATTGGAGATAGACAAACCGGTAAAACGGCCATTGCCATCGATACCATTCTCAATCAAAGTGAAGAAAATGTCATCTGTATTTATGTAGCCATAGGTCAGAAAAGGTCTACCGTTGCTCAGATTGTTCAGGTTCTGGAAGAAAAGGGTGCAATGGCCTATACAATCGTAGTTTCAGCTTCGGCCAGTGAAGTAGCACCGTTGCAATATATAGCACCTTATGCTGGCTGTGCTATGGCAGAAGAATTTATGGAGCAGGGAAAAGACGTCCTGATTATTTATGATGATCTTTCCAAACATGCTGTAGCCTATAGAGCCATGTCGCTTCTGCTTAGGAGACCACCAGGCAGAGAAGCTTATCCTGGAGATGTTTTTTATCTGCATAGCAGATTGCTTGAAAGAGCGGCAAGGCTTTCAGATGCTTTGGGCGGCGGTTCCATTACTGCTCTTCCAATCATTGAAACACAGGCTGGAGACGTCTCTGCCTACATCCCGACCAATGTCATATCGATCACTGATGGACAGATTTTCCTTGAAGGAGAGCTTTTTTATTCTGGCCAGCGTCCGGCGGTCAACTCAGGGATATCCGTATCCCGAGTAGGCGGCTCCGCTCAGATTAAGGCGATGAAAAAAGTTTCTGGAAAAGTAAGACTTGAACTGGCGCAGTATAGAGAATTGGCGGCTTTCTCCCAATTCGGATCAGACCTTGATAAAGATACCAGAAGCCGCCTTGAACATGGTGCGAGGCTCATGGAAATGCTTAAGCAGGGCCAATATGCTCCGGTTAAGGTTGAACATCAGGTCATGATTATCTTCGCTGCCACTAACAAATACCTGGTGGATATTGAAGTTGAAGATGTACGCAGATTCGAGAAGCGATTGTATGAGTTTATGGACCTCCATCACGCAGAAATTGGCAAGGCTATTAAAACGACGGGGACTGTTGATGCAGCCACGGAGACTCAACTAAAAGCAGCTTTGGAAGAATTTAAACTGATATTCAAGAATCAGCAATAGAGGAGTCGAAAAAATCATGGCAGCCAACGGAATAAAAGAAATCAAAAGAAGAATAAAGAGCGTTAAAAGCACTGAGCATATTACCAATGCCATGAAGCTGGTTTCTGCTGCCAAACTGAGGAGGGCAAAAGCCATCTTTGAAAGGACGAACCAATACTTTGGATTTGTTACTGAATCCATTGAAGAAATCTTCAACAGCAATGCTGAGGTGCCTGTCGATTATTTGGAAGGCAACAGAGAAGTCAATACCAGCTGTTATATTGTAGTCACCAGTTCAAGAGGCCTTTGCGGAAGCTTTAATGCCAACGTTATAAAAGAGGCTTCAAACATGATTGACTGTGATCCTGAAGAGCCAGTGATTGTGGCAGTTGGGACCAAGGGAAGAGATTTCTTTCTCAAGAAGGGTTATCGTATTGAAGAGGCCTATATGAGACCTCCTGAAAGCATTGCTTTTATTGAAACTCAAGAGATCAGCAAACCAATCATCGAAATGTACAATAACAAGGAAATAGATGAAGTTGTTCTAGTCTACACTTCCTTCGTCAGTTCCATGGAGCAAAAAGTCAAGGCGGTCACGTTACTGCCCTTTGCGATTAAGAAGAACCCTTTGATGCCTAAACTCGCAAAACAGGTGGAATATGAACCGTCCGTAGACGAAGTATTCAACTATCTCGTGCCAAAATATGTTGAAATCATGATTTATCGGGCGATCGTTGAATCGGCTACCTGTGAGCATGCGGCAAGACGTATGGCTATGGATAGCGCAACAGACAACGCCAGAGAAATGATTGCGGATCTGACACTGAATTTTAACCGGGCTAGACAGTCTGCGATTACGCAGGAAATATCCGAGATCGTAGGCGGATCAGAGGCTTTAAAATAGAAAGGATGTGAAAAACTTGGCAAATAATACAGGAACAATTCATCAAATCATAGGACCTGTTGTGGACGTAAAATTCAGTCCCGAAAACATGCCCGAACTGCTTAATGCAATTGAAATCATTTTTAACGACAGAAGAATTGTTGTCGAAGTGGCTCAGCATATTGGCGACGACGTCGTTCGCTGCGTAGCGCTTTCCTCAACGGATGGACTGACCAGGGGCATGGAAGCTACAGATACCGGAAATCCAATCAGTGTGCCGGTTGGCCCGGAAGTACTAGGCAGACTTTTCAACGTTATTGGTGAAACCATAGACGAAAAAGGACCCTGTGAATCCAGTAAAACAATGCCAATTCATAGAGAGGCTCCAACCTTCGAAGAGCAGGAGACGACCACTCAAATCTTTGAGACAGGCATTAAAGTAGTCGACTTGATTGCGCCGTATACTCGAGGCGGAAAAGTAGGTCTATTCGGCGGTGCAGGAGTTGGCAAAACGGTTCTTATTCAAGAACTGATCAATAATATTGCCAGAGAGCATGGCGGAATTTCTGTTTTTGCCGGCGTAGGTGAGAGAACACGTGAAGGAAACGACCTTTATTATGAAATGATTGAATCCGGCGTTATTGAAAAAACAGCCATGGTATTCGGTCAGATGAATGAACCTCCAGGGGCGAGAATGCGTGTTGGGCTAACTGCTTTGACTATGGCGGAATACTTTAGAGATGAAGCTAATCAGGACGTTCTACTCTTTATAGATAATATTTTCAGATTTACCCAAGCGGGATCAGAAGTATCAGCTCTTTTAGGCCGTGTACCAAGCGCAGTTGGCTATCAGCCGACCCTTGCCACAGAAATGGGCGCTCTTCAGGAAAGAATCACCTCAACAAAAAAAGGCTCAATTACATCGGTACAGGCTATTTACGTTCCTGCTGATGACCTGACAGACCCAGCCCCTGCAACAGCTTTCGCCCATTTGGATGCGACAACAGTATTATCAAGAGCCATTACAGAACTGGGGATCTACCCGGCTGTTGACCCTCTTGATTCCACTTCCAGAATTATGGATCCACTTATTGTTGGTGAAGAGCATTACAATGTAGCCAGAGGCGTACAGGAAGTCCTTCAGCGTTATAAAGAACTTCAGGATATTATTGCAATTCTTGGTATGGACGAACTAAGTGACGAGGATAAGCTGGTGGTATACAGAGCCAGAAAAATTCAAAGATTCTTGTCCCAGCCTTTCCATGTAGCGGAACAATTTACGGGTACTCCTGGAAAATACATCCCTCTTACTGAGACAATCAGGGGCTTTAGAGAAATTCTTGAAGGTGAGCATGATGAAATACCTGAATCCATGTTCCTATTTGCTGGTGGCATTGATGAGGTCGTGGATAGATTTAGAGACAGCAAAGCTGAAGCTCAAGCTAAAGCAGTAGAGACAATAAAGGAAGAAGCAGCAACAGCACAAAGCTGTCCAGTATAGGCGGGTGATGGTATGGCAAATAGTTTCAGATTAGAGGTCATTACTCCGGAAAGATTATTTTATGATGGAGAAGTTGAACTGGTCATCGTTAGAACTTTAAACGGAGACGAGGGTTTCATGGCAAATCATGCGTGGGCCTGCAAGCTTCTTTCAACCGGAGAGCTCTGGATTCAGGAAAAGGGATCTCGAGAGTACAAGATTGCCGCAATATCTGGTGGCTATATTGATGTGCAAAAAACCATTGTCATTTTTACAGACTCTGCAGAGTGGCCTGAGGAAATCGACGCCGATAGAGCTGCATTAGCCAAGGAAAGAGCAGAAAGCAGCCTAACAATTACAGAAAAAGACGATCTGCAGATTCGCCTTGCAAAAGTGGCCATTGAAAAGGCCTTGACAAGAATACATGTCAAGGACGGCGGGTACAGGCGCAAACGCTAAATTTAAACAAATCTTATTCAGCTCGAATTAAAGGGCTCAATCATTTGTTCTAGAACTCAGGGCTACGTGCCTACGGCACAAAGGAATATGTAGCCATGGTTCTCTCACAAATGATTGAGCCCTTTCAGATAGCTTTCTAGATTTGTTGAAACTTTGGTAAGGCAGAAGAATCTGTATATCTTTTCGTTTAGACTGTTGCGATACTTTTCTCGAAAATTTTTATCTCCTTCAAGTTTGACTTCGTTTTGGTTTTCTCTAAGTTATAAAGTGTTTTATCTACTCGAAACTTATTATTTCGACAAATCCGGGCATCATCCGGCTAAAATATTAAATTCGGAGGACTCAAACCTATGATTAACGAACATGATCATCCAAATGATCACGATCCCGCCTATAAAAACGATCAAAATGCTCATCACAATCATGGTCACGAAAACGATCATAATACTCATCATGGCCATGAGCATGGGCTTACGCAGGATGTCTCCGGAATCAAGGGCGGCAGACTTATTATAGTTGTTGTGCTTAATTTCGTCATTACAATAGCACAGATTGTCGGCGGGCTGTATGCGGGCAGTCTGTCTTTAATTTCGGATGCTTTGCACAATTTCAGCGATGGCATCGCGATCATTATCAGTTACTTGGCGATAAGGATTGCAGAGCGAGAAAATGATGAAAGGCGAAGCTTTGGGTATAAGAGGGCTACCATTCTGGCGGCAGTGCTCAATGCATTTTTCTTGATTGCCATATCCGCTTTTTTGTTCAAAGAGGCCTATTTGAAATTTATGGACCCCAAACCGATTAATGGCGGGGTTGTTATTTTTGTAGGGCTTATTGGACTTGTGGCAAACTTTGTCGGCATGCTCCTTCTTCAGCAGGGGGCAAAAGGAAGTTTGAACATCAGGGCTTCTTACCTGCATCTTCTTACAGATACCATGTCATCTGTAGCTGTTGTTATTGGCGGCGTTCTTATTTACTATTTTTCTGCTTACTGGGTAGATCCTATATTGACCGTTGCGATTGGGCTTTATATTCTGAAGGAGAGTTATGGCATCGTTAAAAAAGCCTTTCATATTTTGATGCAGGGGGCTCCGGAAGAACTGAACTTAGCACCTATATTGGAAGATATTCTGGCAATACAAGGCGTTTTGGGCGTTCACCACGTTCATGTATGGAGCATGGATGAGCACAGTGTTTACTTTGAAGCTCATGTCATGATCAGCGACATGCTGATCAGCGAAGCGGGACCAATTCATGACGCGATAGAAAACAAACTTTATGAAAATGGCATCGGCCATGTAACCATACAGTTTGAGTATGAGGGATGCGGCGATCAGGCCATCATCAACCTCCATAGATAGGGGGGCAATCGTCTCGTCTAGCCTTTAAAACTGCTTAAAACGGACTTGTAGTTGCCTATGGCTGGCTGTTGCTATTGCCGAAAGGCGGCTTGATTTCTTGCGCAATAATCAAATTTCTGATATTATAGTTAGGTGAAATTAGTATAATTGCCATGAGCAAACGAGAATATAAAGGAGATGGAGATTTTGACCAAAAAAACGTATTATATTTCGACACCCATTTATTACCCAAGTTCCAATCTGCACATAGGCCATACCTACTGCACAGTTATGGCGGACGCAATGGCGAGGTTTAAAAGAATTACCGGCTATGATGTCATGTTCCTCACTGGAACCGATGAGCATGGCCAAAAAATCCAGAAAGCCGCTATCGAAAAGGGAACGACTCCGCAGGTCTATGTGGATAAAATAGTGGAAGGAATCAAAGATCTCTGGAGCTCCATGGAAATTTCTTATGATGATTTCATAAGGACGACCGAACCTAGGCATATTAAAAGAGTGCAAGCCATGTTCATGAAGATGTATGAAAAGGGCGATGTCTATAAGAGCACCTATGAGGGCTGGTACTGCACACCTTGCGAAGCTTTTTGGACAGAGACTCAGATCACAGATGGCAAGTGTCCAGACTGCGGAAGGCCAGTAGAAAAGGCAAAGGAAGCAGCTTATTTTTTCAAGCTTTCGAAATATCAGGACAGACTGATTGAACTTTTTGAGACCAATCCTGAGTTTCTCCAGCCTGATTCCAGAAGGCACGAAATGCTGAATTTTGTTAAGCAAGGGCTTGAAGATCTTTGTATTTCAAGATCCAGCTTTGATTGGGGCATTCCAGTACCCATCGAAGAAGGCCACGTGGTTTATGTCTGGCTTGATGCCTTGTCAAACTATATCACCGCTCTGGGCTATCCGGATGATCTCGAAAAATTCAACAAATACTGGCCTTGCGATGTCCATCTGGTGGGCAAGGAAATCGTAAGATTTCATTCCGTGATTTGGCCGGCTATGCTGATGTCTATAGAGGTCGAGCTGCCTAAAAAAGTGCTTGGCCACGGCTGGATTCTCATGGAAGGCGGCAAGATGTCAAAGTCCAAGGGGAATGTGGTCGATCCCGTTAAGCTTATTGAGCGATATGGCGTCGATGCCCTTAAATACTTCCTGCTGAGAGAATATACTTTTGGCCAGGACGGCATTTTTACCAATGAAGTGATGCTAAATAGGATGAATTTTGATTTAGCCAACGATCTTGGTAATCTTGTCAGCAGAACCGTAGCCATGATTGAGAAATATAATAACGCTACCCTGCCAAAACAAAATGATGAGGAAGGCCCGGATACAGAACTGAAAGCAGTGGCAACAGCCGTTGCCGCTAAAGTTGAAGTTCATATGAACAAATTCAGCTTCAGTCTGGCTCTTGAAGAAATTTGGATATTAATCAGAAGAACCAATAAATATATCGATGAAACCGCACCATGGGTGCTTGCTAAGGATGAAAAAGACAAAGCCAGACTGGATACGGTTTTATATAATTTAGCCGAGTCTATCAGAATCACTTCTGTCCTGATTTATCCTTTTATGCATACAACCTCACAAAAAATTAGAGAGCAGCTTGGCATAGCAGATCAACCTGTACTGTGGGAGGATGCCTCAAACTTTGGCATTCTTGGACAAGTCACGGTTAAAAAAGGTGAAGCCATTTTCCCGAGACTGGATATCCCAAAAGAGCTTGCTGCGTTAGCTGCTATGATTGAAGGCAATGAAGAATCCTGCAATCAGGCTAATAGTACCAATAATGCTCCGCTTACTATAGAAGAAATCATTGCCAATAATGCTCCGCTAACTATAGAAGAAATCATTGCCAATAAAGAAAACGAAGCAACAGTAGTGCCGGGTAAACCGGAAATCACCATTGACGATTTTGATAAAATCGACCTGAAGGTGGGACGGATTGTTAGCTGCCAAAAGCACCCAAAGGCAGACAAGCTTTTGGTCTCTCAGGTTAGAATTGGAAGAGAAACCAGACAAATCGTATCTGGCGTCGCAAAATATTACACGCCGGAGGAAATGACTGGACAAAAAGTAATCGTGGTGGCTAACCTAAAACCAATCAACCTGAGGGGCGAGGAGTCTAAAGGTATGATTCTCTTTGCGGACAATGGAGACAGGCTGGAATTCGTAACAACTACTGCAGCTGATGGCGAAGGTGTCAGCTGATGCTTTTTGATTCACATGCTCATCTTAACTCGGAAAAATACGCGAATGATCTTGATGAGGTCGTTAAAAGAATCGAGGAGGCCAGTCTTTCCTATGTCATGGACGTTGGGTTTGATCTTGAGAGCTCAGTTTTGGCAGTCGGCCACGCGCAAAAATACCCTTGGTGTTATGCCGCGGTGGGTTGCCATCCTCACGATGCCAAGTCCATGGATGAAAATACGATGACCATGTTTAAAGGGCTGGCTAAAAAGCCTAAAGTCATGGCTATCGGTGAGATTGGGCTTGACTACTTTTATGACCGTTCAGAGCGGGAAGAACAGCGCTACTGGTTTCGCAGACAAATTCAGCTGGCTTTAGAACTGAAACTGCCGATCATCATCCACGACAGGGACGCCCATGGCGATGTGCTGTCCATACTTAAAGAAGAAGGGGCCTTCGCGACAAAAGTGCTTATGCATTGTTATTCGGGGAGCAAAGAACAAGCTGAGCAGTATGTGAAACTGGGGGCCACCTTATCGGTTGCCGGCCCAGTGACCTTTAAAAACGCGCATAAACTGGTCGAGGTCGTTCAGGCGATCTCAATTGAACACCTTTTGGTCGAAACTGATGCACCTTACTTGACCCCTGAACCCTTCCGTGGCAAGCGAAATGAACCAGTCTTTGTCAAATATACAGCAGAAAAACTGGCTGAAATCAAGGGAATTTTATATGAAGAGGTAGCGACAAAAACGGCCGAAAATGCAAAAAGATTTTTCGGAATAGAATAAGGATCGTTAAAATAATGCACCCGATGATTGACAAAGTGAAGACAACAATTAAAACCCATAACTTGATGCAATATGGAGACCATATTGTCGTGGGCGTCTCTGGGGGCCCAGACTCTGTGTGTCTCCTTCATATTTTGCGTACCCTCTCGGCAGAATTAAATCTGAAACTGACCGCTGTTCATATCAATCATAAAATGCGCCCCCTTGAGGCTGACAAAGACCAGCAATTTACGGAGATGTTCTGCAAAGAACTTGGCATAATCTGCCGCAGTTTTACCTTTGATGTCCCTACGCTGGCGCAAAAGCGAGGGCTAACCTCCGAAGAAGCCGGAAGAGAAGTCAGATACCAAGCCTTTAACCAAGTAAAAGATGAAGTGCATGCGAATAAAATCGCCGTGGCACAGAATATGAACGATCAGGCTGAAACCCTTCTTATGCGTCTGTTAAGGGGAACCGGAATCGATGGGTTGTCAGGAATTGACTATATTCGTGAGCAGACGATTATCAGACCCCTGCTCGATTTCTCAAGGGAAGATATCGAAACTTATTGCCTGGATAACGGACTTAAACCCAGAATCGATCAGACAAACCTTCTGCCCATTTACACGAGAAACAAAATCAGGCTGGAACTGATTCCATATATGCGGACCAACTACAACGATAATATTGTACAAGGATTAAGCAGATTGTCTAATATTGCCAGGGAAGACAAGGACTATATTTACCAAACCGTAAACCGGCTTATTTCGGAAAGTGCATTAAGTATTTGCGATGATCATGGAACTGGGGAAATCAAAAAAATCACATTGCCATGTTCAGTGATTAATGCCGAGCACCCAGCAATCGGCAAAAGGATTATTTTAAAATTATTTGGTACTCTCGGCCTTGTTCAGGATATTCAATCAATCCATCTTGCGAATGCACTGAAACTGATTAAAACTGGTGAGACATCTTTTTCGACAGATTTCCCCGGTGGTTACAGTTTAAGGATTTCTTATGGGATGGTTGAATTTTTGCCAAAGAATAAAGGATTAACTAGTGGGGAACTGGGTAAAATAAAACAGTCTGTCATAAGAGTGGACGAATTAGAAGTGAGACAAAGCGCCCCATACAAACAATACTTCGATTATGACAGCGTACTTTCCGCAAACCATGAAATCCTGCTTAGAACAAGAAGACATGGCGATATTTTTGCCCCTCTTGGTATGAAGGGAAGCAAAAAAATTAAAGAGTACTTCATCGATGAAAAGATGCCGCGGGATGAGCGGGATAGCATTCCCCTGGTTTGCGTAGGGCCTGAAGTTCTTTGGATTGTTGGCTTTAGAATCAGTGAAAAATATAAACTGACACCCCGCACCAAAAAAATCCTGATACTTGAATATTTCAAGGGAGTATGATAAAATACTTAGATATTATTATTTAGGAAGAGGTCCAGAAAGAGAGGCTCTAATTGAAAAAGCATATTAAAAGCATAGGAATCTATGTCATCATATTTGCTCTGGTATTGTCCATGGCTTGGCTTTATTACGGAGGAGACACTAAAGTGGCTCCAGAAGCTGTTGATTTTACAAGCTTCGTAACACAGCTTAAAAACGAGAACATAACCACCATAACCATAGTTGAGACAAAAATGAGTGGCACATTAAAAACCGGCAAGGAAATATTCTCCTATGCATCGAACATAGAAGAAGAAAAACTCATATTCGAGAAATATGTATTGCCTCAGATAGAGGCAGGCAAAATTATTGTAACAAGCCAGCCGCCATATAAAGCACCGTGGTTTTTAGCCATGCTGCCGACACTATTTATGATTTTGCTCTTTGTTGCATTCTGGTTTGTTTTTATGCAGCAAGGTCAGGGCGGTGGCGGAAAGGTTATGCAGTTTGGCAAAAGTAGAGCCAAGCTTCATAAAGAGGAAGATACTAAGAAAGTGACCTTCGCTGAAGTTGCAGGACTTGACGAAGAAAAGGCCGAGCTTGAAGAGGTCGTCGATTTTCTTAAGCACCCTAAAAAATACATTGATTTAGGCGCCAGAATTCCTAAGGGAATTCTCCTTGTAGGCCCTCCAGGAACAGGTAAAACCTATTTGTCAAAAGCGACAGCAGGAGAAGCGGGAGTCCCCTTTTTCAGCATCAGTGGTTCCGACTTTGTAGAAATGTTCGTTGGCGTCGGCGCATCCAGAGTAAGAGATTTATTTGAACAGGCCAAAAAGAATGCGCCCTGTATCATCTTTATTGACGAAATCGATGCAGTTGGCCGTAAAAGAGGAGCAGGGTTAGGCGGGGGTCATGACGAAAGAGAACAGACCTTAAATCAGCTTCTGGTTGAAATGGATGGCTTTGGATTAAATGAAGGCATCATCATTCTGGCAGCCACAAACAGGCCGGACATACTGGATTCAGCACTTCTGAGACCAGGCAGATTTGACAGACAGGTCGTAATAGGAATACCTGACATAAAGGGCAGAGAAGAGATTTTCAATATTCATGCGAAGAATAAACCTTTGGCTCCAGGAGTTAACGGCAAAGTACTAGCGAGAAGAACGCCAGGATTTACACCGGCGGACATTGAAAATCTATTAAACGAAGCAGCGATTATGACAGCTAGAAACAATAGAAAAAAGATAGATATGGACACCATCGAGGAATCAATTACCAAAATCATTGCTGGACCTGAGAAGAAGAGCCGCGTTATCAGCGAAAAAAGCAGAAAACTTACCGCTTTTCATGAGGCTGGACATGCTTTGGTTGCTAGAATGCTGGAAAACAGTGATCCCGTTCATCAGGTCACGATTATTCCACGAGGCATGGCTGGTGGTTTCACCATGATGCTGCCTAAAGAAGACAGATCCTATATGACAAAGTCTGAGATGTCAGAGCAAATCATTCACCTCTTAGGCGGCAGAGTGGCTGAGAAGCTTGTGCTTCACGACGTGAGCACTGGTGCCAGCAACGACCTTGAACGTGCGACAAACATTGCCAGAGCTATGGTAACGAAATACGGCATGAGTGATAAAATCGGACCAGTCAACTACAGTACCTCTGAAGAAGTGTTCCTAGGCAAGGATTTTTCCTCTAAAAAGAATTATTCGGAAGAAATCGCCGCGGAGATAGACCAGGAAATACGTTATATGATCGAAGAAGCTTTTGCCAAAGCGGAAGATATTCTGACGGCCAATATGGACAAGCTGAATTTGATTGCCGAGACCTTGCTTGATGTTGAAACTCTTGATGCAGCTCAGTTTGAGGCGCTATTCACAGGCGAGAAAACAGAAAAGGATATTGTCGATGAAGTTAATGAGCTTGAGGGAATGAAGAAGAAAAAAACAGCTAAAAAGGAAAAACTTCTTCCCCTGACAAACATCGAGATTGCTGAACCTTCCAAAAAGGGAGATCCGCTGACGATTTCGGAAACAGAATAAAGCCAACGCAGGGGAGAAATCTCCTGCGTATTTTTTAGGAGGCTGCATGAGAGAAATTGATGTTCAAATCATTAAAAATGAGGTTAAGGAGCTTTTCATAGAAATGAACTATGAGATCAGCCCGGATATTAAGTCCGCTGTGACTTGTGCCATTGCGTGCGAGACGTCTTTGCTTGCCCGGGAAGTGCTGGGCGACTTACTTAAAAATGCTGAGCTGGCTACTGAATATAGGATTCCTATGTGCCAGGATACGGGGATGGCTGTGGTGTTTTTGGAAGTTGGCCAAGATGTCAGTTTCACAGGCGGCTTTATAGGAGATGCCATAAACCAGGGGGTTCGGGAAGCATATGAAGAAGGTTACATGCGAAAATCTGTGGTGAGCAATCCTTTGATTAGAGTCAATACAAAAGACAACACGCCGGCTATTATTCACTACGAATTAGTGCCGGGAGATCAAGTGAAGCTGATTTGCACAGCTAAAGGCTTTGGCAGCGAAAATATGAGTAGGATTAAAATGCTCAATCCTTCAGAAGGCACATCCGGCGTGGTGGATTTCGTGGTGGAGACTGTGCATCTGGCTGGCTCAAACCCCTGCCCGCCGATGGTTATTGGCGTTGGGATCGGCGGCACCATGGAAAAAGCCGCAATTATGGCCAAGAAGGCACTGACCAGAGATGTCGGGCAAAATAGCGATGATCAGGTTTCTGCAGAATTGGAGAAATTGATTTTGGATAAAATCAATGGGCTTAACATTGGCCCCCAAGGTTTTGGCGGCCGTACGACAGCTTTTGCAGTCAATATCAACATGTTTCCGACCCATATTGCAGGGCTTCCAGTAGCGGTTAATATCAATTGTCATGCCTCAAGACATAGAGAGGTGACGTTATGAACCCAATAAGGCTGACTACGCCACTGACTTTTGAGGCGGTTGCCTCGCTTAAGTGCGGGGACAGGGTCCTTATAACTGGCACCATATACACGGCAAGAGATGCAGCACATATGAAAATGATACAGGAACTTGAAAAAGGTGGAGAAATACCATTCCCTCTTGACGGAAGCGTGATCTATTACGCTGGTCCCACGCCTACAAGACCTGGGAATATCTCTGGAGCATTTGGACCGACCACCAGCGGAAGAATGGATAAAATGACAGTACCACTTCTGGAAAAAGGACTTAAAGGCATGATTGGTAAAGGCCTGCGCAGCCAGGAAGTGATTGACAGTATCATCAAAAACAGGGCTGTTTATTTTGCGGCGATTGGCGGTGCTGGGGCATTGATTGGGCAATCAGTAAAAATGATCAGCGTCGTTGCCTATGAAGAGTTAGGTGCAGAAGCCATCAGAAAAATTGTAGTTGAAGAATTTCCCGCCATTGTGGCAATAGATTCAACAGGTAAATGTATTTATGACCGCGAATAGATTAGCTTCAAAATTGGCGTCTGAGAGGTTCATGAAATCTGAGCGAACCTTCAATTTAAAGAAATGGCTATGATTTGAATAAGAAGCAACATGCAAAAGACATTGTAAACTAAAAATTTTATTTGGTTGACAATGCCTTTATTTTGTTGTATTCTATCCGCGAAGAAGATCAATTTGGAGGCGAAATGGATACACAGTTTATGGAAAGGTCAAGAGTTATGAAGCTGACTTTATGCAGCCTATTTGTCGCCCTGACTGCAATTGGCGCCTTTATTAAGGTGCCTGGTCCCTTGGCGCCGTTCTCCTTACAAGTTCTGTTTGTGATTATGGCCGGGATCATTCTTGGCCCAAAGCTGGGATTTATTAGCCAAATCGCCTATATTGCCATCGGCTTAATAGGTCTTCCCATCTTTGCTATGGGAGGCGGGCCCTCTTACATTTTTCAGCCAAGTTTTGGCTTCCTCTTAGGCTTCGCTGCGGCTGCCTTTGTGGTCGGAAAAATTGCAGAAAAATCACAGCCACTGACGATAAAAAAGCTCATGCTTGCAGGAATCGCTGGATTGGCTTCTATTTATGCCATTGGTCTTCCTTATCTTTATTTCATGGTGAATGTTTATCTGGGTAAGGAGATGCAGGTGGGTTCAGTTATTTGGACGGCCTGTATCTTATTTTTGCCTGGAGATTTACTGAAGCTGTTTCTGGCAAGCTTTTTATCCCTAAAAATAATTCGGGCATTGAAGATTTAAATTTTAAGCAGATAACTGCCAGACATCTCCTGGTTTATTGAATAGGCTAAATCAGCCTATTTTTTTATGTCGAAAATTTGGAGGGGAATGGCTAAATGTGCTTAAAATAAAGGCGTGACACGGATTAAAGAATAATGTATACAAACAAGATATACCTTGAATAATCTGATAATTTAATATATATTTAAACAGGTATAATTTAAGTGTAATACTATCGGCATTTTTAATAGTGATCCTATATGCAAATATAAACAGGAGGGAATAGTTTATGAACAAAATTGAAGAACTCCGCGTCTTAAAAGAAACCATAGCTTTAGGCGGAGGACAGAAAAGAATTGACGATCAGCATGCAAAAGGCAAGCTCACAGCAAGGGAAAGAATTAATTTGCTGTTTGATGCAGGCACCTTTGTTGAAATTGATGCTTTTGTTTCTCACAGATCCACAAATTTTGACATGGCGGAGACCGAAGCGCCAGGAGATGGCGTAGTTACCGGATATGGCAATATCGATGGAAGATTGGTATTTGCTTATTCGCAGGATTTCACCGTACTTGGCGGATCTCTCGGCGAATATCACGCTGAAAAAATAGTCAAAGTTCAAAATAATGCGCTAAAGATGGGCGCGCCCATCATCGGCCTTAACGACTCTGGTGGAGCGAGAATTCAAGAAGGCGTTAACGCCCTTTCGGGTTTTGGCAAAATCTTTTACAACAACACAATTTCCTCCGGTGTGATTCCTCAGATATCAGTCATTATGGGGCCTTGCGCGGGCGGCGCCGTTTATTCCCCTGCTATCACAGACTTCGTGTTCATGGTGGATAAAACCAGTCAAATGTTTATCACTGGACCTCAGGTCATCAAAACAGTTACTGGCGAAGATATTTCCGCAGAAAAGCTGGGCGGAGCTATGACGTGCAACAGTGTCAGTGGAGTGGCCCACTTTATTGGTAAAAATGATGCGGAGACCCTCGCTGAAGTACGAAGACTACTTGGCTTTTTACCTTCAAATAATCTGGAGACAGCCCCATTTGCGACATCAACAGATGATGTGAACAGGCTTATTCCTGAATTCAATGATATGATCCCGGAAAACCCCAATAAGCCTTATGATATTTATGACATTATTCGCAAAATGGCGGACAATGGCGAAATTTATGATGTTATGCCCCACTTTGCTAAAAATATGGTAACCTGTTATATCAGACTT
This sequence comes from Bacillota bacterium, assembly GCA_025361765.1. GTDB lineage: Bacteria > Bacillota > Clostridia > Peptostreptococcales > Anaerovoracaceae > JBBRXH01. The sequence continues at coordinate 49,375 of JANYJS010000042.1, forward strand.
AATGGAGAGACTATTGGTGTTATCGCCAATCAGCCAAAAGTTCTTGCCGGATGTCTTGATATCAACGCCTCAGACAAAGCAGCCAGGTTTATCAGAAGATGCGATGCGTTCAACACACCACTTTTAACTATTGTTGACGTACCGGGCTTCCTTCCTGGCGCTGATCAGGAATACGGGGGCATTATCAGACATGGTGCAAAAATGCTCTATTCTTATTGTGAGGCTACCGTACCAAAAGTGACCATGATTCTTAGAAAGGCCTATGGTGGCGCATATATCGGCATGTGCAACAAAGAGCTCGGTGCAGATATGGTTCTTGCTTGGCCGAGTGCTGAAATAGCAGTCATGGGACCAGAAGGGGCAGCCAATATTGTCTTTAAAAACGACATAAAGGATGCCAAGGATCCTGCAGCAATGAGACAGGAAAAAATTCAGGATTATAAAAATCAGTTTGCAAATCCCTATAGAGCAGCTGAAATGGGTTATGTGGACGATGTCATTGAGCCTCAGACCGCAAGACAGCGTGTCGCTGGAGCCTTTGATATGCTGAGTTCCAAGAGACAATCATTACCAGCCAAAAAGCATGGTAATATTCCTCTTTAAGAGTTTCTGATAAATGCACTGAAAGCAGAGGTAAGAACAAATGGAACAATCGACATTAAACAATTCATATATAGATATAGGCATGAACCAAGAGGACGAAGCAGAGCTGATTGCAGTCATAATGGCCGCTCTTTCAGAAAGCCTGAGTCAACCCGCAGGCAGTCTGGTCATCAATAAGATCAGAAGGGTCACCGGTCAATCAATAGCTTGGAATCAAGCAGGCCTAAATGAGAGTATCGCAAGCAGAAGAATTTAAATTTGAAAGGAAGATTGTGAAATGAGAAAATATAACATCACCGTGAATGGAAAAGCTTTTGAAGTCGAAGTCCAGGAAATAGGCGGAAGCCCTGCTCCTGTTTATGCAGCCTCAGCGCCGGCATCGGTTGCCGTTGCAACAGCACCTACAGCCGCACCGATGCAAGCCCCAGCCGCAGCGCCAGCCGTCGCCGCTGCGCCAAAAGCCGCCACAGCAGCCCCGGCCGCACCGTCTGCTGGAGCAAGCGTCATTAATGCACCGATTCCTGGAAAGATTCTGGACATTAAAGTATCCGTAGGAGATGCCATAAAAAAAGATCAACTTCTGCTCATTTTAGAAGCCATGAAAATGGAAAACGAAATTTTCTCGCCAAATGAGGGCATCGTAGAATCGATTCCGGTTTCAAATGGTGATTCAGTCAATGCAGGCGATTTGCTGGTTTCAATAAAATAACTTGCCAAATAAAAGCAAAGGCCCGTATTGAACAATACGGGCCTTTATTAATCAGTTTGAAGGAGCGCTCATGAAGAGAAAAATCCTCGAGTTGCTGGCCTCAAGCCATGATCACTTTATCTCAGGAGAAACTATAAGTAGGGTATGTGGGATCAGTAGGGCAGCAGTCTGGAAACATATTGACCATCTTAAAAAAGAGGGTTACCTCATAGAAGCAGTGACAAAAAAAGGCTACCGTCTGCTTGGAAACGATGACATGCTGGAGACTGTTTTTTTTCGGCTGCCAAAGGACAGGGTTATTGGGTCTTCTCATATTTATTTGGAAGAAGTAGGCTCCACCAATGTCGAGGCCAAAGCTGCTGCATTGGACTATCCGGACGGTTCTGTTGTCATTTCTGATAGCCAGACCTCCGGTAAGGGAAGATTGGGAAGATACTGGGATTCAGCTAAAGGTAAAGGAATATGGCTGTCTCTTATTCTAAAACCAAGGATTTCCATGGCGGAAGCCATGATCCTAACCCAGATGGCCGGAGCTGGGGTCTGTGACGCCCTAAAAACAGCCGGCTACGAAGCAAAAATCAAATGGCCAAATGATGTTGTTGTTCAAGGAAGAAAGGTCTGTGGGATCCTGGCAGAGATGTCCGGTGAACCAGAGCAACTGAATTATGTGATTTTGGGTATTGGCATTAACGTCAATCAGAATCCTTCTGATTTCCCTGAAGAGCTTAGGAATAAAGCCATTTCCTTAAAAATGGTAGATTCAGAAGAAAAGTCGAGGAATTTGATTCTAGATCTTCTGCTCGAACGTCTGGAACATTATTATGCCCTAGTTAAAAATAAAGATACAGCTGAAATCATAAAATTCTGCAGAAATAATTCGGCAACATTAGATAATCAGGTCAAAGTGATATATAATGATAAAATAATTGAAGGAAAAGCTATTAACCTCACCGAAAACGGCGGACTCATAATTGAAGATCAGACAGGGCAAACCATGGAAATCATTTCAGGTGAAGTCTCTGTCAGAGGTATTTATGGTTATGTGTAAACCAAAAATACGCCATTTGCTGGTGGGTTTTAGACTAATAAATGAAGGAGTGAACCGATATGCTATTAGCTTTTGACGTTGGAAATACCAACATAGTCCTTGGCGTATTCAAGGATGGCAATCTGATTCAGAACTGGAGACTCGAAACGGATAAAAATAAAAGTGCCGATGAGTACGGTATGATTGTCAATCAGCTTTTCAACTATGAGGGGCTGGATACAAAAGAGGTGAAGGACGTTATCATTTCAACCGTCGTGCCGCCTATTGTCTATACGCTGCAGCATATGTCCATGAAATACTTCAATAAAAGAGCCATAGTGGTTGGCCCTGGGGTGAAAACCGGAATGATTATCAAGTATGATAATCCCAAACAAGTGGGTTCGGACAGAATAGTCAATTCCGTTGCGGCCTTCGAAAAATATGGCGGGCCTTTGATTATTGTCGACTTTGGTACGGCAACCACCTTCTGCGCCGTCTCCGAAAATTCAGAGTATCTTGGGGGTACCATTGCGCCGGGACTTAAAATTTCTTCGGAAGCACTTTTCGAAAAAACAGCCAAGTTACCAAGAGTTGAACTGGAAGAGCCAGGTCATGTCATCTGTAAAAATACAATTGAGAGCATGCAGTCGGGACTTGTTTATGGGCATATGGGCCTTGTAGAATACGTCGTCAAAAGAATGAAAATAGAGCTTTCCCCTGAAGATGGGGGGAAAAGGGTCAAGGTCATTGGAACCGGTGGACTTGCGACGTTAATCGCAGGGGGAATAGACTGTATAGATGCCATTGATAAAATGCTGACTCTTGAAGGTCTTAAAATAATCTATGAAAAAAACCGTCATGACAGCAAAAAGAATCACTGTAAAATCTCTGATACTAGTATGGACATCGAGGACAAATAAGGCGAAAATTTAGATTGTAACTTCCGAGGTTCAAATATTAAGTTAGGTACTGTTGAGGCTCAAATATGAAAATCAGAAATGCAGACATAGAAAATCCGTTTATTTTGGCGCCCATGGCCGGTATCACGGATGGCCCATTTAGAAAAATTTGCAGGCAACTAGGCTGCGGCTTAGTCTACTCGGAAATGATCAGCGCCAAGGGTCTTTATTATAATGATGAGGCTTCTGAAAAGCTGCTGCAAATTTATGAGGAAGAAAAGCCCATTGCCTACCAAATATTTGGATCTGATCCCAAATTCATGGCTTTTGCAACGGACAAACTTGAAGAAAGACAAAATGCCATCATCGACATTAATATGGGTTGCCCAGTGCCGAAAGTGGTTAAGAACGGAGATGGATCGGCACTCTTGAATAATCCAAAACTTGTCGGTGAAGTTGTAAAGTCAGTGGTGCGTGCTACGAAAAAACCGGTGACAGTTAAAATTCGGATTGGTTGGAATCAGCAAAGCATCAACGCAGTAGAAATTGCGAAAATTGTTGAAGCGGAAGGTGCCTCGGCAATTGGAGTCCATGGGAGAACGAGAGAACAATACTATAGCGGAAAAGCCGATTGGGAGATGATCAAAAAAGTCAAGAAAAGCGTCAGCATTCCCGTCATGGGAAGCGGAGATGTTTTCTCAGCACGAGATGCGTTGGCTATGATAGAAGAAACCGGTTGTGATTTTGTCATGATCGCAAGAGGCACTTTAGGAAATCCTTGGATATTCAGAGAAAGTTTGGCTCTATGGCAAGGCAAAGTAGTGCCAGCACCTCCTACCATTGGTGACAAAGTGTCTATCGTCAATGAGCAATTAGACTCTTTAATCAATGAAAAAGGAGAATATGCTGCGGTCCGGGAGATGAGAAAGCATATTGGCTGGTATCTAAAAGGGGTTTATGGGTCTGCTGAGATTAGAAGACGGGTAAACAGTATTGAGAAGGCAGACGAAATCAAGCAGCTTCTCGCCGCTCACCTGCAAGCTGCCTCGGGACGCTCAGGCCCTTGACTTTATGGGCAGGGTGGTTTATAATACTTCGCATATAGGCGCGGTTCACAAGGCGAAGAATACAAATTTGACGTGAATTAAAAAGGAGATTACCATTATGGCAGACGAAATTTTATTAACCAAAGAAGGCTATGATAAAATCGTAGCAGAACTTGAAGAATTAATTACAGTCAAAAGAAAAGAAGTTGCAGAAAGAATCAAGGAAGCTATTTCCTACGGCGATATTTCTGAGAACTCAGAGTATGATTCTGCCAAAAATGAGCAGGCTGAACTTGAAGAAAGAATCAACAAGCTCGAAAATATGGTTCGTACAGCGAAAATCATTGACGAAAAAAATATTTCTACGGACTATGTCAAGATTGGCTTAAAAGTGAAGGTCAAAAATCTCAGCACAAAGCTTAAGGAAGTCCTGGAATACACCATCGTAGGCTCCACAGAAGCAGATCCATATGAAGGAAAAATTTCCAATGAGTCTCTCGTTGGTAAGGCCCTTCTTGATAAAAAAGTTAAAGATAAAGTAGAAATTCAAATTCCTGATGGGATCGTCAAATATGAAATCATTGAAATCAGCAAATAATTATTAGATAGAAATCAGCAAATAAATCATTTGATAGAAGGCTGAAAATAGATCAAAAATAGAAAGCTGTTGTCAGAATACATAAAGTGAGTGCCAGCAAAGAAGAAGGTGGAAACATGAGTACTGAAAATAAGGGAACGGACCAAAGCGCCCCAATCATCAATGATGAAGAGAATTTGTCAGAGGTTCTTAAAGTCAGGCGCGATAAGCTAGAGAAGCTACAGGCAATGGGCAGAAATCCATTTCTCGTTGAAAAATGGGATGTTAAAGACTATAGTGCAGACATAAAAAACAATTTTGAAACAAACGAAGGGCAAGGCGTTGTTTCCGCAGGCAGAATCATGGCAAAAAGGCAAATGGGCAAAGCCTCATTTATAGATATTCAGGACAAACAAGGCAGAATCCAGTGCTACTTGAGACAGGACGCTATTGGCGAAGAAGAATATGAGATTTTCCTGACCTATGATATCGGAGATATCGTTGGTATCGTAGGAGAAGTATTCAAGACAAAGCATGGTGAGATTTCAATCAAAACACATGAGATCAAATTGCTTTCAAAATCCCTGCAGATACTTCCTGAGAAATTCCACGGACTTAAAGATCAGGACATCCGGTATCGTCAACGCTATGTGGATTTGATCGTTAATCCTGAGGTGAGAAACACCTTTATTTTAAGGTCAAAAATGATTAAGGAAATCAAGAACTTTCTTGAGGATCGGGATTTTTTAGAAGTTGAAACGCCTATTTTGACCACAATAGCTGGAGGCGCCAACGCCAGGCCTTTTGTTACCCATCATAACACTTTGGATATTGATATGAAGCTGCGTATTTCAAATGAGCTTTTCCTTAAGAGACTCATTGTTGGCGGCTTTGATCGGGTCTATGAGATGGGAAAAATGTTCAGAAATGAAGGTATGTCTCCAAAACATAATCCTGAGTTCACATCCATGGAGCTCTATCAGGCTTATGGCGATTTCAACGATATGATGGAATTGACCGAAAACCTCATTGCCACTGTGGCACAGAATGTTTTAGGCACTATGGTGATCGATTATCAAGGAAAAGTATTTGATTTGACACCGCCCTGGCGACGGTTGACTATGGAAGACGCTGTCAAGGAATGGGTCGGAGAAGACTTTGCCAAAATT
>JANYJS010000070.1 GCA_025361765.1 Bacillota bacterium
ATTTTTTGTATCGGATCCTTTCAAAGGGTTATTGACCTCTCAAATGCTGCTGAGCATGCAACTTCCTTTTACCATTTTCCTTCAGCTGTACTTAACCTCGTCAAAAAAAGTTATGGGGAAATATGCCAATCATGGCATAGAAAAAGTGATGTTGATCACCACCGCCGTAATTGTGACGGCATTGAACGCCATACTGATTTACAACCTTATCGTGCCGCACTAAACAATCGAGCCAGCAGGTTTTAAGATAAGAGCCAGCAGGTTTTAAGAAGTGATAGGAATTTCCACCCATATATAATATAATGCAATTTGTTAATGAAAATACTCACGCTATCGTTCAATTAAATGACGACAGCATTGTAAATTTCACTTGTAATGATAACAGTAATTGTAAAATCTCAATTTTATGGAGGAAAAAGTATGACAAAGTTAAAAGAGTTATGGAATAAAATTCATTTTTTGCCTGCTAAGGGATCGTCGCGATGGATTAATGTACTTGCGATTGTATTCATTGCAAACATAGCCGCCTTGTTCATCAGCAGAGCCTTAATCGGCCAAACCACGACAACGGCAAACATGGCGGCATTTGTGGGTTTATCCTTGGGAATCGCGATAGTTTCGTGTCTTGGCTATTTTGGCTTCGAAGTTTTCTCGCTGCTTGTTCTCGCTGGCAATCTGATGGGCATTATCTATCTCTTTTTCATCATTTTGACCAACGCAAGTCAAGGCTGGAATGATTTGACCAGCCTAATCGGACTTTTCTATTTCGTTGCAATGGGTGTGGTTTTCGGGATCATGATGCAGGTGATCGTGCTGCTTTCCACCGTGAAGCTTCGCGGCAGAAAATAAATGTCATAGGCTTAGCATTAAAATATGGATGAATATTCAGGGCTAAGACTTGAAATCAAGACTGATATCCATGGATCTAACCGTATGTGTCAAGGCGCCAATGGAAATGATATCCACGCCGGTGTCTGCAACTTCTTTCAGATTTTTATTTCCCATATTGCCGGAGGCTTCTACAATTGCCTGGCCATTGATGAGTTTGACAGCCCTGGCGATGGTTTCGATGTCCATGTTATCCAGCATGATGATATCGGCACCAGCGACTAGGGCTTCGTCGATTTGGCTGAAAGATTTGACTTCCACTTCTATTTTGAGGGTGTGGGGAGCATGCTCCCGTGCATTGGCGACAGCGTTGCCAATACCGCCAGCTGCTACAATGTGATTGTCTTTGATGAGAATGCCGCCTGCCAGATTGAACCTGTGATTCGACCCTCCGCCGCATTTGACTGCATATCTGTCAAGGACGCGTAAACCCGGCGTTGTTTTTCTGGTGTCAGCAATGGTTGCCCGAGTGCCTTTTATGGCTTCGACGGCAACCGCTGTACGACTTGCTATGCCTGAGAGCCTTTGGATGAAATTAAGACTAACCCGCTCTCCTTTTAAGATTGAACGAGCCGGTCCAGAGATTAGAGCGATGGTCTCGCCATATTGGACAAGTTGCCGATCCTTAACCAACGGCGTTATGACAACTCTTTTGTCAATTAGTGTGAAAACACGACATAAAAGATCAACGCCGCAGATGATGCCGCTCTCCTTGGCCCAAAACTTGCCTTCAGCTTTTGTTTCGGGTGGAACGGTGCTGGAGCTGGTGATGTCTCCTGATCCGATATCTTCTTTAAGGGCGTTGAGTATGATGTCGTCCATAATAAATTTGTCCAAAATAGTCTCCTCCATTTTAATCTTCACGATAATGGGCGCCGATGCTCTTTCTGCGCCGTTTCGCCGCTGATAGAATTTTCTCGCATACCAGAACCATATTGAAGGTTTCAATTGCTTCCTTGGTCACAAGGCTACTGTTTTTAAGCTTTGTTTTAATATCTCTAATTTCGGAAAGGCCTGTCGCCAGGTCTTTTTGCCTTCTGATAACATTGCCCTTGGCATTCATGATAAGCTGTATGCGAAGCTTAGTCGCATGAGTATCTTCGTAGACTGATTTTTTTTTGCGGCCAGTTTTTGGAAACACAGGAGGCAAGCCGAAAACTCCGGGTTCATTACCTGCACTTATGTGAGCCGCGCATCTCCTGCCGAATACCAGACATTCCAGCATGGAATTAGAAGCCAGTCTATTTGCACCATGAACCCCAGTACTCGCTGATTCCCCGCAGGCATATAGGCCTCCAATATTAGTATGACCATTTAAATCGGTTTTGATGCCGCCAATCATATAATGTTGAACCGGACAAACAGGAATGAAATCTTTTGACAAGTCCAGGCCTTTTTTAAGACATTCCTCAAAAATAGTAGGAAAGCGCTTTCGCAGGTAGTCCTGATCCTTATGGGTAATGTCCAGGGAAACAAAGTCAGTGCCGGTATCGGCCATTTCCTTGATAATGGCTCTTGCTACGATATCTCGGGGAGCCAGATCTGCCAGGGGATGCTGATTTTTCATAAAAGCGACGCCGAATTTATTTCTTAAAATGCCGCCTTCGCCGCGAACCGCTTCGGAAATTAGAAAAGTACGACCTTTGGCGCCTTTTTCATAAAGGCCTGTGGGGTGAAACTGAATAAATTCCATTTTTTCAGTTTTGGCTCCGACCCTAAGCGCTGCTGCGATACCATCTCCCGTAGCTAAAGCCGGGTTTGTGGAATGGGCGTAAACGCCACCGATTCCTCCGGTGCAAATGACAATATGAGTGGTTTTGATCAGCTTATAGACTCCATCAAATATCAAAGCGCCAGCGATGTGACCCATTTGGTCAAGGAGGATATCCACCAAAAAAGTATTGCCGTACAGCGTGATATTCTCTCGGGAATCAGCTACGGCAGCCAGAACCTTTACGGTTTCTCTGCCTGTTGAGTCTCCGCCGCAGTGAACGATCCTGTTGTGATTATGCCCACCTTCACGAGTGATGGACAGGTCTCCATCTTCGTCCAAATCAAAGGGGACATTCAAGGACACCAGCGTTTCAATGTCGGAAGGTCCTTCGTCGACTAGAACCCGCACAGCCGCATGGTTACAAAGACAAGCGCCGGCTACCAGCGTATCGGCATAATGAAATTTTGGTCGATCATCTTTTGATATAGCCGCGGCAATGCCGCCTTGAGCAAGCCAGGAATTGCTTTTCTCCAGGCCCTCTTTGCCTAATACAATACAGGAAAGCTGGGGCGACAGATTGATGGCCGTATAGAGCCCGGCGAGGCCAATTCCGATGATGCATACATCATAGGTTAACGTTTCAGTGACCTTTATATCCGGTTCAAAAGCATAGCGTTTCAATGTCTTTCTCCTTAAAGCCTTTCGGCTGAACTATTCGAATCATTCTAACATTGAAAAGCATATAATTCAAGAATCACTTTCCCATCAAGACTGATACGTGGTGCTTTATGCCATCATTGACGAGGTTGAAGGCGTTGCCCTCGAATTCGATGCCATCCACAGTAACTTTTAAGACGCCCCGGGAAAGGCCATCGGGGTTGTGCACCTTTATTTCATAGGGGGTATCCATATAGTGGTAGGTGATGCTATAAGTCGTCCATTTATTAGGGATACAAGGATCCATAACCACGTTGGCTCCTTTTTTCTTGAAGCCTAAAATGGATTCTAAACCCGCCTTATAGTACCATCCTGCTGCTCCGGTATACCAAGTCCACCCCCCTCTGCCAGCGTGAGGATGAACGGAATAGACATCCGCAGCCATGACGTAGGGCTCAACCTTATAAGTCATGCAGTCTCTTGGACTTCTGGCATGATTGATTGGATTAATGAGATCGAAAAGTTCCAAGGCTTTGTCACCCTTGCCCAACTTCGCAAAAGCGATAATGAGCCACGCTGCTGCATGGGTGTATTGACCACCGTTTTCTCTCACCCCAGGCACGTAGCCCTTGATGTAGCCCGGTTCCATAGAACCGCTTTCAAAAGGTGGCGTGAGGAGCTTGATCAGACCGTCATCCCGGTTGACGAGATAATCCTCGGCCGACTGTAAAGCAAGCTTTGATCGTTCTTCTGTTCCAGACTCGGATATGACTGACCAGGACTGGGAAATGGAATCGATTTTACAGGAACTGTTTTCTATAGAGCCTAGCGGAAGGCCAGTATCGAAATAAGCGCGCCTATACCAGCTTCCATCCCAAGCATTCTGCTCAATACTGCTCATAAGCTGAGTCCGCGTAATGAGATAGTTTGCCGCCAGATCATCAAAACCTCTATTTATGCAAAGCGTTGAGAATTTTTTTAAGACAGCGCATAAGAACCAGCCGAGCCAGACGCTTTCACCGCGCCCTTTGTTGCCCACCGTATTCATCCCATCGTTCCAGTCACCGGAACCCATCAAAGGGAGGCCGTGACTGCCGAAAGAAAGAGAGATATCTATAGCCTTTAAGCAATGATCATATAGGGAAGCTGAGACCTGTGACACTTTAGGCATGCCGTAACGTTCATCTTCACCATCGGAAAGCAGCGCATCTTCGATAAAAGGCAGCTGTTCATTTAGGATAGCGTCATCGCCAGTAAGATCTATATAGGCTGATACGATATAGGGTAGCCATAAGCGATCATCCTTAAAACGCGTTCTGGTTCCCTTGCCGCTGGGTTCGTGCCACCAATGCTGAACATCGCCTTCGATAAACTGATGTCTGCCATGTCTGAGAATTTGTTCTCTTGAAAGCTCGGGCCAAATATGGGCTACCGATAGACAATCCTGAAGTTGATCTCTAAAGCCATAAGCGCCACCAGACTGATAGAAAGCGGTGCGGCCCCAAAGCCTGGCAGAAATAATCTGATATTGCAGCCAACCATTTAGCATAAGATTCATTGAATCTGAAGGCGTATTAACTTGGGCCACATCTATTTTTTCGCGCCAGAATTTACGCACTTCTTTTAAGGCTTCCTTCGCGATTTTGATATTTAAATATTTTTCGACAGCAGGCGGGATGTCTTCTGCATGATCCGCTCTGCCAAAAATCAGAATGACTTCCAGAGTCTCTTCTGATTTGAGAGTGCAGATGGATTGAATGGCACCGCAAGGGTCAAGACCAGCGCCTATGGCACCGGACAACTTTTCCCTTAATAAGCCATCCGGATTCTCAAGGCCCCCAACACCGAAAAACTCATTCCGGTCGCAGGTTAGCGTCTTCTTTGGTAAAGAGAAGTCCATATAGGCAATTTGATCAGGGTAATCTTCGTTATAAGAATTTTCAAAAGTCAAAGTACCTGTATCGATTTGATTTGAGCGAATATGCATGGCGGTATCCTGATCACTTACACCGAGCACCGGTCTGACATAATAAGTAATGGCAAGGTCTCGTTTGTTGCTCGATGTGTTTTTCAGCTTTAAAATGCTGATTTTGATGGAGGCATCTACAGGAACAAACTGTGTTAATTCTTGCTCGACACCATGACTGTTATGGGATATGGTCGTGTAGCCAAAGCCATGCTGAATGCTATAAGGCTGACGTTCTCTGATAGGAAGGGGCGTGGGCGTCCAAAGCTCGCCGGTTGACAGATCTCCAATATAGATGGCCTCACCAGAATAATCCTGAACTGGATCATTAGACCATGGTGAGAGTTTGTTTTCCCGGCTATTTTTGCACCAAGTTGTGCTCGAACCCGATTCGGAAACAAAGAAGCCAAAATTCGGGTTTGAGATGACATTAATCCATGGAGCAGGAGTTGTTTGCTGTTTTTCAAGACGAATGACATATTCATCCCCGGAAAGGCTAAAACCACCTATGCCGTTGAAGAAAAGCAGCCTTTTTTCTTTGATGACGGCTGGTGCAAACTTTTTTGGCTTATTGGAATAGCTTCTCAATTTTGGAAGTCTGACATTGAGTTTGGTTTCCATCTGATCTTCAATTGATCCACTGTCTCCATTCAGGTGAATTCGGGCAACACTATAGAGAAGTTGCACGTCTTCCATAGGGACTTTGTTTTTATCGAGAATAAACACATCACCAGGGCGATTGACCAAGTCATGAGTTTGTTTGGCCATGACGATATCGCTGATGAGGGAGTAAACAGGCAGCGTATAACTGTTATCCTCATTACTGAGAATGACGAGATCTACTTTCAATCCTTTGATACGCCAATATTCATGGGCTTTAAGTATGTCGTAAAGAATGTCAACTTCAGTGGTCTTGTTAATCACAACCAAAACTATGGGAAGATCCCCTGAAATGCCGTAAGCCCAAAGTGAGGATTGACCTCGCTTGTTCAGGAGCATTTTATCCTGATGAATTCTTCGTACAGGGCTTAAGAACAGCAAATTTGACATCATATCCTGATAAAGTTGGAGTTTTGTAGCACCGATATTCAAATACCTGTTCTCAACATGACTTCGGGTTAGAGCCAGCTGAAATGCACCTTCAATAGCTGCAGGCGTGGCATATTTGTCGAGGAGCGCGGACAGGGACTCATTGGTTTCACTCACAACGCTGACAAATGAAACTTGTACTGTTCTTCCTGCGCCGATTGAGATTCTATACTTTAAACTCATCATCGGATCGAGGACAGGTCCGGTGGTATTTGACAGGGGCTTCATATTCTCAATGGCAATAGGTGATTTCAGCGTATGTCCGCGACCGATGAACTTCATTCTGTCAGTTTCATATTCGAGGCTACCAATACTGCCGCCGGGTAAGACCGCTGAATGGCCAAGCCATAGGCCTTTTTCCATTTCCGACCGGGGCCTGCGATTGGCTATTATACAGTTCCGATCAGGGTCAAATTGGGTTTCAATGAACAAGTTGCTGAATGCGGGATGCGCTTTATCAGCTGAAAGAGAGGTCAGAAGAACTTCGAAATAGCTCATGATTTCTATTTCACAAGCTACATCACCATTGTTTTTAATACTGATGCGTCGAAGTTCAGAGTTGTCTCCAGAAGCAACAGCTACTTCCATAGTGGTTTGCAGGAGTCCGTCAGTTCTTCTATAAATGGCCTTGTCCGCATTGAAAATCACCTTATATTGTTCGGGCAAAACATTAAGAGGTGCATAGGCAGCTGAGCAGAGGGCATTTGTATTGAGGTTTCTAATATAGAAGAACATGCCATACTGATCTAATACAGCGTCTTCACGCCATCTTGTCACAGCGGTCATTTTATTTTTGCTGTATCCCGTTCCTTTATCAGTCAGCATAACGGAATAATTTCCGTTGGAGAGAATATGTACTTTTGGAAGCTCTCTATTTAGTGTTTTAAAGACTCTTGGAATCATGCGATCCTTGAATGGCTCGGTCTTTAGGATTTTCACCTTTTCTTTGTTTTCTTTGATAATAAGAAGATTGTTGGGCACTTTTTCCTGAAGCAACAATCTTGCTGAATTCATTTCAGGGTTGGCAAAAAAACGCTTTTGAAGGATGTTTGCGTTTAGGTAATTATTTAGGGATAGCAGGCTCATTCCTTGATGATGAGCCATGTAGCTTTTGACAATGGCGCGTTTGGAATCAAAGGCAAGCCTTTCCGGTGTATAATCCGCCGCTTCATAAAACCCATAATGACCATACAGGCCTTCGTTTTGAAGATAATGGATATTCTCTATGGCGGCTTTTGGATCAACATGAAGCGACAGTAAGGTGGCATAAGGAGCTGCAACGGAGTCCTCAAGCAGGCCTCTTTTTAATCCAAGCCAGGGAACGCCCATCGCCTTATACTGATAATCATAATGGATATCCATGGAATTAAATGCCGATTCAGAGGTGCCCCAGGGCATACCACGAAGGTTACCGTATTTTTTTTGACTGCGCACGGCAAAAGCGTAGGTTTCATCCAGCAGGGTATTTTTATAACTTTTCATAAGAATCAAAGGCATGAGGTATTCGAACATACTGCCAGTCCAGGAAACCAGGCCTTTATAGCCATCCATGACGGTGAGCGGTCTTCCCAGTCTCTCCCAATGATCTGAAGACACTTCATTTCGGGCTATGCTGATGAAGCTGGTTTGTCTTGCTTCAGAGGCCAATAAGTCATAATAGGAATCCGTGAGCTTTTTCTGATCCAAGTTATAACCAATGGAAAACAACTGCTTCTTTTCAGAATAGAGGGGTTTAAAGTCCGCCGCTTTAGACAAGTTGTCAATTCTACCCATCAGGCTTACATGAAAGGCAATGCGTTCTTCTGTCGTAATAATGGATTGAATCAAGGTTTCCTTTAAAGCGAAGAGCCAGTCGCTCCTCAAGTGGGACTGAATAGCAGGATCTTTTTCCTCCTCGTTTAAAAGCCGGTCTATTTTCACTATCAAATAGCGATAGAGTGAAGGCAGCTCCTTTAGCGGGGTTGGCTTTTTTAGCTGTTCGATAATAAATCCAATGCCGCTTGATGAACCATCGTGAGAATCCTGCCCTCTAAAATCCGGAGGCACGGCGGAAAGGAAATCTATCCAAGGCATGTAGTCATTTAGCTCGTATGCAAACATGTTCAGCATATGCTCGATTTTAACCCGCCAGTTGGATTTTTTAAGCGTTGCGAATTGATCGGCTGCCATGAGCTTAACCATAATATTTTTCCACAAAACCGGATCTAAAGCCTCGTCATCGACATGAAAATTGGGGAAATTCAGTTTGGCAATCAAATCCGGTCCTGCTTGACCTGAACACTTCAAGGTGTCCAAAATTCCATCCACAAACTGGACATCAAGCAATGGCTTATTAAGATAGTCTCGAAGCCCTTGAGTAAGCGTAATAAGATAGCCTACAAAATTGCCGCTATCGACAGATGATATATATATAGGTCTAAAGGGCAATAAAGTGAGGGTGTCGTACCAGTTATACAGATGTCCATTCCATTTCCCCAATTTTTCAATACTGGTTATAGTATCTGAAAGCAAATTTACCATTTCAAGGGTGCCGATGAAGCCAAAATCCCGGGCGGTCATTGTAGCCATGAGGCCAAGGCCAATATTGGTTGGAGAGGTACGAGTGGCAATGCCTCGAGGAGGATCTTCCTGATAATTATCAGGCGCCAGAAAGTTATTTCTATAATTGGCAAACTCCTCAAAATATCGCCAGGTTTTTCTGGCCGTTTTTCTCAGCTCTTCCCTATCATTTTCACTTAAAACATAACGGTCTTCAAGAATTTCTCTACTGAGTTTGTATGCAAGAAAAGGAGAAAAGAGCCAGATAAAACCGAGTATTATGGTGAATATCAGAGTAGCTGGTTTAAAAAGGATCGATAAGCCAACCATAAATACTACAATCGGAAAGACAAAAAACATTTTAACCAGATAGTTTCCAAAGGTATTTTTTTGGCTCCTTTCGGCGTCAGCTGAGGTAACCCACTCAAGAGTATTTTTTTGTGTGACAAGAACGCGAAACAAAGTGACTGAGACGGCATTAAGCATCAAATAAGCCTGATAGGGAAGGAAGGCGGCTTGAATTGAAACCTGAAGCAAAGTGGCTTTAAGACCCGAAATAGCCGGCAGATACCCCTTTGTTCTTCCTCTGCCAAAACGGATGGACAATATGGAATCTAAAATTCCATTCATCAGTGGAAATGCCACAGGTATGAAAGCATAAACCAGCCAAAATAGGCTCCGGCCCGGCAGAATGAAAAGCCCAAGGAAAATCAACACAAGAAGAGCAGGCATTATGAGACTTCTGCGCATATTATCGACAATTTTCCATCTGGATAAAAGAGATAGAGGGTTTTTAAACAATAGCATCAGCAGTTGCCAATCTCCCCTGACCCATCTATGAAGCCTGGCAAAATAAGAGTTGCAGGTGGTGGGATAAGCATCGACAAATTTTAAATCTGTAACGAGGGCTGTTCTTAAATAGGATCCTTCAAGAAGATCATGACTGAGAACAGTGTTTTCAGGAATGGCACCCTTTAGGACGCTCTGAAAAACAGAGAGATCATAAATGCCCTTGCCTGTAAAAATTCCTTCGCCAAAAAGATCCTGATAGACGTCAGATATGGCTCTGGCATAAGGATCAAGACCCTCCTGACCAGTAAATATTCTAGAAAAAAGGGACTTATTTGAACTCTCGATATCAAAATCGATTCGGGGCTGCATGATGCCGTAGCCGGAAACCACAACACCTTTTACTGGATCAATAATAGGTCTGTTCAATGGATGCGCCATCGTTGCGATCATTCTTTTAGCCATACCTATCGGCAACTGGGTGTCGCTATCCAGAGTTATGATATATTTTACATCTTCAAAGGCCAGCTTGCTGTTTGAAGAATAGACGAAGCTGGTTTCTTTTGAACCGAGAATCAAATCGTTGAATTCCAAAAGCGCGCCCCGTTTGCGTTCCCAGCCAAACCATTTATTATTTTTCGCATTGTACTGGCTTTCACGATGGAAAAAATAAAACCTGTCAGCGCCCGCCTCGGATGGATACCTTTTGTTTAAAGCCAGGACGCGGGAAATGGCAAAGTCTATAATCTTGGTATTGTCATTGATGGAAGCATCATCCGAGTCTTTGTAGGCGCCAAGAAGGGCAAAGAATAAATTGGGATCCCGATTTGAAAGGTAATGTCTTTCCAGAGTTCTGAGCAATTCATCAATTCGTGCTTCATCCGGCAGTATAGAGGGGATTACAACTATGGTGCGGAGGTCTGCGGGAATGCCATCCTTGAATTCCATTCTGGGCAGAACGGTAGGGTTAAGCCCTCTACAGACGACCCAGTTGACAATGTCCAGGGAAATTTCAGAGGAAGGGATGAGTAGTACAAGAATAATCAGAGCGGCCATAGATCCAGTTAAGTGGGAAGTTGCCATTTGGGCATATTGAAGTGCAGTACCCATTAAAATCAGGGTTAAAAGTGCGATGAAGCTTAAATATAGGAAACCCGGGTAATTTTTAACCAATTTTACAGATCTTGGTATCGGCTTTTTTCTTTTTCCTTGTCTTCTTTCCAGTGTATTTTGCCCGTCGCCGATGAGATAATAACCCACATGACCGGTACGGCTAAAGAAGGGAGCTCTGTCATCGGTGAGCAGGCTTTGACTAAGCCCGGACTTTGCCAGCTCAATAGCCTCTCTGGCAATATGTATTTCTGAAACGTTATATAACTGGGCAAGTTTTTCAACCTTCCCACGATATCTGTTTCTTGTGGGCTGGTCCATAAGCGGGTATGTGCCATCAGGATCAAGATTGAGAGTTTCTTCAACAATACTGGCTGTTGAGAATAGCTCGGACCAGTCCAGTGATGAGATGTATTTTAAATTTGTGATCAGATTTCCGATAGAAATTGTTGTCACGGACTGAGCGTTGTGTTCCTTTTGGGTCACGCTTTCCGTGGTTGTACCATGCATCTTCAGGTGCTCATCCATGGCGGTAAGAACCATAGGATAACTCCAGCCGGATCTTCTTAAACGATAAAAAAGATGTTCGATGAAAGAAGGATTGATTTCATCCATATCAATTAGACTTTCTTCGAAAATCTTCATCCGCCTCACTGTTTCTACGCCTTGGCTGGCTAAAAAGAGGTCGACGATTTTATCGGCTTTTCGCCACTGCAGCTGAGTTGCTTTCACGTTTTCGCATAACTGGCGTATATGTTCGATAAGAGCAAGGCGCATTACTATGGGCAACGCCCAGATTTCTCGATCGAAAAGAATGCTATGGGACTGGTAAGCTGAAAGGTAACTCAACATAGCCTGCTCGTCAATTTTGGCATCGGTACTGGAAATCATCTCCATAGCTAAGGCGTAGATGCGGGCATGGCCCTTAAGTGGACCTTGTTTGAGTATGGGCAGTTTTGCATACTCTCTTTTGTTTAAGTCTCTGCGCATGCCTTTGACTTCTTCTTCAATGATATAAAAATTATCCATCAACCACTCTGCAGCATCTGGAACGGTGCGCTTGGCTTCCAAATCGTTATTCAGCTCACGATAAATGGAATATATATAGTCATAATTATCATTCATTCGAGGCAGTGGCCAGTTCAAAAGAGTTTTCTTGTTGGATACTGAATGGGAAATTGCGGTTTTTTTGGCTAGAATCGCCAGTTCTTCATGAGTCATAGAGGAATCCCGAGGATTCCAGATCCTCTGACTCCGGGATCTGACTAAAATAATCCAAAGTAGGACCGTAATTAAAATGAAAAAAACCAAAGCCTCAATTATCAGGCTGATATATAAATTCATTTTAGGACCCCCCCGCACGATGTTAATTGAGTTAAACATACGATTGTTAATAATATTTTACCATAAAATAGTCATGATTTCAATTCCTGAACAATGATATTCCTGAACAATGATAAAAATTGAATTTCGAATAATACAATTAATAAATTAAATATTAGTAAGGCTGAAGTTTAAACGCAAAGAGGCAGCTGCTATTGAATAATGAACCAACTGCCTTTATAATTAAAAATACCCAATAATAAGGAGGCCATGCATGATGAAAAACGATGAAAAGGAAAAGGTTATCAAAAATAAAATCAAAAAAATCGCCGGGGATTCCCTTATTGATGAACTGCGGTTTGTCGATGCAGAAGCCTTCAGTCCGGCAGATACATATATAGGAAGGCAGCCCTCCGATTTTATGCTTGGAGCCAAAAGTATTATTGTAGGGAGCATTTACATAGGCGCCTTCTTTCTTCCGGGCTGGGAGGACGGGGCTCATGCGACAACAAGTCGTCTCACCCTGTCAGGATTTTATTTCAATGTGGTGGATCCCATGTTATCAATTCAGGAGTTTTTAATAGCCAAGGGGTATCGTGCGGTTATTGCGGATGGGTTTAACGAGCTTGCCTGCATACCACTTAAGCCCGCGGCTGAAAGGGCGGGGCTGGGTTGGATTGGCAGGAATACACTTCTGCTTAATGAAAAATATGGGAGTTGGCAGGCGATTGGCGCTATTATTACCGATGCTGATTTATCGGAAGTCTATCCTATAGCCGAAAACAGATGCGGCGACTGCATGGCCTGTGTGACTGCATGCCCGATGAATGCGCTGGAAAATCCTTCGAAACTCATCAGAGAAAGATGCTTGTCCCATTTGCTTGAAGAGGACGACGCCCCAAATTCGGCCTTGTCGGTTTCAGGTACTTATCTGGTGGAATGTGATTTTTGCCAGAATATCTGCCCGTGGAATGAAAAACATCTCAAAAGCCCTCTGCAAACGGCAAGGGGAAAATCATTCGTGGAAAAGCGGGAACTTTTGGATTTATTGCGATTCGATCATCTGATGGCTATGGACGAGGCTGCCTATCAAAAGTATATTGTGCCAAATTTTTCAGGGATTACCTTATCATATAAGGCGTTTAGACGTAATCTCGAAGCGGCAAATTCAAGAAAAGTGCTTTAAAGAATAATCTGAGGGTATCAATTATTTGTCAAAAGCAGGTTTGAATGAAAGAAAGGCGGTCAGAAAATGGAACAAATAATGAAGAACATTGAGTTTTCAAAAGCAATCGATTTAAAGTCCCTAGTCGCATATCAGGAAGGGCAGGTAGTAAGTCGAACCTTAGCACAGGGGAAGCCTATAAGTATCACTCTTTTCGCATTTGCTCAGGATGAAGAGATCAGTTCTCACGCTTCGTCAGGGGATGCCATGGTCCAGGTTTTGGACGGCACAGCTCAAATAACTATCGGCTCCGAGAAATTTATCGTTAATGAAGGAGAAACCATCGTCATGCCGGCGAATGTGCCTCATGCACTGCTGGCCATAAAACCGTTTAAAATGATTTTGACTGTTGTTTTCACCTTGACATAGTGGTTGCCAAACAACTCGAAATAAACTATAATGAGACGAGATAAAAAAATAGGCCTCGGTAGGTGAGGTTACTATAAGGATACGGATTGCTGCCGTGAAAGGATGGAGACACCCTGAACTGGTCAGCAGGTTTTGCCGAAGAAACAAGGCATAACCTAATGCAATTACATCGCCTTACAGTGCCAAAGCTTGAACGGGAGTAATGGGGATTCTGTATGCCTTCGCTTTCGGTCATGATCGAGCGAAGGTTTTTTTGCGGGAAAAAATTATCTTATTCGGAAAGGAGACCCGAAATGGACGCGGACGCGGATAGTAGAAACTATAAAAAAACTATGATTCGGTAGGATGATTTAATAAAATCAGCATCTGGTTTTATTAAATCATCCTACCGAAAAAGAAGGAGGATGAGCGCTATGACCCATGTAAGCACTTTTTATTTCAGCCGCATAAGCGGCAGAAAAATTGTCAATGATTTTGGCATAAAAGTCGGGGCAATTAGGGATCTGGTTGTATTGCTGGATAAAGACCTGGTGAGACCAAAGATTATTGCCATTCAGGTTAAGACTAGAGACGGCATCAAGAATGTAGACTTTTCAAATTTTAAAATAGATAAAATAGGCGGGCAATATGTCTTCAATTGCAATGAACTTTTGGATATCAGCATTGAGGGCAAAGAGACTATGCTGCTTGGAAAAAATGTCATGGATCGTCAACTAGTGGATATGGATGGCAGAAAGCTGGTCAGAGTCAATGATATCAGACTGGCGATTTTAGCTGGCAATACCTATATGCTGGCAGTTGATGTTGGACTTCAAGGCCTTTTCAGACGTCTTGGGGTCGCCAAACCGCTAATGCGCGTCCTAAAACTTTTCAGAACGACCTTGCCCAGCCACTTGATTCTATGGGAGGATGTGGAGACTGTTGATTATGGTCACGCCGGCATCAAACTTACAAAGGATTATTCAAATCTGTCTAAACTTCATCCCTCTGACCTAGCGGATATCATTGAAGAACTGGATAAAAATACACAGTTCGCTATTTTTTCTTCTCTTGATCAGGAAAAGGCAGCAGACGTTCTAGAGGAACTTGAACCAAACGTTCAAAAAACAATGATTGAGAGTATGGCTCTTGAAAAGGCCGCAGATATCCTTGAAATGATGCCTGCCGACGAAGTTGCAGACCTTCTTGAAGAACTCAGAGAAGAACAAGCCGAAGCGCTTCTGGCAGAAATGGAAGATGAAGCGTCTGATGAAGTCAGAGAACTCATGGATTATCCGGATCATTCCATAGGCAGCGTGATGACCACGGATTATATTTCCTTCAATGAAAACAACACCGTTGAGGAAACCATTGCAGAATTAAGAAGGCTTAGTCCTGAAGCGGAAGACATCTATTATCTTTATATTGTTGATGCGGATGAAAAACTTTTGGGCACGGTATCGCTAAGAGATATTATAGTGGCAGATCCCAAGACTAAGCTAAGTGATATTATGAATAGGGATGTGATCTCTGTTGTAGATACGGACAAAATGAACACAATAAATGAAATTATTTCAAAATACAGTCTCATGGCGGTTCCTGTTATAGATGAAGATGAGGCTATGGTTGGTGTAGTAGTCATAAATGATGTTGTATTCAACTTGCTTAAAGCGCGAAGAAAGAGATAATGGGGTGAATAATGACTGAAACTATAAAAAGAAAGGGATTCGTTAAAAACTTCTTGTTTTTTCTCGCAATTCTTGGCCCAGGCATTATAACAGGTAGCGTGGACAATGATGCCGGCGGTATTACCACTTATTCGGCAGCGGCAGCTACTTACGGCTACGACTTGCTTTGGACGCTGATTCCTGCCTTTATTGTTCTGTTTGTTGTTCAGGAAATGAACGCACGTATGGGCATAGTCACCGGAAAAGGGTTGGCCGATTTAATCCGAGAAACCGCTGGGGTTAAAATTACGTTTTTAATGTCTGTGGCGCTTCTTCTGGCCAACATCTCCAATGTGACCACTGAATTCGCAGGCGTAGCAGGCAGTATGGAAATTTTTGGGGTTGCCCGATATATTTCTGTTCCGATTATCGCTGTAGCCGTATGGTTTATGGTTGTCAAGGGCAATTATAAAATTACAGAACGCATTTTTCTCATATTTAGTGTAGCGCTTCTTTCTTATATTGTTTCGGCTTTATTGGGTCATCCGAATTGGGGCGAAGTTGGTTCCGCCATGATTCATCCGAAGATGCAGTATAATTTTGGCTACATATCTATGATTGTGGGACTTATTGGGACGACAATTGCTCCGTGGATGCAATTTTATATCCAGTCGGCTGTCATCGAGAAGGGCCTTAAAGTTGAGGATTATAAATACACAGTTCTTGATGTCCTTGTAGGTTGTATCGCTACTGTTGTAGTTGCCTTTTTCATCATGGTTGCATGTGGCTCAACGCTATATCTCAACGGACATGGAACGGTCATCAACGCTGCAAGTGATGCGGCCGCGGCGCTCAAACCCTTCGCCGGCGCTTTGGCTTCTGAAGTCTTTGCATTCGGACTTTTCGTCGCTTCAGTTTTTGCAGCGGTTATTTTGCCTGTTGCAACGGCATTCTTTGTGTGTGAGGCGCTGGGATTTGAGGCGGGAATTGACAAGACCTGGGAAGAGGCACCTCAGTTTTACTGGCTCTACACCGGCATTATTATTGTTGGTGCCGGTATCATCCTTATTCCCGGCGCGCCACTGATTTCAATTTCGTTATGGTCACAAAGAATCAATGGGATTCTACTGCCGGTTGTTCTTCTTTTCATGATGCTGATTATAAATAATAAAGAAATTATGGGGAAATATGTAAACAAGGGCCTGGGTAATATTATCGGCTGGACAACCATCATCACCTTAACAGTGTTATCCTTATTTATGCTTTTCACATCGATCGTACCAATTACATAGAACATATGGGTTCCAATGTCATGGAAAATACTGGATTATTGTCAATTGAAGGGCTATAATACTTATAGTGTTAATAATTAATCAGTATGCATCATAATTGTCCGGGTTTTCTCAATTCTGAAAATGTTATTCCCATAAATGACAATTATAGATCGCCCATGTGGGCATGATCTTTATTGATCACTGCAATCTCAACACTTCATAAATTGGCATCTTTTTTGCAACTTAATTATTTGTACTATTTTACATTTTAAAAAGGAGGAAGAATTAATGTCAGACAAAGTTTTACAAACTTCAGACCACATTGCCCCTGAGGACAGAAAACTGGAGCGCGGTATCCATCCATGGCATGTTACATTCATTGCTTTAGGCGGAATCGTCGGATCCGGTTATTTTTTAGCTTCCGGTGCAGTTATTGCTGAGGTCGGTCCTTCAGCTGCCTTTGCCTATATTCTAGGAGGAATCATCATTTATGCTGTTATGATGGCGTTCGGAGAGCTTTTGGTCAATTTGCCAAGAAGAGGCTCTTTTGTTTCCTACGCTAAAGAATTTATGGGACCAAGTGCTGCAACGGGTATTGGCTGGTCTTACTGGTCCAACTGGGTAGCTTATTGCCCTGCTGAAGCCCTGGCTCTCGGAATATTAATGGATACCTTCGTACCTTGGAGCCCATCACTTTATGCGCTTATTTTTATGGGCATTATAACGCTTATTAATGTTTATCAGGTTACGTGGTTTGGACATATCGAATCCATACTTGCTATGATCAAGATTGGTGCTATTGTGCTTTTCTCAGTTCTGGCAGTTGGCATCATATTTGGTCTGATTGGCGGAACTTATGTCGGAACTTCCGTTTTGGTACCTCCAGGAACTACATCAGTATTTGATGCGTTATTCCCAGCTGGCGGCGTCGCAGTCATAATTACTATGACCCTGATCCTGGTAAACTTCCAGGGTTCAGAAATTGTAGGCCTTGCTGCAGCGGAAACTCAAAATCCCGAAATTAACGTGCCAAGAGCCTGCAAAGCGGTAACATACCGAATTATTGGTATCTATGTTATTCCTTTGTTGCTTCTTGTTTCTATTCTGCCTTATGCAGAAGCTGGTCTTGAATCCGTAGTTTTCAGCACAGCCCTTACAAAATATGGCCTAGGCTGGGCGGCCGGTTTCTTCACGATCGTTGTTATGATCGCCGCATTCAGCTGCGCGAACTCCGGTGTTTATGGAACGGTTAGAGCTTTATATGGTTTATCTGTAGAAGGTCTTGCACCAAAACAGTTTATGAGACTCAACAGATATAATGTGCCAATGTTTGCAACCATATTCACTATCGTTCCAATGTGGCTTGTCCTGCTTCCTGGAGCAATCTCGGAGCTTGGTATACTTGACATTCCATCCTTTGCAGATTCAGGAATTTACTTGTCCTTGCTTTATATGTCTGGATTTACTGGAACCATCTGTTGGCTTGGGATCATCGTGTCTTCCATGTTGATGAGAAGAAGACTTGTTGCTAGGGGTTATGATCCAAAGGCAGTGCTTAAAAATAAGATGCCCATGTATCCTGCTCTGCCAATCATCGGTATTTGCTTGATGCTGGTAGCGTTAATCGGTCTTGGCTTTCAGCCGGATTATTTCACAGTTCTGTTCTTTGCAGTTCCTGCAGTACTGGTTCCCGCAGCGCTTTACAAATTGGCAAGCATGGCCAAAAAAGTGCGTATCGTAGAAACTGATTCTGATGAAATTGCCTTTGACATAAAATATCCTCCGCTTAATAAATAAGATTTCCAAAAAACAAATTAAGATCTTAAATCTAAAAAACAAATTAAGATCATAAATCTAAAAAATAAATTAAGATCATAAATCTAAAAAACAAAATTTCGCTGTTCTCCAGCGAAATTTTGTTTTATGCCTGAATATATGAAAGCACTGTCGTCTAAGGGTTTAAGAAACCTTTTTACAAAGCTGTATGCTGGCTTTTTATAAAGTTTTATGCTTGTATTTTATAAAAAAACTTCTTGTATTTTATAAAAAACCTTGTGGAATTGCGATGAGAATAATATAATGATAAAGATATATTATTCTCACAATTTTACTCAAAGCATCGGGGCGTGGCTCAGATTGGTAGAGTACTTGGCTGGGGGCCAAGTGGCCGCAGGTTCAAATCCTGTCGCTCCGACCAAATAAAATCCGCAATTTACTGAATTGAATATGGTTCAGAAAAATTGCGGTTTTTTTAAATTTATTTTAATAAGCCTAATCAAAGTTGATACAAGTTTAATATGGGAGGACCACTATTATGCAAAATTCCATTACGATCGTCCTTTCCGGTGAAGCTGGGCAAGGACTTCAGACCATAGAAGATTTATTGACAAAAGCTATTTCGGATAGTTACTATATTTTTTCCGCCTCAGAGGTTATGAGCAGGGTGCGGGGAGGCAATAATACAGTTACTTTTCGTATTTCTGAAGAAAAGGTTTTTAGCTTTCGGTACGAAATCGATTTCCTATTCTTACTAAATGACCATGGGTTAAGCCGCTTAAAACAGCGCATAACACCTAATACCAGGATTTTTGATCAGGACAAATTTGCTGGGGATAAAAGCGTGCCCAAAGACTCGAATATGATCATTTTAGGGTTTATTTGTGGCATGATTGGCTTAGATAAGTCCGCAGTTGTAGATCTCATTAAGAGCCACTTTAGCAGCAAGGCAGCAGAGCGCATCTCTGAAAATGAGCGTGAGTTCATAGTAGGCTTTGATCAAGGGTTTGCCGAACCTCGGCTTAACTTAATAAAATCCAGTAAAAATGGAACTTACAAATTATTGGACGGCACTCAGGCAGTAGGCATTGGTGCCCTTGCCGGTGGCTGCAATTTTGTTGCTGCATACCCCATGTCTCCAGGTACGGGACTTTTAACATTTATGGCAGATCACGCCATAGATTATGGGGTTCTCGTTGAACAGGCTGAAGACGAAATCGCGGCTATAAACATGGTTATCGGCGCGTGGTATGCAGGAGCCCGGGGGCTCGTCACCACTTCAGGAGGCGGGTTTTCTCTTATGCAAGAAGCGGTCAGTCTGGCTGCCATGACAGAGACACCTTGCGTGATTCATGTGGGGCAAAGGCCGGGACCAGCCACTGGTCTGCCTACACGCACGGAGCAGTCAGATTTGAACCTGGTTGTGTATTCCGGACAGGGAGAATTCCCAAGAATCGTTCTTGCGCCAGGAAGTTTAGAAGATGGTGTTTTGCTTTCACAGAAAGCTTTTTATTTCGCAGATAAATATCAGATTCCGGTATTTATTCTCACAGATCAGTTTTATCTTGATGCCAAAGGACAGATGGAGCGTTTGACTTTAAGAGAGGATGCCCTAAGGCAACAGATTGTCAAAACAGATCAGGACTATCAGCGCTACACGCTTAATGCTTCTGGGATTTCACCTAGAGGTATACCCGGAAATGGCACTGGATTCATAAAGGCGGACAGTGATGAACACGACGAACATGGCATGATTACAGAAGATTTTGAGATGCGCATAAAGATGAATGACAAGCGCCTGCGCAAAGAAAATGGACTTTTGGAGGAGTATGTAAGTGCTGAACTTATTGGCCCTTCTGAGCATAGGCATTTAATTGTAGGCTGGGGATCCACTTATGGCGTTCTAAAAGAGTTCATAAATACTAGGAAGACTGCCGATACAGCATTTTTAAATATTAAACAGGTTTATCCTTTGCATTCAGAACTATTGCCCTATTTTAAGAAGGCCCAGTCTGTGACTGTAGTTGAAAATAACGCCAAAGGTCAGCTTGCAGACTTGCTCGTGCTAAAACTTGGCGTAAGAATCGCAAATAGGGTTTTAAAATATAGCGGTGAACCTTTCTCCATTGAAGAAATTGAAAAACGATTGTTGGAGGTGCTTTGATGCATAGCTATGAATCAGATTTTCCTATTGATATCGCCTGGTGCCCAGGCTGCGGAAATTTCGGCATAAGGACCGCTTTGATCCAGGCTCTGCAGGAGCTTTCTATTGACCCAACGCTTCTGGTCTTTGCTGCAGGGATTGGGCAAGCTGCAAAAATGCCTCAATATGTGAATGCTAATTACTTCAATGGTCTTCACGGCAGAGCGCTGCCGGTTGCTTTAGCGATTAAGGCCTCGAATCCTAAACTGACAGTGATCGCGGAGGGTGGAGATGGAGATATGTATGGCGAGGGTGGCAACCACTTTATCCATAACATCAGACGAAATCCTGATATCACGCATCTTGTCCATGATAATATGGTTTATGGTTTAACAAAAGGACAAGCATCACCAACAAGCCAAATCGGTTTTGTGACGTCGGTTCAAGTTGACGGAGTCATAAATGTGCCGATTAATCCTCTGGCGCTGGCCTTGACCCTTGGGGCAACTTTTGTTGGAAGAGCATTCTCCGGGGATATTCCAGAGACAAAAGAAATTATAAAAGCAGCGCTCCAGCATAGAGGCTACGCCTTTGTAGACATACTCCAACCCTGTGTGTCGTTTAACAAAATCAACAACTTCGGCTGGTATAAAAGCCATAGCTATTATTTAGATCAAACCCGCAACACAGAGGATATTAACCAGGCTTTCGCCTTGGCACAAGACACCCGGAAAATGGCTTTAGGAATTTTGTATCAGAGCAAAGGGCGGCCAACCTATGAAGACGAGGTAAATATTTATAAAGAAGATGCCACGCCAATAGTGTCAAGGCTTCGGGACATCAAGGGCATCAACGCCTTCATTCAAACCTAAAATTAGCCAGTGATTAGCTCGCATGACCAGCCCGCATGACCAATCCCAAATTAGACAGTAGACTAAAGCGCTATTGATCCTGCAAATAAAGAGGAGATTAAGTAATGAGTAAATCCCAGCCCTTATTGGTAATCAGAGTTCTCAGTATTCTTGCCTTTATATTAATGCTGACGGTGAATGCATTAGCGAGTATTTTGCCAATCAATGGACTTAATACTGGGCAGATATCAAACCTTTATCCAAATCTTTTCACCCCGGCGGCATTAACCTTTTCGGTCTGGGGAGTGATTTATCTTTTCCTGCTGCTGTATACGATTTATCAGATAGGCCTTATAGGAAAAAAATCTCAGAATTTTGAAAAGGTGATTCGCGAAACGGGAGGCCTATATATTCTGACTTGCCTTACCAATACTGCCTGGATTTTGTGCTGGCAATATAAATTTATGGCTGCATCCGTCGGGGTTATGCTGATACTTCTAGCAACCCTAATAATCATTTGCCACAAACTTAGAAGGTCTATTGGCACTGGTAGAACCCTTGGGGAGAAATGGATGATTTCGGTTCCATTTAGCCTCTATTTGGCTTGGATCTCCGTAGCGACTATCGCTAATATTACAGCTTTTTTAGTAAAAATAAAATGGGATGGATTTGGGATTGCTCCGCAAATCTGGACTATTGCTGTTATTCTTGTAGCCATAACGCTTACCTGGCTTATACAAAGAAGGTATCGCGATATCGCCTATAGTCTGGTCGTCATCTGGGCACTTACGGGAATCCTGATTCAACATATGGGCTTTTTCAAAATGGCCTATTGGGGTGTTATAATAACAGTAGTCATAGGTATGGCGATTTTGCTAATTGGGTGCTATACAAGCGCTTTCAAGAAAAAGAAAACCGTGAAAAAGACAAGCATAAAACGAAAAAGAAGACATTAAATGGTGATCATGTCTGATGCTTTGACATGACATTGCCGGTTCCGTTGCTAATGAATGTTATTAAAGAAAAGCAGGTTTTACTATGGGTATTATAGCAGAGATAATCAAGCTCTTTATTGAGCGTACCAGCTTTTTCATGGATCTTCTGGTACAGCACATTATATTGTCGGGGATTTCGATTGCAATTATAACTGTGATTGGTATTTCTTTGGGTATACTCATGTCCGAAAACAAGCCGCTGGCAGCCACGCTTCTGATGTTGACGAATTTTCTCTATACCATCCCGTCGATTGCCTTGTTTGGATTCTTGGTTGCCATTACTGGAATTGGAGCAAAGAGCGCTATAATTGCTTTGGTGATTTATGGCTTGCTGCCGATCATACGTAATACTTATGTCGGTCTCACGGAAATAGATCCACAAATTATCGACGCCGCACTGGGCATGGGAAGTACAGAATTTCAATTGATGAGCAAAGTCAAATTTCCCATGGCGTTGCCAATCATTTTCGCAGGGTTTCGCAACATGGTGGTCATGACGATTGCTCTCGCAGGAATTGCATCTTTCATTGGCGCTGGTGGTCTTGGCGTAGCCATTTGGAGGGGTATTACAACAAATTACCCTGCAATGACAATAACCGGAAGTTTGCTGGTTGCACTGTTGGCTATTGTAATAGATATCATTTTAGGTGTCATAGAAAAAAGAATTGGAGGAATTTATCATGAGGGCTAAAAAAATTAGGCTGATAATTGCGCTGGTATTAACGCTGGTGCTGGGTATTTCCGTACTGGCAACAGGTTGCGGGGGCACAAAAGAAGTGAAAAAAGTCGTTGTTGCATCCAAACCTTTTACCGAAAGTTATATTTTAGCTGAGATCGTTTCGGGACTTATCGAAAACACGACGGATATCACTGTCGAGCGTAAGCTTGGTATTGGTGGTGGAACCTCAAATATACAGCCCGCTATGGAAAAAGGCGAGATTGATATTTACAGCGAATATACGGGAACAGGCTGGCTATTCGTCTTAAAGAAGACGGATATTATCGACAAAGACGCTATGTTGGCGCAGCTTAAAACGGAGTACTCAAAATTATATAAAATCAAATGGCTGGATGCCTATGGATTCAATGACACCTTTGCATTAGCCGTTAAAAACGCCTTTGCAAAGGAGAACAATCTAAATAATTATTCTGATCTTGCCAAAATCAGCAATAAATATAGGTTCGCAGCGGAATATGATTTTTATGAAAGAGATGATGGCTACCCGGGGTTAGTTAAAACCTATGGCTTTGCATTTAAAGAAACAAAGGATGTAGATATTGGGCTGAAGTATGAAGCGATATCTTCTGGACAGGTAGACGCTATCAATGTTTTTTCTACGGACGCACTGCTACTCACCAATGACCTCAAAGTGCTGACTGATGATAAGAATTTTTTCCCGCCATATTATGCAGCAACGCTGGTGCGAGAAGAAACGCTCACAAAGTACCCGGAACTTGAGGCGGTATTGAGTAAACTCACTGGAACAATAAGCAATGAAGAAATGATCGCTATGAATTCATCAGTCGATAATGACAAGAAAGATCCCAAGGTGGTAGCAGAGGAATTTCTAAAAAGCAAAGGCTTAATTTAGATAGGAGTTTGGGTGAATGCCAATAATTGAACTGAAAAATATCACAAAAAGCTATAAAGGCAAACTGGTTCTCGATGAAATCAGCTTGTCTCTCGAGCGCGGAGAATTCTATACCCTGATTGGTTCTTCGGGCGCCGGGAAAACTACCTTACTTAGGTTAATCAATGGCCTAGAGAAACCTGACTCTGGATCGATTTATGTGGATGGGAAAGATATTGCCGAATCTGATCTCATTTGCCTGAGGCGCAACATTGGCTACGTGATCCAAAGTATTGGTCTTTTTCCTCACATGACAATTTATGACAATATCAACTATGTGCCATCCTTAAGCAAGGATGGAAAGGCTCTGCGTCGTGAACGGGTGAATGAGTTGATAAAGCTCGTAGGGTTGCAGGAGTCTGACTTGCTGAAGTATCCTTCCCAATTAAGCGGCGGACAAAAACAGAGAGTCGGCGTGGCTAGGGCTTTGGCAGCCAGTCCAGATGTTATTCTTATGGATGAACCTTTCGGAGCGGTGGATGACATCACTAGACATCATCTCCAGGACGAAATTTTATCTATTCATGCTATGCTTGGCACAACCATACTATTCGTCACTCATGATATTGAAGAGGCAATCAAGCTTGGGACTAGAATCATAATATTAAACGAGGGTAAAATTGCGCAATTAGGCTCGAGACATGATATCATTTTTGCTCCCAAAAATGATTTTGTTCAAGAATTTTTAGGCAACAAAAATTATGTTGCCTATCTCACAACGACTAAAATAGGAGATGTCTGTGATCCTATTAAAGAAGACATCTCCTGCTACCCGGTCATATCCTCCAAAGAACCTATAATCGAGGGACTTCGCAGAATTATGAATGGCGAGGCCGAGGCTTTAGCGGTATGCAATTCAGAAAGCCAGATTATTGGCAGATACGATTTGGGCTGTGATAAAAGACTTCGGGCTAATTGCATAAAATAACGCGCATTATTTGTGGTTCTACGTGAAGTGAGCAAACGCTTCGAGAAGGCACGCATATACTCAGAAAAGGAATTGAACGAGATATTAAAAGAGGTCTATATTAATGATTACGTTGCCCTCAGAAGATACCTCATCGAATATGGATTTATGGACCGGAAGGCGGATTGCAGCGCTTGCTGGCTCAAAGAAGAAGGAGGAAGCTGTGAATAAAGACAACAAAAAAGAGCTTAGAGCTCAATACAAGGAAATGAAATACGAAGCGGGTATTTATCGCGTGATTAATCAGCAGACCGGCAGATATTATCTGGCCAGCACCACGGATATTCAAGCAATCAGGAACAGATTTGACTTTGCTCAAAAGATAGGTTCGCATACGGCGTTTTCCATCAAAATGGGTCAGGATTTGGCAAAGTATGGGGTGAACAGTTTTTCGCTTGAAATTCTAGAAGTCCTTGATATGAAGCCGGATATGACACCGGAAAAAATCAAAGGCGAGCTTAAGCTATTGGTAGCCATGTGGCGCGAAGCCCACAGCGAAGACGATATTTATTAAGTCGAAAATCAAACCGGTTTATGATACAATCATATCGCATCCGCGATATCGGAGCTCAGATAATCGGTTGCGATTTCTTAATGGAAGTTGAGGCTTTGATATGGTGAATATAGGGAATGCTTGGGATCGATTGCTTGCGGAAGAGTTTGAAAAGGAATACTATTTAAAGCTCCGGAGTTTTCTAATAGATGAATACAGAACCCAAAAAATCTATCCGGATAAAAATGCCATTTTCAATGCCGTTAAACTGACGGATTATCCCGATGTCAAAGCTGTGATTCTTGGACAGGATCCCTATCATGGCCCTGGTCAAGCTCATGGACTATGCTTTTCCGTTCAAAAGGGCATCACTAAGCCGCCATCACTGGTCAATATTTTCAAGGAGTTGAAAGTGGATATCGGAGTAGAGACGCCTAATCATGGCTGTCTTGAAGATTGGGCCAAAAAGGGAGTTTTGCTTCTTAACACAGCCCTGACCGTGCGCGAAGGAGAAGCCAACGCACATAAAGGGAAAGGCTGGGAAGTCTTCACAGATAAGATTATTGACCTATTAAATGAAAGAAAAGAGCCCATGGTGTTTATGCTTTGGGGAGCCAACGCCAGGGCAAAGGAAAACTTGATTACCAATAACAGACACTGCATTTTAGCTGCTGCTCACCCAAGTCCTTTATCGGCTCACAACGGGTTTTTCGGCTGCAGACATTTTTCTAAAGCCAATGCCTTTTTAGTCCAAACAGAAAGAGAGATTGATTGGTCGATCAGCGAATAACTGTTGCCTATTAATTTTCGTAAATCAATTATCAGATGGCTATTATTCCGGAGTCAACAGCCGATGATCGTGGCTGAAACGCTTTATTTTAACTGACCTATTGTTGGAACGACATGCCAGAAATCAACAAGGCTCTCGTAAGCCTCTTTCGCAGAGGCGCTCGGCTGTTTGATTTTAAGGGCTTTGATCATAATATTTTTGGCTGTATGTTCAAGGCTTGTGAATTCAACCATAGAAACCTCATATCCATTTTCTTCTAATTTGAGACCGCGAAGCGTATCAGTCAGGATTGCTGTAAACCGGTCTTTTAAAAGACCATGCTTTAACATGGGGTCATTGATTTTATTGCTAAGCTGTTCAAAAAGCTCATGCTGACAGCAGGGGACGGAAAGAATGACGGCTGCACCCCAGGACACAGCTTTAATCAGTGCGAAGTCCGTGGCAGTGTCACAGGCGTGAAGCGTAACCACCATATCTGCTTTGCCATCGGCCTCATAGCCTTCGATATCGCCGACTTTAAAACTGAGACTATCATAACCCAAATCCAGGGCTACTCTATTACAAAAATCAATCACATCTTCTTTGAGGTCGAGACCTACAATCTCAACTTGTCTCTTCTTTAACAACTTAAGATAATAATATAGAGCGAAAGTGAGATATGCTTTACCACAGCCAAAATCAATAATAAGCAGGTTTTTATCCACAGGAAAATGTTTAAGGGAATCCTCTACAATCTCCAGGAATTTATTGATTTGACGAAATTTGGCATAATATTTCTTTAGGACTTGTCCTTCCTGGCCCATGACGCCGAGGCGTATCAAGAAGTCACAAGGTGTACCGTCGGGAATCAAATACTGCTTAATCTGGTTGTGAGAAAGACTCTCCAGTTGTTTTGACGGAGGCTTTTTTATGAGTTTTGGCTGGTCAATTTTTGAAACTAGAATCTGGTAATCAGCTTTTGTGGAAAAGATGTTCGCTTGTTTGAAGTCATTGGTTAACAAAGCTAATATCATGGCATAGCAGTCTTCCTTTTCAATATTTTTATGAAGCACTTTTTTTTCACTATGGTATTCCAATTGATAAGCGGCCAGACCATGGATAGCGACAGGACGCAAAACCACCTTCTGATAGGCCAGACTTTTCCTTCGGCTTCCAGAAAATATCATGCGAATCAGGGTATTATCTTCAATTAGGGAATTTATCAAATTGTTTAATTCATTCATAATCAAATATCTTCTTTATTTATAAATTCATTCATAATCAAAACTTTTCTTTATATATGAATTCATTTCATACTTAGATTTCTTCTCTACTTTTTAGTATTAGACTTTTGATTTCTTCGCCTATGGCTCTAGCCTTATCTTTTGGCATGCCTTCTGTTTCGATAGGGGGGAGTATCCTGAGTCTGACAGTCCCAGGCTTTATCCAGATCCCGTGCTCCTCCATGATTTTGTAGGAACCATCAATGGAGACTGGTACCAGCGGAGCACCGGTTTTAAAGGCCATTTTAAAGGCGCCGGATTTAAATTCGCCTAAAGCTTCCCCTTTGCTTCGGGTACCCTCGGGAAATATGATAATGGAGTGACCGCCTTCGAGTATTTCTGAAGAATTAGACAGCGCAGTCAAAGACTGGCGCGCATCTTTGCGATCGATAAAAATACAGTTTAAATGCTTCATCCAAGTACTGATGAAAGGCATTTTTTTGAGTTCAATTTTGGCTACAAAGCCTTTAGGTTTATCAAGGCTCGCTAGCAGGATGGGAATATCAAAATTACCCTGGTGATTGCTGATAAAAACTGCAGGAACTTCCGGAATATTCTCAAGACCAGAGACCACAACCTTAACACCGGCAACGTTCAGCATGCTTGAAGACCAATTGCGCACGACTCTTTCAAGAAGCGCATCCAGTTTAATCTTTTGTCCTGTTTCGGACAATTCATTGGCCTTTAGCATATCAGGGAAAATTCTCAACAAATAGACCCAGAAATTAATAAACCAAATAATGGTGCGCATGTTATCCTCCTTTTCGGCTATAAAAACGTTCGATTTATGCAAGTTAGATGGTTATTCGAACGATGGTTGAATGAAAAGTGACTCTACTACTCTTCAAGCAATAATATAGTCCATTTTAACATTGTTTTGTGTCTTATGTCAAAGTGTGTTATAATATTTCAGTTGCAATGAAGAATTCAACGGGAAAGCAGGGAATAGAATGGGAAGAAAACAAAAAATAGTCAACATAGCAGTTATTGCCCATGTTGATGCAGGCAAATCGACCCTCGTGGATGCCTTTTTATCTCAGAGTGGGGTATTTAGGGAAAACCAGGAAGTCGTCGACTGTGTTATGGACAGCAATGATATTGAAAGAGAACGCGGAATTACGATTTATTCAAAAAATTGCTCTATAATGTATAAAGACATTAAGATTAATATAGTGGATACACCCGGACATGCAGATTTTTCATCTGAGGTCGAACGCATTATCAGGACCGTAGATACAGTTATTTTACTGGTAGACTCCAGCGAAGGACCTATGCCGCAGACCAGATTTGTCCTTCAAAAATCATTAGAGCTAGGGCTTCGTCCGATACTACTGATTAATAAAATCGATAAAAAGGATCAACGCGCTAAGGAAGTCGTTGACATGGTTTATGAACTTTTTATGGAGCTTGACGCTTCCAATGAACAGCTGGACTTTCCGATTTTGTATGGCATCACTAAGGATGGAGTAGCTAAATGTGAAATGGAGGACGAAAGCGTCGACATCTCACCTTTATTCGAGGCAGTACTTAAGCATGTCCATACCTATCCGAATCTTAATAAAGAACCACTTCAACTTCAAATTTCAACCCTTGCCTATGATGACTATATTGGCAGACTAGGCATTGGCAGAATCTATAAAGGGAAAATACACGAAGGTCAGACCGTTGCCGTGGCCAAAGAAGACGGTTCAATCGTATCAAAGAAAATTAACCAGATATTTGTCTATAGAGGCATGAAAAGGGTACCGGTCACGGAAGCGGAGAGTGGTGATATCGTTGTGATTTCAGGTATTTCTGACATCACTATTGGCGAAACCATTTGCGATCCTAAACATCCTCATGCACTTCCTATGATCAGCATAGAAGCGCCGACTTTATCCATGAATTTTCTTGTTAATAAATCGCCATTTGCGGGCAGATCGGGTAAGTTTGTTACCACGAGGCATCTCAAAGAGCGGCTGGAAAAAGAGCTGGAAGTTAACGTTGGTCTTCTTGTTGAATCTCTTGGCAGTACAGATGGCTATAAGGTATCTGGTCGTGGAGAGCTCCATCTGTCAATTTTGCTCGAAAACATGAGAAGAGAAGGCTATGAGATTGGTGTCTCGAAGCCTGAAGTCATCATGCACATGGAAGATGGAAAAATGAATGAACCTATAGAGCGACTTGTGGTAAGCGTCCCGGAGGAATACGCCGGTGCGGTTATTTCAAAACTGAACATTAGAAAAGGTATGATGGTTTCCATGTCCAGCAAGGAGGGCTTTGCCAAGCTGGAATACCTGGTGCCGACTAGAGGGCTGCTCGGATACAGAAGCGATTTTATTAATGATACCAGGGGCGAAGGCACGCTGGTCAGACGTTTCGAAACCTTCGAACCCTACAAGGGAGAAATTCCTCAGAGAACCAATGGAGTCGTCATTTCGCAGGAGGAAGGCGTATCAACGCCTTATGCACTTTTCAACATCAGCGAAAGAGCGTCACTCTTCATTCACCCGGGCACCAAGGTCTATGAAGGCATGATAGTGGGCATGAACAGCAGAAATGAAGATATGATCGTTAACCCGTGTAAGGCAAAAAAAGCATCTAATATGAGATCTTCCGGAAACGATGATTCTGTAAAGCTATCTCCACCTAGAATTTTAAATCTTGAAGAAGCACTTGAATTTATCAATGACGATGAGCTTGTTGAAGTTACACCTGATGATATCAGAATCAGAAAGAAATTTCTCAAGGAATTGGAACGCAGAAGAAATCCCAAATAACACTTATTTTACAGGAGGATTCGGGAAATGGGAAAATATGCATCTAGATTAGGACCGGTCACAGGCTATTGGATCCTCATTATTGCAGCCATCGGTCTTGCGAAGCTGCTGAACCTTATTGATCTTAACGATACGATGGCGACCATCAAATATCTGGGGTTTGTTACAGTAGGATATATTGTCCTCAATTTGGCCTTAGCGGCTTATAATAGCTATAAAAAATAAGCCGCCTTTGCCAAAATCACGGGGATTTTTTTGTTTCTAGAACTTGACCAATTGATGAAAATGTGATATCTTTACCAAAGTTAAATAAAGTCCTTTAAAAGCGATCCTGAGAGATCGAAAAGGAAGAGCGGCGTTGCGTTATGCAACAAAGTGTTACTGCGTGTATGCGGCCTTCCTTTTTAGGAAGGCTTTTTTTATCTCTTTAAGTTAACTCTGTGAGGTTAAGAAGGGAGGAACCCATGTTAAAAGGAAGACATTTGCTAGAGCCTCTAGATTTTAGCATCAGCGAACTTGACGACGTATTTGCGCTAGCAGAAGAAATCATCATTCAGCCTGAATTGTTCGCCCGGGTATGCTCGGGGAAATTACTTGCCACTCTTTTCTACGAACCAAGTACCCGTACCCGCTTTAGTTTTGAGGCGGCTATGTATAAGCTTGGTGGACAAGTCATCGGTTTTTCAGAACCAAACTCAAGCTCTGTTGTTAAAGGTGAAAGCATTGCAGACACTATTCGTACAGTCGCCTGCTATGCGGATATTGCTGTGATGCGCCATCCAAAAGAGGGCGCGCCTAAAGTGGCTGCCTATAACACCAGCATGCCGGTAATCAATGCAGGAGACGGCGGACATCAGCATCCAACCCAGACTTTGACGGATCTCTTGACGATTAAAAGCATTAAAGGCAGTCTGAATAATCTTACGGTTGGCCTTTGCGGAGATTTGAAATTTGGGAGAACCACCCATTCTCTCATCGAAGCTTTGGCCAGATATGAGGGAATAAGGTTCGTGCTGATTTCACCTGAGGAATTGAGAGTCCCTGATTATATCAGAAAAGAAGTGCTGACTAAAAAAGGCAGATCCTTCACTGAAGTCGAAAGCATGGAAGAGGCATTGCCCATTTTGGACATCCTTTATATGACCAGGGTTCAAAAGGAGCGCTTTTTTAATGAGGAAGACTACGTGCGCTTGAAGGACCGTTACATTCTGGACGCAGAAAAGATGAAGTTGGCTCATGAGGACATGATGGTGCTACATCCACTTCCAAGGGTCAATGAGATTGCAGTCGAGGTTGACAATGACCCCAGAGCCTTTTATTTTCAGCAGGCAAAGTACGGCATGTTTGTCAGAATGGCGCTTATTATGAAATTATTGGGGGTGTAACAGATGGTTTTAGTAAACAGCATAGCAAAAGGAATCGTCATCGATCATGTCAGCGCCGGACGAGGTATTAAAATTATCAACCATTTGGGCATTGATAAGGCGGAGTACACGGTTGCCTTTATTATGAACGCAAGCAGCAATAAATACGGAAAAAAGGACATCATAAAAATTGAGAATGAGATTGATGTGGACCTGGCTGCACTGGGTTTAATTGATCCACAGGCAACGGTCAATATCATTGAAAGTCACGTCATCACTAGAAAAATCAATCTTAAACTACCCGAAAAAGTGGTGAATATCATCACATGCAAGAATCCCAGATGCGTGACCTCCGTTGAGAAAAACGCACCCCAGATCTTTCGCCTGGTTGACAAAGAAAACAGAGAATATCAGTGTGAATACTGCGATGATATCGTCGATGTAAAGGGGGAGTAGCCATGCTTTTTTGTATCAGCAATGGGCTGGTGATTAACCCGGCGCAAAACACCATAGAAATTCAGGATTTATGGATAGAAGGCGGAAGAATAATTGATTATAACAGCAGGAAGAAAAATTTGTCTGCATTTTCTGAAGAAATCGATTATTTTGACGCCACAGGCAAATGGGTAGTTCCGGGCCTGATCGACCTACATGTTCATTTTAGAGAGCCAGGTTTTATTGGAAAAGAGACCATTGAGACTGGC
Organism: Bacillota bacterium; assembly: GCA_025361765.1. Classification (GTDB taxonomy): domain Bacteria; phylum Bacillota; class Clostridia; order Peptostreptococcales; family Anaerovoracaceae; genus JBBRXH01. Next base: position 32,324 of record JANYJS010000070.1, read on the forward strand.
TGCATGGCTGCAAGAAATGGTGGATTCACAACGGTCTGCTGTATGCCGAATACCAAACCTGTGGTGGATCATGCCGCCGCGGTGCGCTATGCAAAGAGAAGAGCAACTAAAGGTAACGGTGTCAGCGTGTTATCTATTGGCGCGATTTCTAAAGGACAAATGGGAAAGACCTTAGCAGACATAACGGGTATGGCACAGGAAGGCATTTGCGCCATAAGTGATGATGGTAAAACAGTTCAAGATGAGGACCTTATGAGACAGGCCATGCTCATTGCTAAGAGTTTGAACCTGCCGGTTTTTTCGCATGCTGAGCCTGAAGAACTCATCGTGGAAAGAGATATCAGGTTATCAAAAGAAACTGGCGCTAGGCTTCACTTTTGTCATATCAGCACAAAGGCCAGTGTCAATTTGATTAGAGCGGCAAAAGCAAGTGGGCTTAACATCACAGCAGAAACCGCTCCCCACTATTTCACAATGGACGATCGCACGAATGAAGAGCAGGATACCAATAAAAAAATGAACCCGCCACTAAGGACAAAAAAAGATGTAGCAGCAATCAGGCAGGCTCTAAAAGAAGGCGTCATTGACGCTATTGCAACAGATCATGCCCCTCACCAGGAAGCAGAAAAAGCCTGCTCCTATGAGGATGCCCCCTTCGGCGTCATTGGTCTTGAGACCAGCTTTGCGGTTAGCTTCACAGCCCTTGTTAAAACAGGGATATTGACTCCCCTTGAACTGATCGGAAAAATGAGCCAAAATCCGGCAAGAATTGCGGGCGTTGACAGAGGCGATTTAAGTGTTGGAAAGCCTGCGGATATCGCCATAATCGATGTGGAAAAGCCCTATGTCATTTCCGCGCTGGGCTTTGCATCAAAATCCAGAAATACGCCATTTAAGGGAATGACTGTTTTAGGACAACCCGTAGCTGTCATGATCAGTGGGAAACTGATTATGGAATAAAAGCAACAGATTCTGAAGAGGTAGATTCATGTCAGAAGGCTATATGGATAATGAATAAGCAGTTTCTGGACAGTATGAGATTAATAGTTAATAAGGAGATTTTGGATGATAGATCGATTGATGGAAAAAATAGTTAAAACCGGAAATCCGACAGTCGTTGGGCTGGATCCGACCTTGAGCATGATGCCTGATTTTATACGAGATGAAGCGATAGAAAAATATGGGAAAACGCCAGAAGCAGCGGGCCACATGCTGGTGGCTTTCAATAAAGCCATTATTGACAAAATCTATGATTTAATTCCGGCAGTTAAGCTTCAAATAGCCATGTATGAGATGTACGGGTTGCCAGGCATAAAAGCCTATATGGAAACGATTAAGTACGCTAGGGATCTAGAGCTTCTGGTTATTGGGGATATCAAGAGAGGGGATATTGCTTCGACGGCGGAGGCCTATTCCGCCCATATCGGCGGAGTAGAAATTGAAGATGCTTTCACGGATGTCTGGCAGGAGGACGCGGTTACGCTGAATCCCTACATGGGATACGACGGTATAGAGCCTTTTATAAAAGTATGCACGCGAAAGGATAGAGGAATTTTTATCTTGGTCAAAACCAGCAATCCCAGCGGCGCGGAGCTTCAGGACCTGATTTCTGGTGGAGAGCCAATATATAGACATACAGCGAAGCTTGTCAGCAACTGGGGACTTCATGCTATGGGAAAAGGGAGATATAGTAAAGTCGGAGCTGTAGTTGGCGCAACCTTTAGTGAACAAGCTGAGGAGCTTCGTAAATGCATGCCACATACATTTTTTTTGGTACCAGGCTACGGCGCTCAGGGCGGAAGAGCTCAAGATCTAACAGGGTTAGCGGATCAAGATGGGCTGGGATTTATCGTTAATTCCTCTCGCGGCATCATAGCTGCCCATGTGAGTGACGCCAGATTCGACAAACGCCAAGGTGGATCAGTGAATAAAGATTTCGCTGAGGCGGCGCGTCATGCAGCGCTGAGTATGCGGGCAGATCTTCGAACAGTCTTTGGTAGCTATCATGACTAAGAAGATTTTAGAGGAGCGCATAACCAGCAATCAAAAAATTGCCGAGGGCATTTTCAGGATGACCATCTATTCACCAGAAATAGCACAGAATTGCACGCCAGGTCAGTTTGTCAATCTCTACCCGAGAGGAAGGCACACGCTACTGCCAAGGCCCATCAGCCTTTGTAAGATTGAAGATGAGCACATAACCCTTGTCTATGGCGTTGTGGGCCAGGGAACACAAGAGTTCTCCGAATATACACAAGGCCAAGAGCTTAGGGTCAGCACACCTCAAGGTAATGGTTTTGACATAGGGCCAAGCTTAAGTGAGAAAATGAGCAAATTTACAGTCAAAAGAGAAGGCGAAGTTCCAACCTTAGGGAGAAGTGAGCTTGAAGCAGGAAGACAAATGACTCTGGTTGGCGGTGGCCTTGGCGTGCCGTCTCTGGTTGCACTGGCTAAAGCCTTGATCACGCAGGGCCATCACATAAGGGTTATTTGCGGTTTTAGAACAGAACCTTATCTGATTGAAGAATTTGAGGCCCTTGGCATAAGTCTTTATGTGACGACAGACAGTGGCGATTATGGGTTTAAAGGAACGGTTATGGATTATATCTGTGCGCACCCATTTGCTTCGGACTATTATTATGCCTGCGGACCAAAACCTATGCTTCGGGAACTTGCCGCCTACTGCAGAGAAAAACAGGTTCCGGTTCAGGTATCTATGGAAGAGAGAATGGGCTGCGGCTACGGCGCGTGTCTTGGCTGCGTCTGCAATACCCAAAGGGGTTATAAGAAGGTCTGCTCGGAGGGCCCTGTTTTTTTAGGAGAGGAGGTGGATTGGTATGCTTGAACTTCGGGACAAGCAGGATCTTCGGGTAACGATTGCAGGTATCACTTTTAGCAATCCGATCACCACGGCCTCAGGCACCTTTTCCGCTAAAGAAAGCGGCTATTTTTATGATTTAAATGAACTTGGAGCCGTTATCACAAAAGGCGTATCCAGTCATGCCTGGGAGGGCAATAAAACACCCCGTATCGCCGAAACTTATGGAGGTATGCTGAACGCAGTTGGGCTGCAGAACCCTGGAATTGATGATTTCATAGCCAATGAATTGCCTTGGCTGCAAAAATTAGACACAAAAATCATCGTCAACGTTGCAGGAAAAACCCCTGAAGACTACTACACGGTTGTGGAAAAACTTTGGCACGAGAAGATAGATCTGTTGGAAATCAATATTTCCTGTCCCAATATTAAATGCGGGGGAATTGGTTTTGGCACGAGCCCTAAAATGGCGGCTGAAATCACCAAGGAAATTAAAAAAAGAGCTAGGCAGCCCATCATCATGAAGCTCACGCCAAACGTGACCGATATCACGGAAATCGCCAAAGCTGTTGAAGCGGAAGGCGCAGATGGTGTTTCACTGATTAATACGCTACTAGGCATGAAAATAGATGTTCATACGAGAAAGCCCGCCTTATTTAATAAAACCGGCGGGCTGTCAGGACCAGCCATCAAACCCGTAGCGGTGAGGATGGTTTATCAGGTCAGACGATCAGTCGGAATTCCGATCATAGGACTTGGTGGCATCATGACCGGCGAGGATGCCGCTGAGTTCATCATGGCTGGTGCGGATGCTGTTTCTATCGGTACGGCGGCGCTGCTCGATCCGGGGGCGCCGATCAGGATCAAGAAGGAACTAATCGCTTATATGGAGCGATACCACTTTAATAGTATCAAGGAGATTAGAGATGGATTCATTGATTTATAAAAAAAAGAAAGAATTTGCCGAGTTTTTAATCAAGTCGCGCGTACTGACCTTTGGAGACTTTACCACCAAGAGTGGAAGAAAAACCCCTTATTTCATCAACATGGGAAACGTTAACTCAGGGGCGCTGATTTCCAGTCTTGGCAGTTATTATGCAGGCTGCATATATGAGCAAGTGCAGGAAAAGGAAAAGGAAAAGGAAAAGGAAAAGGAAAAGGCGGGGACAGAGGCAAAATCAACGCTAACGGTTCTTTTTGGACCGGCTTATAAAGGCATCCCTTTGGTTGTTGCGACGGCCATAGCGCTAAAAAGCGAATACGATCAGGACATGGCCTATTGCTTCAACCGAAAAGAAGCCAAGGATCACGGAGAAGGTGGGAGCATAATTGGCCACCAGCTGAGAGCTGGGGACAGCGTTATCATCATCGAGGATGTCCTCACCGCAGGAACCGCTGTTAGGGAAGTCTTGCCGCTGCTCAGGTCAGTTGATGAGGTAAGCATTTCCAGCTTGGTTCTTTCTGTTGACAGGATGGAAAGAGGTCAGACAGATCAAACTGCGATTAAAGAGCTCTACGAGGAATACGGAATTAAGACTTTTTCGATTATTACCATAAGAGAGATTATGGACATCCTTTCTAATGTTGAAATTGACGGCGTAATTGTACTTGATAAATCTAATAAGACAAAAATGGAAGCCTATTTGGATCTTTATTGCGGCAAATAATCTTTGCGCATAATTTCATAGTGATATCGCAAACAGTTTTACAGTGAAATCAAAGACCGATAAGCCGAGGCCTACAAAATTTAGTGGGCTCTCGGTTTTAGTTGACAAAAAAAAGGATTTTAATGCTATACTGAGATTAAAGATTAATCAGATTTTGAGGAGATATTATGAGTTTTGTCCACCTTCACGTTCATACAGAATACAGTTTACTTGATGGTGCAGCCAGTATTCCAAAGCTGATAGCCAGAGCCAAAGATCTGGGCATGAAGGCAATCGCTATTACAGACCACGGTGTGATGTTTGGCGTCATCGATTTTTATAAAGAGGCAAAAAAACAAGGGATTAAGCCGATCATAGGCTGTGAGGTTTATACAGCCGCCAGAACTATGAAAGATAAGGATTCTGATTTTGATAAATATCAGGGTCATCTTATATTGCTGGCTAAAAATGAAGAAGGTTATAAAAACCTCATGAAAATTGTTTCGCTGGGTTTTACGGAAGGCTTTTATTATAAACCGAGAATTGACCACGAGGTTCTGAGAAGGTATAGCGGTGGACTTATCGCGCTCAGCGCATGTCTTGCTGGAAACGTGCAGCGCAAGCTTCTAAATGATGATTATGAAGGCGCAAAAGCTGAAGCCTTGGCACTTCTCGATATATTTGGTGAAGATCATTTCTATTTGGAGCTTCAGGATCAAAGTTTGCCTGAAGAGATTAGAATTCTGCCGGCGATGAAACTGCTTCATAAGGAAACGGGAATACCATTTGTAGCAACCAATGATGTGCACTATGTCAATCAGGAGGATTCGGAAGCCCATGATATACTGCTGTGCATCCAGACCGCAAGAAAGGTTGACGATGAGAATCGTATGCGTTTTCCAAACGCAGAATTTTATCTGAAATCTTCGGACGAAATGGAAAAGCTCTTTTCTGATATCCCCGAGGCGCTTCATAATACAGTCAAAATAGCAGACGCCTGTAATCTGGACTTTGAATTTGGCAAAATTTATCTTCCTGATTTTATAGCGCCCGAAGGCAAAAACAACAGCAGTTATTTGGCTGAGCTTTGTAGTACGGGGCTGACATCTCGCTATGATCTTATGACGGAGGAATTGACTGTCAGGCTAGCTTATGAACTGGAGACGATAGAGAAGATGGGCTATGTCGAGTATTTTCTCATTGTTTGGGATTTTATCGATTATGCCAGGAGAAACGGTATTATGGTAGGGCCAGGCAGAGGCTCTGCGGCAGGTAGCCTGGTAGCCTATTGCCTGCGTATTACGGATATTGACCCCATCAAATATGGCCTTATTTTTGAACGGTTTTTAAACCCGGAGCGTATCAGCATGCCGGATATTGATATTGACTTTTGCTACGAACGCAGGCAGGAAGTCATCAATTATGTCATTGAAAAGTATGGCGCAGATAAGGTCGCTCAGATTATTACCTTTGGTACTATGAAAGCTAAAGCTGCCATCAGAGATGTTGGCCGGGCACTTGATATACCCTATAGCGAAGTTGACGCCATAGCCAAAAAAATCCCCTTCGATCTTAAAATGACCATAGAAAAAGCCCTGGAGAGCAGTGCTGAACTGAGGCGGGATTATGAACAAAATCCTAGAGTTCAAAAGCTGATTGACACTGCTAAATCCCTTGAAGGAATGCCAAGACACGCCTCAACCCATGCAGCCGGCGTGGTCATTTCCAAGCAGCGCATAGATGACTATGTGCCCTTATACGTTTCGGATAAAGGCATCAGTACCCAGTTTACCATGGGTACCATAGAGGAGCTGGGACTTCTCAAGATGGATTTTTTGGGGCTTAGAAATCTCACTGTCATTCGGGATGCTCTTGAATTGATTGACCAAGTCCATGGGGTGAAAATAGATTTCAGCCGCATGACCTATGATGATCCTAAGATTTATGAGCTTATCAGTGCGGGAAACACACTGGGTGTATTTCAGCTTGAAAGCGGCGGTATGCGCCAATTTATGAAAAACTTGAGACCGGACTGCTTTGAAGATATTATAGCGGGTGTATCTCTATATAGACCGGGACCGATGGATTCTATCCCAACATACATATTAAACAAAAAGAATCCTGCGAAGATCAAATATAGCCATAATAGTCTGGAGCCAATTCTCTCTGTGACCTACGGCTGCTTGGTGTATCAGGAGCAGGTCATGGAAATCGTTCGTGAGCTTGCGGGTTATACCTATGGTAGGAGCGATCTTGTCCGAAGGGTTATGAGCAAGAAGAAGATGTCCGAAATGCTCAAAGAGCAGGAGTACTTTGTCCATGGAAAGGTTTCTGATGATGGCAGTATTGAGATCCCCGGCTGCGTAAGAAATGGCATCCCAAAGAAGGCGGCGGATCAGATTTATGGACAGATGGAAAAATTTGCAGAATACGCCTTTAATAAATCCCATGCGGCAGCCTACGCCGTACTGGCATATGAAACAGCATACCTTAAGGTGTATTACCCTGTAGAATTCATGGCCGCTCTGATGACCAGCGTCATCGGCGACTCGACGCAGGTTGCCAAATATATGAGAAACTGCATAGAAATGGGCATCAAGGTCCTACCGCCCTGTGTTTCCGAGAGCGACAAAAAATTTACCGTAATCAACGGAGAAATCAGGTTTGGCCTTTTGGGAGTCAAAAATGTAGGTGAGGGCGTCATCGAAGCCATTGTGCGCAGGCGCAAATCAAAAGGCAGAGCTGCTACTTTATTTGAATTTATCAATACCATTGAAATAGGTGAGATCAACAAGAAAGCTATAGAGAGCCTGATCAAGGCAGGTGCCTTTGATTGTATGGGCAAAAACAGGGCGAGTTTGCTGGCGGTTTATGAAGGTTTGATGGAGTCAGCCCAGACGAATGTGCGAAAGAACATAGAGGGGCAGCTTTCCTTATTTCAAACATTTGGAGACACCATGAAGGATTCCGGCATGCAGGAGAGAATGCCCAATGTGGCTGAGTTTTCATCAGATCTTCTACTGGCTATGGAGAAGGAAATGCTGGGTCTTTATGTCAGCGGGCATCCTTTATCGGATTATTCCGACCGAATCGCGCAAATTTCTTCTGTCACGACGGAGGAACTGACTCATGCAGAGGAAAATCCGGAGATTAAGGATGGCATGTCCGTTATTTTAGCCGGCATCGTTACAGGTAAAAAAACCATGATGACCAAAAGCAATAAAATGATGGCCTTTATTCAGCTTGAGGATTTGTTTGGCTCTGTCGAGGTGGTGGTTTTCCCGACGGTATTTGAAAGCAGTATGGCACAGATCAAAGAAGACAATGTCATAGTCGTCCATGGAAAATTGAATTTTAAGGAAGAGGAAGCACCAAAAATTTTGGCTGACAAAATCCTGCCGTTAGCGAAGACTCAAAATGACGCAAAAGAGCCCGGTCAAAAGCAGACTGAAGGGATTGCCCAAAAGCAGACTGACGGGATTGTCCAAAAGCAGACTGACGGGATCGGCCAGAGACTGTTGCCTAGGAAAGATTCAGAGCATCAAAAGGGACAGGGCATCATAATTGAAATCCCCGAAGACCTGGACGAGGGAAGGGCACTGACAGAAATTCGAAAAATTCTCAGCAAGCATCCTGGAGATACGCCTGTGATGATTATTTCACCGGGAAGCGGTAGAAAATTTAAAACCAACAAGGATCTTTGGGTCAGCGTTGCCAATGGTTTTTATGATGAACTGGCAGATATTATCGATACAGAGAATATATCTACCTACAATTACTGATTATAAGAAGCGAGGAGATTTAAAATGAAAAAGACGAAAATAATCTGTACAGTTGGGCCAGCCAGCAATAACCCGGAAGTCCTTGAAAAAATGATTCTTGCGGGAATGAATATCGCACGTCTCAATTTTTCTCATGGGAGCATAGAGGAGCATAGGTCGAATTTTAATTTAATTAAAGAAATCAGCGCTAAAACTGGCAGGCATATTGCTCTTTTGCTCGACACCAAAGGACCGGAAATCAGAACCGGAAAATTTAATGCGGATGAGATTTATCTCCTTGAAGGCCAGGCCTTTACCCTAACACCGAGAGATATTATAGGGGATGGTACTATTTCGAATGTGTCCTATGAAGAGCTCAGTCTCTATGTTAAACCAGGAGATAAAATCCTCATAGATGATGGGCTGATAGAGTTAAAAGTCGTGGAGATCCGTGGCGAAGACATCAGCTGCATCGTTCTTAATTCTGGCATTGTTAAGAACAATAAGGGTATCAACCTGCCTGGTATCATAACAAATCTGCCGGCGATCAGCGAAAAGGATTATGCGGATATTTTATTTGGCATCGAGAACGACATCGATTTTATTGCGGCGTCCTTTATCCGAAATGCCTATAATATTGATGAAATCAAAAAAATATTAAAGGAAAATAACGGCAGTCATATTAGAATTATAGCTAAAATTGAAAATATGGAAGGTGTCGACAACATTGATGAAATTATAGAAGCGGCTGACGGCATTATGGTTGCCAGAGGAGATCTGGGTGTTGAGATTCCTATGGAGGAAGTGCCTTTGATTCAGAAGAGAATAATCAAAAAATGCAATTTTGCTGGTAAACCGGTAATTACTGCGACGCAGATGCTCGATTCCATGATGAGAAATCCAAGACCCACCAGGGCCGAGGTTGCAGACGTGGCAAACGCCATATTTGATGGTACGGACGGCATTATGCTGTCTGGAGAAACCGCTTCTGGAAAATACCCGGTGGAGTCGGTTCAAAAGATGTACGCCATTGCCATTGCCGCAGAAGCCGATATAGATTATGGTGCTATGCTCACAGAGAGAAATAAAATCAAGGATACCAGTATCACCGACGCCATTGGCTATGCCACTTGTACCTGTGCTACGGGGCTCAAAGCGACGGCTATTTTGACACCTACCACTTCGGGGCATACGCCGATGGTAGTCTCGAAATTCAGGCCAAAAACGCCTATCATAGCGACAACAACAACTGAAAGAATAGCCCGAAGGCTAGCCATTGCCTGGGGAGTGTACCCAATAGTCATAAAACAGTACGAGGACGCCACGGAGCAGCTTGACCATTCCGTCAAGGTTGCACAGGATGCTGGCTTTATAAAAGAGAAAGATATTGTCGTCGTTACGTCTGGTGCACCCATGGGCATCGAAGGAAATACCAATATGCTTCGGGTCCACGTGATCGGCAAGGAAATCTAGGAGGACATCCATGAATGCAAAACTCTGCGTCGTTATTGGAGCAGCCAAAAAAGGCCCTTCTCGAAGTCTGCTATCTAGGTATGCCCAATTGGATGGGCCGAATAGAGCGACGGTGTATTGTGCCGATGGCGGCCTCCATAATGCGGAGATTTTAAAACTCAGGACGGACCTTCTAATTGGAGATTTTGATTCAATTAAATGCTCCCATAATACTGAGGCCAAAAACAGCTATAAATTCAAAACCGAGGATATCCACGAAACGTCATTACAGGAAAATAGGATTGAAAATTTGATTAGACTTCCTTCTGAAAAGGATGAAACTGATCTTTTTGCCTGTGTTTTACAAGGCCTTAAGACTGGAGTCGAGGAGTTCATTCTAATTTACTGTACCGGCGGAAGGCTTGATCATTTTATGGGTTCCATAGCCATTCTTGAGTATATTAATGGACAGGGTGCAAAGGGCATGATCCTAGATAGGCAAAACCAAATAACCCTTTTAAAAGAAGGTGAAATTTGTATTACAAAAGATAGTAACTACCGCTATTTATCACTAATACCGCTTGATCAGATGCTTTTAGGGGTGAACATGACCGGGGTCAAATATCCGCTCAAGGATGCTACAATTTTGAGGGAGAAAGGGCTTTCCATCAGTAACGAAATATGCGAAGACAAAGCAATCATAAGCATTAGAGGCGGTAGCGCCTTGATTATAAAGAGCAGAGATTGAAGCCCATTAGCAAAGTAGAGATTAAAATTTGTAGCAAAGGCAGAGATTAAAATTTGTAGCAAAGGCAGAGACATAAAAGCAGCCTGAACCAATAAACGGTAAAGGCTGCTTTGTTGCATTTTAATAAGAATCTGTTTAATAACAGCTTATTTTTGTTCTGCTCTACTATAGGCGATTTGGATAAGCTGATCAGAACTCATGATAAACCGCTCGTGCTTGCCTTTGCAGACAAGGCCATGGGTATCATGGATTTCAATACCCAAGAAAACATGTTCTCCGGCCACTTCAGTAACCGTAACGATGAGAGAGATTTTCTCTCCGACAAGTGTCGGATGGCGATGCTGTAATTCTATACTTTTCCCTACGGTGACATAGCCATCGGGTAGAAGTGGATCTAGAAGCTGAATAGCGGTTTCTAAAGCCATAGTTACGGCTGCTGGCGTTGACATTAGAAAATCCAGGACGCCAGAACCGAAAGATCCAGCAGCATCAAAATTGCTGACTTCTTTCTCATAAATCTTTGAAAGTCCTTTTTTTATGTTATGTTTTATCATTGAGATACCTCTTCTTAATTATTTCAATAACGGAATCATGGTGACGTAGATTCCTGTGAGTATAGCGGTTGTTATGACACCACAGATGTTGGCGCCCATGGCAAACTGAAGGATGAAGCTGTATTTATTGACGTTGTGCACTTCTTTTTGGGCAACTTTTGCTGTTGTTGGCACGCAGGAAACCCCAGCGATCCCTATAGTCGGATTGAAGTTTTTACCATTAATGAAGTAAACAATGTATCCTCCGATGATACCGCCAATTCCCGACAATAGTAGGGCTACCATGCCAAGGATGAGAAGTGTCAGTACGGTTGGATTCAAAATGGTGCTGGCTTCGCATAAAACCCCTAACATCAGACCAAGGAAAAAAGTAGCGCCGTACAGGAAGTTTTCCTCAATAAGCTTGATGTATTTGGTCATCCCGGATTCTCTGATAGCAATTCCCAAGAAGAAGCTGACAAAAAGTGGGGCTGCGACTGGAAAGAGCAGACAAAGCAGCGTATTGGCTATCACGGCAAAAGCCAATTTTTCACCGGAGGTGATATCGTCTTTTTTAGTGGTTTTAACGACAATTGCTCTAATATCTTTGGGAATAAGCAGCCTGATCAAGAAAGGATAACCTCCATAGGTCAAACTCAGATAAAGATACGCTACTATGGTGATGGGTACAAAGAGGTCTTTGGCCAGTATAAGGGATGTATAAAGAACCATAGGTCCATCTGCACCACCAATGATGGAAACGGCGGCAGCTTGACCATAGGAAAGCCCCATGGCATGGGCGATGGGAAAAGTGGCAACAGAACCGAGTTCTGCACACATGGCGATGAGCATACTGGCAAAAGGATAACGAAGAACGTTACCAATATCTGAAATAACGCCGATGCCCATAAAAACAAGGCAGGCAATGAGACCATTACTAAAAGTAAACGTATAAATTGGTTGTAGCCAGTTAATCTGAAGTATATTCATAAGGCCAGCGGTATCCGACATAAGCGGATCGTTAAAAATAGTCCCTGTTTTGGTTGCTGACAAGAAGAGCACACCAGCGTTGACAGCTGACATACCAAAGCCCATAGGAATCATAATCAAGGGCTCTAAGATTTCCTTTTTACCTAAATAAACCATAAAAATGCCCAGTAATATTAATGCAATTCTAGCAATCGCGATGTTAGCTGGTTGTGCAAACATCGTCCCTATTCCCTGGAAAAGATTCAATACATCCATTTATCAGTCCTCACTTTCAATTTATTTTTGTGGCTTTTTTTGAAAAATGTCTAATTAAATACAGCATAACTTTAATTATTACGGCCATACTCATCGCTATGACGAAGCCCAAACCATAAACTTGAAGTGCTATAAAAATCGATTCACTCATTTTGCTCTCCTCTCGCTCAGAAACAGACTAGTCTGCTATTTTAACTCGCTCCTAATATTAATAACAAATATGACCGCCATTAAGACAAAGCCTATGACCACGGCCACTAATTGAATGGGTGTAAATACCATCATTTTAGTTCACTCCTCACTAATTAAGGTAAATTATACTTCACACAAAACAATATCACTTTAAGATCTTACTTTCAAGACTTTAACATTAATAATACATTATACAATTCAGAAAATTGTAAATTCGGCTTGAGAATAATCATAAATTGCGCTTGAAGTAAATTCAACACAATAAAAAATAGCCGATCCAAATTGATAAAAAGTCAATCCAGCTTGATAAAAAGACTATATCAAGTCTAAGACTTTAATGATAAACTGTCATTTGTGAAATAAGACTAAAATAAATATCGAAAACTTAAATAATCATGTTGAGAATTCAAAAACTAGGAGGTTTTTTACTATGCGCTATATGCCCGAACCCTTTAAAATTAAGATGGTTGAACCGATAAAGATGATGACTGGGGCTGAGCGAGAGATCGGCATCATGGAAGCCCATTATAATGTATTCAATCTTAAATCAGACGATGTCTATATCGATTTGCTCACAGATAGCGGGACAGGAGCCATGAGCGACCGCCAGTGGGCAGGTATGATTATGGGAGATGAATCTTATGCGGGCGCTAGAGGCTACTTTAAGATTCAGGATGCGGTGAAGGATATTTTTGGCTTTGCATTTGCGCAGCCAGTCCATCAGGGAAGAGCAGCCGAGCAGGTTCTATTTCCATGCCTTATAAAGCCAGGACAAATTGTTGTGTCAAACACGCATTTCGACACAACAAGAGCCCATGTAGGACTGGCGGGCGGCGTCGCTGTGGATCTGGTCAC
>JANYJS010000109.1 GCA_025361765.1 Bacillota bacterium
TAGGATTATTCAAAGCATAAAAAAGGCTGGGGAAAGCAATCCTGTTATGGTTTTGGATGAAGTGGATAAGCTTATGGCCGGCGGCTATAGCGGCGACCCTTCCAGCGCTTTGCTGGAAGTGCTTGATCCCGAACAAAACAACAGCTTTACAGATCATTACCTGGATCTGCCTTACGATCTGTCGCAGGTATTCTTTATTGCTACGGCCAATTCCCTTGACAGTATTCCCAGTCCGCTTCTGGACAGAATGGAGATCATTCAGATTTCCAGTTATACAATCAATGAGAAGTTCCATATTGGGAAAAATCATTTGCTTCCTACAGTTCTCGAAGAGCATGGGTTAACAACCGAGCAAATGGTGGTTGCAGACAATGTACTCAAGATATTAATCAGTGACTACACTATAGGTAAGCGACAAATAGCGCACACATTTTGATAAACACTAGAATATGAGATAATTTCTCCATAAAGGTAACAGGAGGAATGAATCACATGGCAAAGCAAGAGTTGGATGTGGCATGGCAGGCAAAGATAAAGGAATTCAGAGCAAGCGGACAAACACAGGCAGCCTGGTGTGAAGAGAATGGAATCAAGCTTCACATATTGAAGCACTGGCTAATAAAATCAAAACGGCAGCCAGTAATTGACAAGGCAAACTGGGTTGAGCTGAAGCTCCCTAAGAAAGAAGAAAAACAATATAGCAGCATAATTGTGAAAATAGGGTCAGCATCAATAGAAGTACATTCCAACTTTGAACCTGAACTGCTTTCGTCGGTAGTAAGGGTACTAATGGCACAATGCTGAGCATAACCGGATCAGACAAGGTATATTTAGCCTGCGGAAACACGGATATGCGCAAATCAATAGACGGTCTGGCGGCAATAGTCCAAGAGAGTTTTCAGTTGGATTTATTTTCAGCAAGTATTTTTGTATTTTGTAACAAAGACCGTAACAAGCTGAAGATATTACAATGGGAACAATGTGGTTTCTGGCTATACTACCGGAGATTGGAAAAGGGACGTTTTCAATGGCCAAGAGACAGCAATAAGTGCACCATGTCAATAAGTTGCCGTGAACTCCAGTGGCTACTGGATGGCTTGGCATTAGAGCAAAAACAGGCACATGCAAAAGTGGGTGCTACGGCAGTAATATGAAGAAATTATTTCAAATAATACTGTATTTTCTATGGCAATAATGCTGTAAAAATGATATAATATAACCATGGAAAACGTGATAAAACCTATGGTTTTGATAGAAAAACTTGAACAAGAGAATATGCTTTTGAAGCAAGAAAATGCTGCCCTCCAAGCCAAAATCAACTGGCTGGAGGAGCAGTTTCGCTTAAGTCAGCACAAGCAATTTGGCACTTCAAGTGAACAGACACCTCAAGAGCAACTCAACTTTTTCGATGAAGCTGAGGCAGAAGCAAAGCCTGAAGCACCAGAACCCGCTATAGAAGAAATCACCTATAAACGTCACAAGAAGCAAGGTCACAGGGAAGAGATGATGAAAGACCTTCCCGAGGAAGTGATTGAATATCGCTTGCCTATTGAAGAACAGATATGCTCTTGCTGTGGCGGTGAGCTGCATGAAATGAGTACTGAAGTCCGGCGTGAATTGAAAGTGATTCCAGCACAAGTGGTCGTTGTAAAACATATTCGCGCTAAATACTCCTGCCGTGCTTGTGAAAAGAACGAAATAACTACACCGATCAAGACTGCTCCCATGCCTGCGCCAGCTTTGCCTGGAAGCATAGCATCTGCGTCGGCAATTGCATATGTTATGAGCCAGAAATTTGTATTCGGACTTCCGCTGTACCGTCAGGAACAGCAATGGTCGCAATTAGGAGTAAAAATATCACGGCAGACTATGGCAAACTGGATAGTGCTATGTTCGGCAAGGTGGTTTTACCCCTTATATAATCGGATGCATGAGCATTTACTGTCAAATGACATTCTTAATGCTGATGAAACCAAATTACAGGTGCTTAATGAACCTGGACGATTGGCAACAGCAACTTCATACATGTGGTTGTACCGTACAGGCAGGGATGGACCGGCAATTATTCTTTATGAGTATCAGGCCACACGGGCCAGCAAGAACCCTGAACTGTTTTTGAAGGGCTTTAAAGGTTACTTGTGTACCGATGGGTATTCAGGCTATAACAATCTACCCGGCATTATTAACGTTGGTTGTTGGGCACATGCGCGAAGAAAGTTTGACGAGGCGTTGAAAGCCCTGCCTGCCAAATTAAAGGATGGTCAATCTGCCGCTAAGCAGGGTCTTGACTTCTGCAACAAACTGTTTGCCGTAGAGCGTGTGCTGCATGATTTGACGGCGGAGGAAAGATACGAAGGCCGATCAGTTAAAAGCAGACCTATTTTGAACGAGTTTAGAGACTGGCTCAATTACCAGCGAGCAAGAATGACTCCGAAAAGCGCAACTGGTGTAGCTGTCCATTATTGTCTGAATCAATGGGACAAGCTGGAGGCGTTCCTTCTCGATGGAAGACTGGAGCTTGATAATAACCGTAGTGAACGGTCAATAAAGCCGTTTGTGATCGGGAGAAAAGCATGGCTATTCAATAACACACCGCGGGGAGCCACTGCCAGTGCGACTATTTACAGTATTGTTGAGACAGCTAAAGAGAATGGGTTGATCCCGTTTCAATATCTGATTTTTTTGCTGGAAAGGCTGCCTAACATTGACCTTTCTGATAAGAAAATGATTGACGAGTTGCTGCCGTGGTCTGCTAACCTGCCAGAGGTATGTAGATTGAAGAAGGGGTAGCACTCGCCGTTTGCAAGGTGGGGAGTATTTTACGCTTACATACAAATCAGCTAGCTTGGTTAGGCATGAGTGCCCAAGTCCGTTCCCATAATAGTATCCATTGTCATACGCCCATTTGAAGAGCGTATATGGCGTCTGGTTCGTGTTTCCAGTCAGATAGGCTATTACCATGGAAACGCTTGTGGCTCCGCATCCTGATGATTTAACTGATTTGGCAACACCGTCGAAATAACATACGGCTTGCGGATAATCGCCTTGCAAATATAAGGGGATGGGCATCCCACCCTCCGGGACATCAATAATACCCGACCAGTCTGTAGCTGATTTACCAAATGCCACTTCTGTAAGAGCCATCAATAAGCTGTAGTTTTTGGCGCTCATCAGGTCTTTGAGTATTTCTTTCTGCTTTGTATTGAACTTGTACATATCAACCATATCATCAGATG
>JANYJS010000073.1 GCA_025361765.1 Bacillota bacterium
CTCATATTTTTGAATTTATAATGTACTTATCTGCCGACACCTTATAGTCCAAGTTCCGTGCCAACCTTTTCAATTTATATAAAAAAAGAACCAAGATAGTTCAAATTTTCTGAATCTTATTGAAATTTCAATCATTCATAAAGAAATTAGACTATTTAGTCAGTATTTATTGTCAGAAAATAGTTCTCAATATCTATACAACACTGATCATTAATTCTTATAAATAAGATATCAGCCATGAGATTTCTCATTTCCACACACAATTCAGTACTTTTTAGCCAACTGACTTGAATATATAAAAGCTCAGCCCCCTCCAATAATTCTGAGAATCTTTACCTGGTCTGCTTCCTTAATTAAATGCTTCTGATAGTCTGATAGCAGAAGCTGAACCCCATTGATCCAAACAGCAGTTTTCCCCTTGTAACCCATGGTTTCCAGTAGAACTCCTGCTGTGGAGCCCTCTTCAATCTGGCACTCCTTACCGTTAAGCATGATCTTCATATATCCTCCTACAAAAAACGGGGACCATTCCGGCCCCCGCATAAGATTATTATTCGTAGAATTTTTTTAATTTGACATCGTGAGGTTCTCTGCCCTTTTTCCACATCACATCGCCCGGAACGATACAATCGGCCACTGGGCACACATTGAGGCAAAGGTGGCAGCCAACACATTTTTCATTGTCAACTTTAGGCCTTCTCTTCTTAGCATCCCAGTCGATAGCCTGATGAGCCGCATCGTAGCATGATACATAGCATCTGCCGCAACCGATACATTTTTTGTCGTTGATTTTTGCAACAACCTTATAATCTCTGTCCACATTGTCGGCAGGAATCATGTTAGGCAGTGCAAGTCCAACAAATTCGTCGATTGTTTTGAAGCCTTTTTCGTCCATAAAATGGGATGTCCCGCTGATCATGTCCTCAACGATTCTGTAACCATATTGCATGATTGCGGTGGTAACCTGAATGTTTCTTGATCCAACTAAAATGTACTCTACAGCGTCTCTCCAGGTTTCTATTCCGCCGATACCGCTGAGATCATACTTGGAAATCTCTGGATGCTGAGCCAGGTTAGCGATGAATCTGAGACCAATCGGCTTCACAGCAGCTCCGGAGTAACCTGAAATGGAAGATTTTCCATTGACTACAGGCATACCAGTCATGTTTTCAAAATCAATATTCGTAATGGACTTAACAGTATTTATGGCTGAAATTCCCTTGGCGCCACCTTTAAGAGCCGCTAAAGCAGGGACTTCCATACTGGTAACATTTGGTGTCATCTTAGCGATTACCGGTAAATGTGTTGCTCCAGAGACCGCTCTTGAATATCTTTCTACAAGTTCTGGGTTCGTCCCGACATCGGATCCCATGGAATGAGACGTCATCTGAGGGCAGGAAAAGTTGCATTCGATCAGGTCTGCACCAGCATCGGTTACAAGCTTGGCCAAAGTTTCCCACTCTTCATCACAGCTACCCATAATTGTAGCTACCATGACCTTATCCGGATAATCTCTTTTTAATTTGAAGATGTTTTCAAGGTTGATATCGAGGGCTTTATCGGAAATCTGCTCCATGTTCTTGAATCCAAGCCATGGGGTGCCTTCTTTATTGGTAATGTCGAATCTGGGGGAGCATTCATCTGCGATGAAAATACCGATGGTTTTATAGAATACGCCGCCCCATCCAGCTTCATAAGATTTTTTGACCATCTCATAATTGCTTCCAACAGGTGATGATGAAAGGAAGAACGGATTTTCACATTTGACACCTAGATAATTTATAGATAAATCTTTCTTAACTGCCATCTTATTTCACACCTTCTTTCTTTGTGAGATAGGTCATGATGTTTTCTGCTGCGGCTTTGCCCTGAGCAACTGCCTCAACTACGGTCTTGCCGCCATTGACAATATCTCCTGCAGCAAATATGCCAGCTGCACTGGTTTTTCCTTTTTCGAGGCTCGCAACTATGGTGCCTTTTTCTGTGAGTTTGGCACTGGTCACTAGGCTCATATCTTCAGCACTCTGTCCAATAGCGAAAACAACCATGTCGGCTTTTAGTTTAAGTCCACCGAACTTATCTCTGCCATCAAAAGCCATGCCTGTGACTTTTTTGTCGCCCAAAATTTCTGCCGGAGCAAAATTCTGAACGATGCTGATGCCCATAGATTGAACATATGCGATTTCGTTTATGCTTGCAGGGGCTTCTTCAATGGTTCTTCTGTATACTACTGTAACTTTTTCAGCGCCGAGCAGCTTGGCTGTGGCAGCACAGTCCATGGCAACGTCACCGCCGCCAATTACAAGCACTTCTTTGCCAATTTCAAGCTTGCCGCCTGTACTTCTTGCGTTCTTCAGGAATTCAACTGCGGTTGTCACCCCGGGAAGATCTTTTCCCTTGATATCCAGTTTTTTGGATTCCCAAAGTCCGGTACCAATAAAGATGGCTTTGAAGCCTAATTTTTTAATTTCTTCGATGGTGATATCTCGGCCTACTTTGGTTCCTAATATGAATTTAACGCCCAGATTCTTAACCATCTTAACATCATGATCAACGACACTTTGTGGCAGCCTTGACTCTGGAATCCCATAAGTCAGGACACCACCAGCCTTTTCAAATTCTTCGAAAATGGAAACCTTGAATCCTTCTGTTGCAAGCTTAGCAGCACATGCAAGGGATGCAGGGCCAGCTCCGATACAGGCAACTTTAGCCTTAGCTTTGGCAGGAGCGTTAAGAGTCTTCATACCGAAGGCTTTTTCCTGTTCAATAGCAAATCTTTGGAGTTTGCCAATATGGATTGGCTTATCAATACTAGTTCTGCTGCAGGCTTCTTCGCAAAGACGGTCATATGGACATACCCTTGCGCAGCAACCACCCAAAACATTATTTTCTCTAATCGTTTCAGCAGCACCCTTCACATTTCTAAATCTGATGGATCTGATGAATTTTCCCGGGTCAGTGCCGGCTGGACAGCCTTTGCTGCACGGAGCATCCTCACATAAAAGACATCTTGCCGCTTCTGCCATAGCTGTTCTGAGATTGTAGCCAGCGTAAGCTTCTTCTGTGTACTTTTTGGCAATTACTTTACTCAAATTATTTTTCCTCCTTTTTCCTTTTGGGCCTTGTTGTTATAGTCCAAATGCGCAAAATCACATTTGGTCCCTATTTTTCAGAATATTAACGCAACTGTATTATCTCACTTAGAAATTTAATATTCAAGACAAATAATGAAAAAAACAGTAAATTATTAAAGAATACAATATACAAGATATTATTGAAAATATCTCAAAATTCTATAAAATAGATTGAGTAAATTTTAACAATAAACCTTTGAATTTGAACGGTCGCTTCGATTTTTCCTGAAAATGAGATTTGAGAAAAATATGAATAAATTGAAATATTTCAAATAATGGCAGCCTTTTGAAAAAGCATGGTTTCATTCGGTTCTTATCATTTCGCGTGAGGCCTGAACCCGTCAATTTTGCCCCAGCTTTCCTCGCCTATCATTATTTTTGCTAAAGTATTTCGCCACCAGCAATTTCGAATTGACATTTATTTCCATAAATGATATTTTAATTCCACAAGGAGCAGTTGGAATGATTGTTAAAACGTCTTTACATTTTTCCCGTGTGGGAAAATCATCACCTATACCAAACGGTGGTTTTAGAGAAATAGGGGATATAAAACTGTCCCGCTACGCATTTTACCTCATAGTTCAAAACGGTTTATGCACTAAGGCACCTAAACCCGCACCAACTCAAAACAGAAAATAGGTTGCCACTCTTATTCCCACACTCTCACATGCCAATACGTGTAGAGACGCGCATAATCTCAATTCCGAAACG
>JANYJS010000132.1 GCA_025361765.1 Bacillota bacterium
CCTGTTTTCGTATGACTGTCACTGATATCATAAGGCTCTCTGAATAGCCCTGAAAAAATGGATCCCCCTGCCATACCAGCGGTTATAGAAGAAGCGACACCGGAGAATAGCAAGGCGCCGGCAAAAATAAGCGACGCCCAATTGGATAGCAGTGGTTTCAATAATTCCACCGCTTGACCCAATTCACTGACGTGTATGCCTTTGCTGAAAAAGGCTGCAGCGGCTAAAAGGATCATGGCACTATTGATTGCCCATCCAACGATCATGGAAAAAAGCGTATCCATAAATTCGAACTTCAGCTGACTCTTGATGATGGTATCGTCTTCAAGATTCCACTGCCTGCTTTGGATGATTTCCGAGTGTAAAAATAGATTATGCGGCATGACTACGGCGCCCAAAATGCTCATGATGATAAAAATCGAAGCCTGAGGAAAGGACGGCGTCACCCAGCCAGTAGCTGCGGCGGGCCAGTCAACTCGAACCATGCCGATTTCGATGATGAAGGACAGCCCAATAATCGATACGAAACCAATGATCCACTTTTCAATACGTCTGTAGGAATTTGACAGTAGCATCCAGCCGATAAAGACGCTGACCATAACTGCTCCAAGTTTCAAAGGAATGTGAAAAAGCAATTGTAGGGCGATGGCTCCGCCTAGGATCTCAGCCATCGCAGTGGCAACTGAGGCCAATACTGCTGAAGAAAGGGCCATAACGCTCAAAGGTTTAGGAAGGAAAGCAGTTGCTGCCTCTGAGATGCAGTAACCCGTAACAATCCCCAGATGGGCCGCATTATGTTGAAGCAGAATCAGCATGATTGTCGAAAGGGTCACGACCCAAAGCAGACTGTATCCATATTCCGATCCTGCAGCAACATTGGAAGCCCAGTTGCCCGGATCGATAAACCCTACGGTGACTATGAGTCCCGGCCCAATATACCGCATGAATGCAAAGGCCTTCTTCGGAGATCCATGGACTCCTGGAAATTTCCAGGATCTTGATGCAGGATTTTTCGACATGTTGTTTTGCCCCCATTTAGTTAGATACGTTTCGGCTCTTTTCGTCCTTGACGCTTTTTCTTATAACCCCATTTTAAGCTACTAACCCTCTTCTGTCAAAAGCTTCTAAACCTTTCTTGCTATAGCTACTGAAGTTTTTCTGTCAAAACTCTATTGACAGAAATAAAGTTATGCATCATAATTGTTTTATATAGTAACTATTTAATTTATATCAACATTAAGGAGCATATATGGAACGTCAGCTACTCGCAGATCAATTGATGCAGTTCGCACCCATCATGATGAAAAAACTCTTCCGCGATCTTCATGCCGAAGGTCTTTCTATGCATCAGATGCAGCTGATGAACTGCATCAGGAAATTCGGAACCCAACCTATGAGATTTTATGGTGAAAAGCTTATGATCTCAAAGCCCAATTTATCTGTTCTAGTCAACAAACTGCTTTGTGAGGGATACCTTTCAAGATCCACTGCCGAAACCGACAGGCGCATCATGAATTTGGCGCTCACAGTAGCTGGAGAAAAGCATATCGAAGAGCAAAGGCAAGAGCTTAGAGTTAAAATGACAGAAAAACTTTCTGCTTTTAATGATGATGAAGTTACTCGTCTGCTTAAAGCTATTGGAGAATTGACTCTCCTTTTCAACAAATTGTAGATTTATGGAGTAAGAATTATGTTAAAACTGCTAAAAAATTTGAAGCCCTATTGGCTTCCCATAATAGGAATAATCCTATTCATCTTCATCCAAGTATTATCGGAATTGTTTTTGCCCACCATCATGGCGGATATCGTCGACATAGGCATTGTAAAAGGTGACACGGCCTATATCATTCAGCGTGGTGGCTGGATGCTTCTTGCTACCTTCCTTGGAACATTATGCGCCATAATCGCTGGTCTCCTTTCTTCGAGAACCGGCCTCGCTTTTGGCCGCGATTTAAGAACCCGGGTTTTCAAAAAGGCCACTGCCTTTTCTCTCTATGAATTCGACGAACTTGGCACTGCATCGATGATCACCCGAACAACCAACGATATTACCCAGATTCAAAATCTGGTTATTATGGTTTTGAGAATGTTTGTCATGGCCCCACTTATGCTGATCGGCGGTATTTTTATGGCAGTATCCAAGGATCCTAAGCTGTCCCTTGTGCTGGTCGGCGTATTGCCCTTTCTTGCTGGGCTGATTGCATTTATTGCTACCAGAAGTATTCCCATGTTTAAGGCTATGCAGGTTAAAATAGACCGTCTCAACCTAGTATTAAGGGAAAATCTCACCGGTCTTAGAGTAATCAGAGCCTTTAATCGTATCGATTTTGAACAAAAAAGATTTGATAACGCCAATACAGATCTTATGACTGTTTCCATTAATGTCAATAAACTCATGGCCATTCTTATGCCACTGATGCTATTGATTTTTAATTTTACTACAGTTGCCATCATATGGTTTGGCAGTATCCGCATAGACGCCGGCAGTATGGAGGTTGGTTCACTTATGGCTTTCATACAATATGCCATGCAGATTTTATTTTCACTTATAATGGCTACCATGATGTTCATCATGGTGCCGAGGGCTTCTGCTTCTGCAGCCCGCATCAATGAAATGCTTGATATTGAGGCAACTATAACTGATCCACCAAAGGCTCTAATCAGCCCAAAGGGCAAGGGGCATATTAAGTTTGAAAATGTTTCATTTAGTTATCCCGGCGCTGAAAATCCGGCCATCTCAGGTATCACGATACAGGCACAGCCAGGAGAAATTACGGCTATCATAGGCGGTACTGGATCTGGAAAATCTACGCTGATCAATCTCATCCCCAGGTTTTATGATGTGATGGAGGGACGCATCCTGCTGGATGACGTCGATATCAAAGATATGACACAAGAAAGCCTAAGAGACAGAATCGGTCTAGTTCCCCAACAAGCCGTTTTATTTTCCGGCACCGTGACCGAAAACATCAAATTTGGCTCTGATCGACTAACGGATGAAGATGTCAAATACGCTTCTGATATCGCTCAAGCCACTTCCTTCATTAATGACATGCCTGAAGGTTTTAATTCAGTGATTGCTCAAGGAGGCACCAATGTCTCCGGCGGCCAAAAACAGCGGTTAGCCATAGCCAGGGCCTTGGCCTCAAAGCCGGATATTTATATTTTTGATGACAGCTTTTCCTCCCTCGACTTTAAGACCGATGCCATGCTCAGAAGAGCTCTAAAGCGAGAAACGCAATCTGCTACAGTCATTATTGTCGCTCAGCGCGTCACGACGGTGATTGATGCTGACTGCATCATCGTTTTAGAAGATGGAAAAATCGTCGCTATGGGCAATCATAAAGAGTTGCTTAGCGCTTGTCCTGTTTATCAGGAAATCGTAGCCTCACAGCTATCAGAGGAGGAATTAAAATGAGCCCTTTAAATAAAAACCGTACTGACGTTAATAGTACTGCTTCGACAGAAAATATTCCGCGTCAAAGACCGCAAAGAGGCCCCGGCGGCGGCCATGCGATGGGCATGCCTGTGGAAAAGGCAAAAGATTTCAAGGGGACTTTTCGCCGATTGCTCAGTTATATCAAACCGCAAAGGGTTAGTTTGATTGTGGTATTTATTATGGCAATACTCTCTACTGTTTTCAATATTCTGAGCCCTAAAATCATGGGTGACGGGATTACAAAGCTTTTTGAAGGTTTTATGCATAAATCTGCGCATATTGCAGGTGCCGCAATTGATTTCACTTACATTGGGAACATCCTTCTGATTCTAATAGGCCTATATGTTGCTAGTGCTTTCTTTGGATACATTCAGCAATACATCATGGCCAGCGTTTCTCAGAAGATTGTTTTTAATCTGAGAAATGAAACCAATATTAAACTCAGCCGATTGCCACTTAAGTTTTTCGACTCGAAAACCCATGGAGAAATTTTAAGCCGCATGACCAATGATATTGACAACATCAGCACGACTCTCCAGCAGAGCATTACCCAGCTGATTACTGCCTTTGTCACCATCATCGGTATTGTCATCGTCATGCTCACCATCAGCCCGCTCATGACGCTCATTACCTTGGCTACACTTCCGCTCAGCATTATCATCACCATTTTCATTGCTAAGAGATCCCAAAAATACTTTAAAGAACAACAAAAGGTGCTGGGCGATCTCAACGGTCATGTGGAGGAAATGTATACGGGGCATAAGATTGTCAAAGCGTTCAATTACGAGCGTCAGTCTGTCGAAATTTTCGAAGCAACCAATGCTAAGCTGTATAATGCTGGTTGGAAAGCTCAGTTTATTTCAGGGATTATTATGCCCATGATGAGTTTTGTCAACAATATTGGCTACGTGCTGGTCTGCATCGTAGGCGGAGTTCTGGTTACCAGGGGAGCGCTTCATATCGGAGATATTCAGGCCTTTATCCAGTATTCCAAGCAGTTTAGTCAACCTATAGTTCAGGCAGCCAATATCAGCAATATCATTCAGTCCACCATAGCCTCTGCAGAACGGGTGTTTGAAATACTGGACGAAAAGGAAGAATCGCCAGACTCAGATCATAACATCACTCTTCCGGATGTCAAAGGCGTTGTCAAATTTGACCATGTTGAATTCGGTTATACTGAAGATAAAAAATTGATGCGGGATTTGAACATCGATGTCAAAAGCGGCCAAATGGTTGCCATCGTTGGGCCTACAGGCGCAGGCAAGACTACTCTTGTCAATCTGCTCATGCGCTTTTATGAAGTCAGCGGCGGGCAGATTTCTGTCGACGACGTTCCAATAACCGACCTGAAACGCGGCGATCTCCGTCAGATTTTCGGCATGGTCCTTCAGGACACCTGGCTGTTTAAGGGCAGTATCCTTGAGAATATAGCCTACGGCAAGCAGGATGCTACGGAAGAAGAAATTTTCCATGCCGCAGATACCGCTAGAGCAGATCATTTTATCCGCACCTTGCCCGAAGGCTATAAAACCATTTTAAACGAAGAGGCCAACAATATTTCTCAGGGCCAAAAGCAACTATTGACCATTGCAAGAGCGCTTTTAGCGGATCCAGCTGTCCTGATTCTAGACGAGGCCACCAGCAGCGTAGATACACGAACAGAACTACTGATTCAAGAAGCCATGACTCACCTGATGAAAGGACGCACCAGCTTTGTTATTGCTCATAGGCTCTCAACCATAAAAGGCGCGGATTTGATTCTAGTCATGAACGATGGCGCAGTCATAGAAAAAGGAACTCATGTAGAGCTCCTTTCACAAAATGGCTTTTATGCTGATTTGTATAACAGCCAGTTTGCCTTGGCTGGTCTTTCCGATGATTCGGATCAGATATAGAACATCAGATCCTTGCCCTTTTTATGCTTATCGGATTCCTTGGCCAAATCGCTCAAAGTGACGGCTTCAAGGGTCTCGAGAATAGAGGCGTCAAGCCGATGCCATATCAGTGAATCCATGGTTAAATCAATGTGATTTGCACTCTCCGAGACTGATTTTTCGGTCTTCTCAAACAAACCCACCTCTACGGCCCTCAGAATCTGAGCGGCCGTTATTTTTTCCATGGGCATGGCTAATTTATAACCGCCTTGGGCTCCTTTGATGGAGGCGACCAAACCTGCCCTTTTCAATAGTGAAAATACCTGTTCAAGATAAATCTTAGAAATCCCAAGCTTTTCTGCGACGCTAATTATGGTGATATACTCACTTTTCGACTGATTTTGTGCCATGCTAATCATGGCAGCGACGCCGTAACGTCCTTTTGATGAAATCCTCATGCTTGCCTCCATTACCTAGTAATCTTGTATGTTAATTTCATAGTATAGGATTGCTGCCTCTCTGTCAACGGAGACCTTGTTCAGTTTTAGAATTTATGATAAAATGAATTGAAAATTTGGAGAAAATTATGAATAAAACCAATCCTAAATTTGGAAAATTGTGAATCAGTGCAATCTAAAATTGAAAAATATTATGAATTAATCCAATCGAAATATGGAGGAAGCCATGGATCAAATTTATATCAAATATGAAAATCTTAAAACATATCTTAGGTCGCTAGGCAGTGTGGCTATTGCTTTTTCCGGCGGCGTAGATTCCACCTTTCTTTTAAAGGTTGCCTATGACGTGCTGAGCGATCAAGCCGTGGCGGTGACTGCCAGGTCCTCTACCTATCCCGTCAGAGAATTTGACGAAGCCAAGGCTTTTACCGCAGCCCTTGGGGTCAGACATATCAGCTGCGTGTCTGAGGAGCTTGATATCGCAGGTTTTGCCAGCAATCCCCCCAACAGGTGTTATCTTTGCAAAAAAGAGCTCATCACTAAAATTAAGGAAATAGCCGATGAAAATGGTCTTGCTTTCATCGCCGAAGGTTCAAATGTAGATGATGATGGAGATTATAGACCAGGCCTCCTCGCTATCAAAGAGTCGGGTGTTAAAAGCCCTCTAAGAGAAGCAGGACTGACCAAAGACGAAATCAGAAAGCTCTCCAAGGAAATGGGGTTGCCTACTTGGGACAAGCCTTCTTTTGCGTGCCTCAGTTCCAGATTTCCCTATGGTGAAACCATCACACTCAAAAAGCTGGCTATGGTGGATGAAGCCGAGCAGATACTTTTTGATTTGGGATTCAGACAGGTTAGGGTCAGAAGCCATGAAAATTTAGCCAGAATCGAAGTCGATGAAAAAGATTTCACTAAATTCCTTGAGCCAACTCTCCGTGATCAGGCCTATAATCAGCTTAAAGCATTGGGTTTCAGTTATGTCTCTTTAGATTTGAAAGGCTACCGCACGGGAAGCATGAATGAGGTGCTCCATGCTTAATGAATTCTCACGAACTGAATTATTATTAGGCAAGGCTGCTATGGATAAGCTCCGAACCTCTTCTGTAGCCATATTTGGCATTGGCGGCGTAGGCTCTTATGCTGTCGAAGCCCTCGTCCGAAGCGGTATTGAGCATTTCGCCATTTTTGACGATGATAAAGTCTGTCTGACGAACCTTAATCGCCAGCTAATAGCTACGAGGAAAACCGTCGGTAGTCAAAAGGTCGACGTGATGAAGGAACGCATTCTTGACATCAACCCCAAGGCAAAAGTTGATTCCTTTGTCTGTTTTTATATAGCAGATAACGCAGATGACTTTGATTTATCACAATATGACTATATTGTGGATGCTATTGATACGGTCTCGTCAAAGCTGACCCTCATTTTAAAGG
This sequence comes from Bacillota bacterium, assembly GCA_025361765.1. Lineage (GTDB taxonomy): Bacteria > Bacillota > Clostridia > Peptostreptococcales > Anaerovoracaceae > JBBRXH01. The sequence goes on from JANYJS010000132.1 coordinate 7,206, forward strand.
CAAAGGAAGCCGGCATCCCAATCATCAGCTGCATGGGCGCCGGCAATAAACTGGATCCCACAAGATTTGAAGTTGCTGATATTTCTAAAACTTCCGTATGCCCTCTAGCCAAGGTCATGAGAAAAGAGCTCAAAGCCAGAGGCGTTGAGTCTTTGAAGGTTGTTTACTCTAAAGAGACACCGATTAAACCCAGTCAGGATGACAACTTGAGCTGCAAGATGCACTGCATCTGCCCAAAGGGAACCTTGAGAAGCTGCACGAGCAGAAGGCAGGTTCCAGGCAGTGTATCCTTCGTCCCCTCCGTGGCAGGGCTAATCATTGCCGGAGAAGTGATTAAGGATTTGATTAAATAATGCAAAAAAGCCCTATTTTACAATACTTTGGGCTTCTTTTAATAAACTATGTAGGCTTAATTTTAAAATGTACCCTATAGATTAGACAGTAGCTGAAGTATATTATTCTTTAAATTTTATTTGTTTCTTAAAAAGTAGTAGGCATTCAGCAGGTAGGACATTTCATAGCGTTCCGCCATCCGATACAGGTGGCTTTTAACTCCCGAAAAATCTTCGTTGCTCACAGCCTTAGCCAGTCTTTTGAAAAATTCATTTTTCTCTTTTTCAGTACTTTGATCCTTGAAATACCCCCACACGTGAAGGGCTGCATTTTCCTGTGCTCCAACAGTTGGCATAGTGGTATAAGCTTGCTCCACAAGGCCGTAAAACTCCTTTACAGCCGTCTTTGCATCCTGCTTCATGAGTTCTGTCATCTGATGATAAATCTGAGCAGAATGGCTTAAAATATCATATTTGTATCTTGCCCATTCCTTTTGAAGGCCAGCTTTCGGCATTGTCTCTGGCTGAGCCGAATAGCCGCACTTCAATGCGGACAGATTCTTGTCCTTGACCTCCAGCATAATATCAACATCCAGGCAGGAAATCATGTGATAAAACGCCAAGAAATCCGTTAGACCAATGGTTTCAGAGTGAGCCCCAGGTCTACCCCCCTGAGCTTGCTGAGCATAATGCATCTTCTGACGTCCATCAACATCATGCCAAGTGTTTCCAAAAAGCGCAATCCACTCGCCAATGGTCCTTTGTTCCTTTGAAGGGTTAATCTTATGGTGCAAAATATCGAAGACTGCTGGGGCGCCTAAAGAGTCCGCTATGTCCATTACCTCTTCTGCCGAGAAACACCGTTCGTCATTTTCTAAAATCAATCTTCCCTTTATAGATTCCGGGAGGCAGCTGTAAGCGTTTTTAAACCTTGTTGTCGCATCCACTTTATTTTCATATACACCGCCAATATGCAGCACGATCTTGTGCCGATTGTCGAGGCCTAAGGCTGAAAGCAGAGCATCATGGTAAGTTAAATCATCAAGCGCCCTTGCCACCACTTCTTCTCTGGGAGAATTGATGACGGTATACTGTCCCGGATGCATTGATACCCGCATCCCGCTTTTCCTTATTTTTCGGCCGATATCCAGTAGCTTGCCTGCGAACTCCTCCTGCCATCTTTGCGTATTCAGCGGATGTGAGCCAAAGGGAATGATATCCGAACTGATGCGATAAAGCAAGAGCCCATTATCAATGTTGTAGTCTACGACCCGTTCAAGAGCGTTTAGATTCTGACTTGTAATCCTTCTCAACGTTTCACCATCGGCATTTTTTGCTGTACACGTATGCATAGCCGTTCCATAAACGCCGAGAGTTACGCAGGCATAACCAATGCTCATTGATTTCCCTTCTCTCTCATAACGATATTGTCAGCAGTACTGATTAACGCTGGGCGGTAGTCATCAATTTTAGTGCCCAATATCCGCATGGCATTAAGCACCGCGATCAAGGCAACGCCTACATCGGCAAAAACAGCTTCCCACATGGTCGCTATACCGATTGCGCCCAGAATGAGCACAATTCCTTTGACAAGAAAAGCAAATATGATGTTTTGCCACACGATTCTTCGGGTCCTTTTCGCGATCTGTATAGCGCTGATCAGTTTTTCCGGCTCATCCGTCATGAAGACGATATCCGCCGCAGAAATAGCCGCATCAGAGCCAAGTCCACCCATTGCTATGCCCACATCTGCCAATGTCAATGCAGGCGCATCGTTAATCCCGTCTCCTACAAATAAAAGAGAGCCTTTCGTTTGTCGTTCTTTGCCTAATCTCTCCAACTCGTCAACCTTTTGATCCGGTAATAATTCCGCATACACCTTATCCAGCCCAAGTTTCCCTCCTATTTCGTCGCCTACGCTCCTACTGTCTCCTGTAAGCATAATCAGTTTTTTGATTCCCAAGGCCCTCAGCCCTCTAATTGTGCTATAGGCGTCTTCTTTTATTTCATCTGCTATGACGATATACCCAGCATATTTTCCTGAAACTGAAATATGAACAATACTGCCGATTTCAGCTATCTCTTTAAACGCAATGTTTCCTTTGTGCATAAGCTTTGCATTTCCCGCTAGAACTTCTTTGCCAGAGACTCTGACTTTGATTCCGTGCCCCGGAATTTCTTCATAACCTTCAATCTGCTGATCATCAATTTTTTTGCCATATGCAGCTAGGATTGACCGTGCGATCGGATGCGATGAGTAGCCCTCGGCAAAAGCCGCAATCTCAATGAGTTCATCCTGTGAAAATCCTTCAAGGTTTACGACTTTAGTCACTCGAAATTTTCCTTTGGTCAAAGTGCCGGTTTTATCGAAAACCACTGTATCAACAGTGTTTAATGCCTCAAGATAATTGCCGCCTTTCATCAGTATGCCCTGTTTCGATGCCGCACCAATACCGCCAAAGAAACCCAGTGGAATTGAAATCACTAAAGCGCAGGGGCAAGACACCACAAGAAAAACTAAAGCTCTGTAAATCCAAGCATGAAATGTAGCGCCTTGAATGATAAGTGGCGGAATAACCGCCAAGGCCAAAGCAATAAATACCACTGCCGGCGTATAATACCTGGCAAATTTTGTGATAAAATTTTCCGTCGGTGCTTTTTTACTGCTGGCATTTTGAACCAGGTCTAATATCTTCGAAACCGTGGATTCTCCAAATTCTTTTGTCACCTTTACTGTCAATAGACCATTCATATTGATTGTCCCAGAGAGAATGTCGTCCCCTGCCTCTACATCCCTAGGTAGTGACTCACCCGTAATAGCTGCTGTATTCAGCGTAGAAAATCCCGAGGTGACAATCCCATCAAGGGGGACTTTTTCACCAGGCTTTATTTGAATTGTATCCCCTACTTTTACTTGCTCAGGATCTACTTCAGATACGACATCGCCCACTAAAAGGTTGGCGTGGTCCGGCCTAATATCCATAAGGGCGGTGATGGATCTTCTTGAATGATCCACTGCCATAGTTTGAAAAAGCTCTCCTATTTGATAAAATAGCATGACTGCGACGCCCTCAGGAAACTGCTGAATGGCAAAGGCCCCAATAGTTGCGATGCTCATGAGAAAATTTTCATCAAAGACTTGGCCTTTTAAGATGTTCTTACCAGCCCTAATGAGCACTTCTCCGCCAACTAGAACATAACTTGTAAGAAATAACCCCGCCGATAACCAAAACGCAAAATTACCAATTAGCGCAATGCCAAACAGCAGCGCGCCAATACCAAGCCATATCCATTCGGGCTTAATGCTGGCTTCTTTCTCCTCCTTAACAATTTTAGGCTGATTTTCGTCGATAATGTCGATGTGGGCCCCGATTTTTTTGGCAATATCTTTTGCCTTGGTCATAATTATTTCCAGGTTTTCTCCAGAATTAGCCTCAATAGTCATGCGTTTTGACACAAAATCCACAGATGCCGACTGAACGCCATCGATTTTATTGACACCTCTTTCTATTTTGGCTGCACAATTCGCACAATCAAGTCCGTTTAAAATGAGTGATTTTTTAACATTTGCATTCATATTGATCACCTTTCGTTGATGTGAATAAGTCCTTGATCAAATATTTGTTTGACATGTTCGTCATCCAAAGAATAAAATACGACTTTTCCTGCTTTTCTGTTTTTGACTAGTCTTGCCTGTTTTAGAACCCTCAATTGATGAGAAATGGCTGACTGAGTCATACTTAGCAAAAATGCAATGTCGCAGACACACATTTCCGCTTCAAATAATGCCCATAATATCTTGATTCTAGTCGAATCCCCAAACACCTTAAACAACTCCGCCAAATCATACAATTGCTCTTCCGGCGGCATTCGGGTCTTGACCTGATTGACAATATCTTGATGAATCACATTGCAATCGCATTTTTCTATATCCTGCTTCTGCTCAATCATGGCAAACCTCCATTTTTTCAATATTACTGTCCCAATTAAGGGATAAAAAATATGCACATATGAATATTTGTTCATATGTGCATATTATAAACTGTCTTATATTACTCTGTCAAGATTTACATGAGTGATCATTCATATGTTTTATATTTTTGTTTTATATTTTTCTCAGCGCTAGCCTTTAAGGATTTCTGCCCCTTCCGATATTTCCATGCCGCAGTTTTCACTTTCTCCCCGAAAGATCACTACGCCTTTATGATCCGTGAGTTTTAAATCCGTGATCGCCGTAATGCTTTCTTCGATTTCCCGGTTCATCATGCCGTTTTTAGGGGCCTTAAGAAAACCTCCCTCCGATGTTCTAGCAGAAAACTCCAATGTGAAATGCCTATTGGCGATTTTAGCTGATATTTTTTTGCTTTCAATGTTGATGCGCTCTACTTTAGCGCCATTATAGGTAGCCAGTCTATAGAGCTTTTTCTGGAACAATAGAAAACAGATTAGACCGGTAAAGCTTTTGCCCAGCCAGGGAATCCGCGCTAAAGAGAACATGAAACAGGTATCTCTTGCAGCGAAGTGATTAGCCTGAATCCAAATCCATGCTTCCGGAAAAGATTTGCCATAATCCTTTTCAAGATAGCCTTCACCGCCTTCGAAAATCACCGGCAAGCTATTGATATCAAGCTTTCCATGAATTTTATGACTGACATTCACAATGCCATGGTAACACTCCATGAAGGGAACGAAGGTATATGGCCCCATAATTCCGGGGTATAAAAACGTTTTGGGAAAGGGAATAATGTCATAAAAATACAATTCACCCGTGAGTGTGAGCTGTTCGTCCTTAAGATTGAGGTACATACCCTCTCTGGAGAACTTATTTTCGCCAATCGCGATGCTAAAGAATGTCTTCTCATAAGAAAAATCCGATACTGGATATCTAAAATAATTGACCTGGCCGGTTTTTGCATTGATGACCTGGATAAATGCATGGGATTCTTCTCCATTAAGGCCATAGGCAATCCCAGGTATAACAGCATAAATCGCACTTTTATCCGCGCTGATCAGTTTGAAATACCAACCTTCAAAATAATCGGTTTTTTTACCAGTGCCCTGAAAGATTTCTGGATACCATATTTTTTTTATAAAGTTCATAGTTGCTCTTTCCCATATTTCACAACTTGAACATCCGTGACCATGACCAGACCTTCATTGACCATTTGCTCTACGATTGGCAAGGCTTTCTCAATTCTTTCTGGAATATCCACCACTTCAATAATGATTGGCAAGCTCAATGACAAGTCCAAAATTCTGGTCGCATGAAGCCGCTTGCCCTGTCCAAAACCTTCAATTCCTCTCGTAACTGTAACGCCAGCCATTCCAATTTCCCTGAGCCTCAGCACCAGCGCGTGATAGAGATTCTGTCCCTCATACTTTGAATCTTCACTGATATAAATTTTCAAAATTTTACAATTTCCGTTAAAATTCATAATTGCATCACCTCTGCCCCTATCATATAACCGATGACACCTAAAAGTAAAGACCAGACCACATACTGAACCGCTTTCATCTTGTCATTTTCCTGATAAAGATAAAAGCCTTCATACATAAAGGTCGAAAAAGTAGTATATGCGCCAAGCAGGCCAGTCGCAAGGCCAAGTCTGAGTTCGGCCTTAAGTTCCCATAATTCCATGGCCATAGTCAGAAAAAAAGCCAATAAAAAGCATGTCCGCTCAGCTGTTCGCCATTTATTTTTCCATTTCCTACAGATTTTAATGCAATTATATGATATGGACGTTACAATAGTCTAGTAAGGAGATGATTATTATGGTGCACAAATTTGATCCTCAAAACAAAAAAAGACTTGATACAGAAGAACGTAGAGCAATCATGCCACCCTCGGAGACTTTAGTCAAACTTGGTTTTAAAAAAACTGATGTTATGGCCGATATCGGCTGCGGTGCAGGCTATTTCACACTTCCAGCCGCTCTAATTATAGATTCGAATACTGGCACTGGCTCAAATTCCTGCATTTTTGCTCTTGATACTTCAGAGGATATGTTGGCGGAGGTCACTGAGAAAGCCCTGGACTTAGGCTTGAAAAATATCAGTTGCTTCAAGACTTCTGAATATGATCTCAAAATTCAGGACAACTGCGTTGATTTCGCCTTGATTTGCAATGTTCTCCACGAGATTTCCGACAAACCGAAATTCATAGCCGAGGTCATGAGGATTATGAAGCCTGGGGCGATCCTAGCAGTTATTGAATGGCAAAAGCGGCGGGGTGAGTATGGTCCGAGTGAAGAAGAGCGTATCGATAAAAATCAGCTTCGCGACCAACTGGTTTTATCGGGACTTAGCCATCCCGATGATTTTGATTTTATCGAGAGCTTTTATGCCGTAACAGCAACGAAATAAACTGATTTATTGATTCACGATTGGAGAATCTGTTATGTTAGATCATAACCACTTGACCATTTGTCCAATTTGCCAGGAACCGCTTACGCTGCTTAATGCGCAGCGGGCCTTTCGGTGCACGAATAACCACTTTTTTGACATAGCAAAACAAGGTTATATCAATCTTTTATCCAGCAATCAAAAGAAAAGCAAGCTTCCTGGTGATTCAAAGGTTATGGTGTCTGCAAGGAGACTTTTCCTGCAAAGAGGCCATTACGCAAAAATATCAGATAAGCTTTCTACGCTCATTATAGAGGATGCCGAAAAGAAGACAACTGATGTTCCTTACACCATCCTTGATCTAGGCTGTGGGGAAGGTTATTACACCGGCCAGCTCATGTCCGCTTTGAGCGATGCCGAGCATTATGGCATTGATATCTCAAAGGAAGCTGTCAAGTGTGCAAGCGCAACCAGTAAAAAAGCCTCCTGGATTGTTGGTACCAACTATCATTTGCCCTTTAAGAGTGATTCCTTCGACTGCATCTTTTCCGTATTCAGTCCCGTTTTAGCTTCTGAGTGTTCACGCGTACTTAAAAAGGGAGGCATATTTCTCCGCATTCTACCAGCAACCCGTCATTTAATCGAGATTAGAGACATTATCTATCCTGAGACTATTTTAAGCGAAGACTCAGAGAAGGCACAGGAACAAGAGGGTTTTTCTCACATCCGAACTGAATCGATCACCTATGCCATGGATCTTGATCAAGAAGAATTGCTTGAACTTGTTCAAATGACCCCTCATTACTGGAAGACCAGTCGGACAGACAAAAATGCACTGAAAGAATTCAGTGCACTTAACGTGACAGTGTCTATGCTGATTTTAATTTACCAAAAGCTATAACATGCATTGGTCCTTGTTGATTCTGTTTCTATTCTAGGGTGGTATTGTTATCTACCCAGTGGGTCATTATTCTCTAACTAGCGTGATGTTGGACATACCTGTTGAAATGGAGATCTTAATTTTATTGGCTGCTGCCGAATAGCCGTCGCTGACATACTTGCCTTCGCCAATCGGCGATAGATTGACCGAGTCAAAATTGTTGCTTGAGAGTCCGCTGTCCGTTTCCACATCGATGCCCGAATCCTTGGGCACAATAATTCTGATATCCGATGCCCCACCGTCAATAACGACATTCGTCAATGGCGATTTGTTTCCGATATTCAGTTCCGCGGAGCCAGCACCCATATCCACGCCAATCTCGCTGACAGAAAGCCCGCGCATATCCAGATTTGAGTCCGAGGCTCCTGTGCTGAGGTTGATCTCCCAAATCAATTTGTCACCAAGATTGATGTAGTTTGTCCGGTCCAAGTTTTTGGTGCCTATTATAATGTTTTTTTCATCCACATTAAGCTTTAGTGTGTCGCTGTTTACGGTCCAGCCACTTTTTATGCCTTCGATATTGCTCTCTACTGTTGCAGCTTTTGAGTCAGAGCTTGAAAGTATCGTTTTGCAAGCCCCAACGCTGATATCTGCTTGGCCTTTTTTCATCTCAGGGCTGTAGTCGACGCTGGAATTATAGGTATAATTATCCTCGCCGGCCTGAACAGTTCCCTGCTCTGAATGATTATTAAAGATTAACCAAGGTGCCCCAAGCTCGGGGTAAAAAGTCGGTCCGAGAATGGCTAAGGCTGCAATCAAAATAAAGAATACGCCCCAGGTTATACCGCTGACAATCTTATTTCTAAAAATAACCGTAATTCCCATGGCAATTAGAATCAGTGGCCATAACCTAAATATCGCATTTACGCCATTTGATATTATTGAGCCAAAAGACACATGATACAGTGCGTAAAACTGATCGAGGACGCCCAGTTCATTGATTAGAAAAACCGCTCCCAAAACAACGAGAATGATCCCTATTCCTTTTCCTGTATTTTTCATCGTTATTCACCGTTCTTTCTCGTCAGGAAATAGAATCCTAAACCAATAAGCACGACCGATACGAGTAGGCTTCCGCTAATCCAAGGCAAAAATTCTCTTAAAAAGAAAAATCCGCCTAATGCAATCAAGATGAGCCCGCCAAGTACCCTATTCTCTTTTTCTGATCTTCTGTGTCTATAGGGTCTTTCGGAATCTGTGCTGTTTCCATCAGCCGAACCGCTTCCGGCATTGGTATTCGAACTATAGCTGTCCGATGTCTTGTAGGTTGAGGTGTAGGTTTTCTCGCCGCAGGCGTTTTCTTTTGATGGCATAACGATGGCCGCTACGATATAGGCCAGTATGCCTGCTCCGCCCACAAAGGCAGAAATAACCCATAAAATTCTCACCAGAACTGGATCAATCTCAAAATACTCTCCAATACCTCCGCATACGCCGGCTAAAACTTTATCATTCGATGATTTGTATAATCTTTTTTCCATAACGCTCTCCTCCTAAATTTGTTAAGTCTGCGCTTTTAATTAATTATTTGAATCTGTTTCGTTCTGTGTATTTGATTGAGAATCAGGTTCAGCTGTATCTTCTTGTGCAGGGCTTTCAGTCATAGTTTCATCTGTGGTAGCTCCCTCTGCTTGTTGGTTTTGATTTGCTTGGCTGTTTGATGCCACTTCTTCATTTTTATTTGCTTGGCTGTTTGCTGCAGCCTTCGTATCATAGGTCCTTATCCCGTAGTCTTCAGCTTTTACCGGCATGATGACTGCTGCAATGATATATACCAGTATGCCCGCCCCTCCAGCAAAGGCTGAAAGCACCCAAACCACTCTGATAACAACCGGGTCGACATTGAAATATTCACCAATGCCTCCGCATACACCAAGAAAAACTCTGTCCTTTGACGATCTGTAAAGTCTTTTTGTCATATCTTTTTCCTCCTATACAACGTTTACTCTGCTTGTTTATGGTTTTATTTTAAAGCAAACAAAATCCGGCTGCACCCTGCATCCGGACAGTTTTAACCTGGCCACTTGTCTAGTTATGAATCAATCTCTTTGTTATATCTATTCCCTTTTAATAATAAATATCTCTGCTATATTAATTTTCTTTGAAGGGCAATAGACACTGCTTCTGTTCTGGAGGAAACGCCCAGTTTCCCCAATATGCTACTGACATGAAATTTCACCGTAGATCTGCTTAAGAAGAGTTTTTGGGCAATCTCCGGATTATTCAAACCTTCAATCATCATGGTTAAAACATCTCTTTCTCTCGCCGTTAATTCCTCCATACGATATTTTTCCGGTCCCGCGGCATTCATGAGAACCTTCGTCGCTTCAGGGGCTAAAGTGGGCTTTCCAGCCTTTGCTGCTAATATGGCCTGGGCCAGCTCCTCCACAGATGCGTTCTTCAAAAGATAACCTATAGCTCCTGCTTTTAAAGCTTCCTGAATCTGTTTATCTTCCTTAAAACTGGTCAAAATGATGATTTGGCAGGCCGGCAGGGCCTCCTTAATAAGCTTGGTCGCTTGGGCACCATCCATTTCGGGCATCATCATATCCATTAGGATCACGTCTGGTTTTAAACTAAGTGCTTTCTCGTAAGCTTCTTTTCCGTTCGCCGCTTCTCCCACTAGCTGAAATTCCTCATAAACAGATAAAAACGCCGCGAGACCGCTCCTAACCACGCTGTGATCATCTGCAATCATGATTCTAATGTCGTCTGTCATTTTCCCAACTCCTTAAACACGCTTATTTTTGTTCCCTGACCTGGTTTACTATCAATTTCAAGCTGTGCATCGATGGACTGGGCTCTTTCCTGCATGATATCAAGGCCCAAATGATCTCCGCTCACCGATTCTTTGTCAAATCCTTTGCCATTATCAGAAATAGACATTTCAATTATGCTCAATTCTGATTGATCCATGATATTTTTTAGGCTAATCCAGGCATCCGTTGCGCTGGAATGTTTTGCTATATTGTTCACTGCCTCTTGGGCGATGCGGTAAAATCCAATTTTGATATCGACAGGCAATTCAGACGTTATTTGATTATCTAGGCTTATAGGTATGCGCGCTCTGCCTGTGGCTGCTTCACCGAGATGCTTAAGAAGATCGTTTAGGCTTGTTTCCACTAAAGTCGCCGGTCTTAGTTCCAGGAGAAGCGCCCGCATTTCGGCCAGAGCGCCTCTGGAAAGTTCCTTAATTTCCACCAGTCTTTTACGACCTTCTTCCTGATTTTTATCCCATATCGCCGGCAGTGCCTCTGCAATGAGTGATGCAGAAAACAAGGTCTGTGTCACAGCATCATGAAGATCTTTAGCCAGCCTGTTTCTTTCCTCTGCAACTGCAACTTCCTGAGTCTCTTCACGAAGCCTTGCATTTTCAATCGCCAAGGCTGCCTGGTCAGCGAAAGCTGTTGCCAGTTTAATCTTTTCATCGGAAAAACAGCAACGTTCTTTGTCAAAACACTGATCACTCTTAAACATGAAGCAAATACCACCATAGACTTCCTTTTTGGAAATTAAAGGAACTATCAGCATGCTGGTAATATTTTCTTCTGCCCAAAGTGCCCGGCTATCATTAAAATTTTTAACCTTATATTTGCCAATAATTGCAGAAATATCTGTCACATGAACTGCCTTTCGCTCTCTTGCCGCCTCGACCAGCGGTTCGAAATCCGCAGGGTAGCGGTTGTTTAGCAAAAATTCTTCAGGAAGACCGCTGGTGGTCTCTATGGTTAGTATTGTGCTGAGTGAGTCAAGCTTATATAATGCACAGGCATCTGTATCTACAATGCGTACTGCCTCATTGACGATAAAATCAAGCACTTCTTCAATTGATCGTTCTGAATTCAGGACTGCCAGCATATCCCGAAGGCCTTCGGCAACACGCCTTCTCTGTTCTAAATCTCTTACTGAAATGCTGAGTTCATATTCTTTTTCTGCATTTTGTCTGAATAACCTCCGGGATAATACAGATGTAATGATAGCGCCAAATACAGCAAAGCCAAAGTTCATGCCCCTTATGAGCAGTTCCTGGGCATTATCCGGTCTGAAATCCGGTTGATAATAATAGGCTGCAATCCCGCCCATGAGGGCGAACACACTGAAAAACAGCACTGCCTTTGCATCAAAGAAAAGTGTGCATAAAAAAATGAAATAGAACACAGCCAGCCACATTTCATGATAGGGGATCAAAAGAATGAGGCATAGATAGTTGATTGCGGCGCAAAGAAGCAATGTATATTTAAAAAGGTCTATATAGCGTTCGGGATTAGGCTTTTTGCCAAACCACCAAAGTACAAAAGCAGTGACGACAAGAGTTAATACCGTAATTGCGGCAAATTTGATAATGACATCATAGGGAATGTTCAGAAATCCAAGACGGTTTGATATAAAGAAAAGACTTATTGCCCAAAGGCCTGTAGCTATGCAGGAGATAAAGATAAGTTGGTTGATTGTTGTCTGATACTGGTCCAGATTGCGCCTGAATATCTCTTCAATGCGAAGGCCTGCCAGCCGCTTAGTCTGATTTTTATACTCAGAATTATCCATGTAACCGTCCTCTTAAAGAAAAAGTAATAAAGAAAAACGCTGCAGCCACTAAAACTATTGTGGCTCCCGTCGCCGTATTGAAATAGTAGGACAAAATAAGGCCGAAAATCCCAGAAATCAAAGCAATCGCAACGGAAACCAGATGATATTGGCGCACGTTTGTCGTTATATTTCGGGCTGCTGCTGCCGGCAGTACTAAAAGTGAATTTATAATAAGAAGGCCCACCCACTGAATGGTGATGGTGACCACGAAAGCGATGGCAGCCGTAAACAGCATTTCGATCAGCAGCGTATTGATGCCTCTGCTGGCCGCTAGAGATTGGTTGATACTGTTGATCAGGATTTTATTGAAGATCACCAGCCAAAGCACAAGTACAGAGATAAAGACGCCAAGCAGCAAAAATAGTTCCGAGGGGCTTATACTGAGCAGGTCTCCGATGAGATACGCTGAGAATTTATTGAAACTGCCTCCGTAAGAAAGAATAACAAGCCCCAAAGCGATGGCTGTGGATGAGAAAACGCCAATTATGGTGTCTGTTGACGCACTGCTTTTATTTTTAATATACGTTATAGTCAATGCAAAAATGATAGAAAAGGCTGTTGCAGCCCAGATTGGCTGAATCCCGCCAAGCATAGTGCCTATAGCGATTCCGGTAAACGCTCCATGCCCAATGGAGTCAGAAAAAAAAGCCATTCGACTGTTGACGACCATAGTGCCTAGAATGCCAAAAATTGGCGTGACTAAGAGCACCGCCAAAAGGGCGTTTTTCATAAATAAATGTCCAGTCCATTGAAATGGCAGTAAAAAATCCACTAAGGAATACCAGCTGTTCACCTTATGATATCCCTCCTTCTTGTTCTTTATTTTCAGAATCGTTGCTTTGACTGTAAGCTAGTCGATCAGCCAGATTCATCGTACAGGCCATACCGAAAACCTTTATGGTTTGGGGGTCGCTGAACACTTCTTCAGGGGTTCCGCAGCTCAAAACTTTGTGGTTTAGGAGCACAACCCGGTCTGCATATTTTGAAATCAAATCCAGATCGTGAGAAATTAATATGATGGATAAATCAAATTTCTCCCTAAGTTCTGAGACCGTATTATAAAAAAGTTCAAGACCGTTTTGGTCGATGCCAGAAGCAGGCTCGTCTAAAAGCAGGATGTCTGGTATGGGATCTAAAGCCAGCGCCAGTAACACTCTCTGAAGCTCTCCGCCGGAAAGGGCACCAAGCATCCTGTCTATCAGGTGTTCAGCCCTTACTTTTGCAAGACTTTCATTTACTTCGTGTCGAATTTTATTGGATATGGAAAGCCAAGTTGGCTTAGTGGTTTTGCAAGCGGCAAAAATATCAAGAACGCTGGTCGGCGTACCAAGATCAAAGCTCAGCTGCTGCGGTACATAGCCGATTGTGAGGTGGTCTCTATGCTGGCCTGTAGCATCCAAGAATTTAAGACTTCCCGTGTGCTTAATTTCTCCGAGAATGGCTTTAAGCAAAGTGCTCTTTCCAGCGCCATTTGGTCCGATAATTGCAGTAAGCTCACCACAATGGATATGTAAATCTACATGTTCTAATATGTTGTTTTCACCTATGGAGACTCCGAAATCTTCAATCTTGGTGCAGCATAATCCGCAGCGATTTTCAGAGATTAGTGCACCTGGATGCTTTTGCCTACCAGTCATTGCAACGCCTCCTTAAGCACGGTTAAATTCTGGTTCATGATCTCTATATAGTCGTCATACCCATCTGCCCTTGCGTTTCCGGTTACCGCCGGATCCAGATCATAAAGCGTCGCTCCGGTCTCCTGAGAAATGGTCTCGGCTGCCTTGGCTGGATACTGGGGCTCCACAAACAAAGCCTTAATTCCCGACTTTTTAACAATTGCGATAATGGCTTCAAGTTCCTTGGGAGAGGGCGCCGTTCCAGGATCCCTTTCAATAACAGAGGCAATATTCAAACCAAATTCCTGAGCGAAATAAGGGAATGCCTCGTGGAAAGTAATGATATCTTTATTTTTGATTCCAGAAAGCTCTTGATGCATTTTATCTTTAAGGATTTCCAGTTTCTGGGTATAAGCTTTAGCATTTTGATCATATAGATCCGCATGAACAGGATCCGCCAATGAAAGCTGTTTTGCGATATTGTCTACCTGTTTGATTGCATTCGTAATACTGACCCAGACGTGTGGATTGTCCTCTCCGCCAGCGTCTTTGAGCAGTGGAATTCCCTGGCTGGCCTCAATGATTTTAAGATTAGCCTGCTGTTTAATGACATCCGACATAAAAGATTCCATTCCGGCCCCATTGATGACAAAGGCGTCTGCCTGCTCCAAAACCTTAAGGTCTTGAGGCGTCAGCTGATAATCATGAAGGCAGCCAGTCTGTGGTTTTGTCATATTTAGAACCTCTACGCCCTCTATATCTCTGGCAACATTGATAGTAGCAATATACATGGGGTAAAAGGAGGTCAAAATAGTGTACTGGGCCTTATTAGGAGTATCCCGCCCCGCACAGCTGGAAAGCAGCAATGTCGAAAACAAAAGCAAACTTAATGCTAATCCCAAAGTTTTTTTCATGTCGTAATCCTCACGTCAT
>JANYJS010000057.1 GCA_025361765.1 Bacillota bacterium
CTCTTTTTTGCAGAAACAAAATATCACTGGTGACTTCGGTGCCAGCATTTTTAAGAAAAGCATTGTTCGGAAGTCTGACAGCCCCCAAAAGCTCAGCTCGCTGCGCAAGGTATCTGCGAACTTCGGGAGATTGCTTATCCATTGTGCCTTTGGAGGTAATAAAAGCGACTACACCGCCGGGACGAACTTTATCAAGTGCTTTGGCGAAAAAATGATCGTGTATGAGAAAGCCTTGGTTATCGTAACGTTTTTCACTGAGCTTATAATTGCCAAAAGGAACATTCCCGATTGCAAGGTCGAAAAAGTTGTCAGGCAGGTCAGCCTTTTCAAAGCCTGTTATGGCAATATTAGCACATGGATAAAGTTGTTTTGCAATTCTGCCTGTTATGCTGTCAAGCTCAATCCCGTATAACCTTGAACCAGTCATGCTGTCAGGGAGCAGGCCTAAAAAATTGCCAGTGCCGCAAGCTGGTTCTAAAATGTTGCCTGTGTTAAAGCCCATGCGTTCAACGGTACTATAGATTGCCTTGATAACCGTAGGACTGGTGTAGTGAGCATTAAGTGTGGAGGCTCGTGCCATATCGTACTCGTCCTCAGATAAAGCGGTTTTAAGCTGTGCAAACTCCCCTGAGAAGCTATTGTTATCCTTATCGAATATTTCTGACAAGCCGCCCCAACCGATATACTTCGACAAGATTTCCTGTTCCACTTTAGTAGCAGGTCGGTTATCCTTCTCAAGGGACTGTAAGGTCTTGATAGCGGCAAGGTTTCTTTGAAATTTCTCACGCTTGCTGCCTTCACCCAAATGCTCATCGGTAATGCGGAAGTTTTCACCATGTTCTTGAATCGCTTCGGGCTGGGGATAACGCTCCAAAAGCTGCAAAAATCTTTCCCGGCTTTCAGCTCTAAGAATGGGGTAGAAAAGGGAGGGATCACGTAGGGTAATATCATATTGTCCGATTTTATCAATGACGAAGGCGGTATTATTTTCTAGGTAGACGGTATCACCAGTGTTATATGGAATAGTGGGAGGCTCTATAGTAAAGCGTAGCGATTCGTTCTCAAAATCGTTATAGTCTTGTGTTGTTTCAGTGAGAAAGTTACCTTCTACAATGAGTTTTGCTAAATACCTTTGCACCTTTGTCCAGGGAAGCTCTAATGTCAAATCGCCTTTGATAATTGTAAAAGCAGGGAAATTGTCTCCGAACTCATTTTTTAGCCATTCAGAAGTGTTACGCTCACGGCTGTGTTCTTGCATATATGCGACTACATTTTGCTTGCTTTCTAAATTGCCGTTCCAAGCCTGCAAAGCTGCATCTATGTCCGCCTGCGTGATTTCCTCTGTGATGGGTGCAGTTTGTAGCAGCTGCGACAATTCGTGCTCCTGCATGGGTGTATCCAGTCCTGCCGAAGCATTATCACGGCTTTCAAGTTCAGCTTTTTCTTCTGTCGTTAAATAGCGTTCAGCAATAACCAAAGCACGAAGATGTTTTTCGACATCTTCCCACTTTAAAGTGACGTTGTTATGAGAAGAATAGTGCTGTATGGACATGCCTTTTGAAGGCTGATAATCAACAAAACCGCTTGTACCATCTGTGAAGGTGTGGCTATGTCCATAAAACCCATATTCCTGTTTCAAAAAATCGATGGCAGTTTTGCGATCAGGCAGGGCTTGATAAAGCTGATGGACACGGAATTTGCCATCCTGTGTGCCTGTACCACGCAGAAGCTCATGTTCTATCTCGGTTAAGGGCAAAGAAAAAGCAGAGGGCATTTTGCTCTCTGCTATACGCTGTATTTGTTCTTCTTCTGATGGAAATAGGCTTAGTTGTAGATCAGTTCCGATAGGATTATTTCTTCTGCCTGCGCTTTCAAGCTGTTCATAAACCCTACCCATTCCATTTGCTGCTTCATCTTGTTGGGCGGTGTCTGTGTTTTCTGCAAATCGGTCATGATCTGTTCCATTCGTCTGATTGCTGTTTGGTCTATCTCCAACAGATGGGGGTAGAGTTTCTCGCTCATGAGGAGGGAATTGAACATCGCTGTCCGGTGATCCTGAAGGTAGGCTTTCCGCATCCTCCCGTATTTGCCGAGTGGCTGTTCCTGTGAGGTTATGCTCAGGTTGGGTATCTGATAATCCCCGTTCTGCTGATAAGTGATGTTGTTCATGTTCACTGCTCCTTTCACGTTCCGTTTTTGAAATGGTTATGGCTATTTCTCTGAATATCTTTTCTGATTGCTCGCTGACGGCTGTACCCAAAATGCAAACGGCGTCGGCTGTATTAAAATCGAAAATAGGGAGAAAATCCTCATGACTGAAATATTTCTCCGTATCCAGCCCGCATCGTTTCATCAAAGTATAAGCGGTACTGACGGTTGAAGCATCTACAAAGGCAGATCGGAGGTTGTCTTCATCGTATTCCTGTAAATAGCTGTTTCCCGTCAGATAACGAATATCTTCCCCATGATCCTCATAATACGCCTTCGAAAGATTTCGGGCAATGATATCAAATGCCTCGGAAAGAGAGCTTTCTTCTACACCGAATTTATCTGTAAGCATTTTGAGAATTGGCTCGTTGTGGTGGTCTTGCATCTCCCAGAGGAAAGGGCGGCGAGAATTTTCTCTGCCGCCCGTATCTGAAATATCAAATACATATTTAAGCTTTGGCTTATCACTTGTAGGGTCGAGTAGAGCAATGCCTGTTGAGCCACGGTGAATAAAGCGGTTCATTTTGTCATTCCAAAGCTCATAATCGGCACAAGCTGTTGCATCAGGTCTTTGCGCATAAATCATAAGCTGTTCATGGTATGGGTACTTATACAGCCGTCCAACGGTTGTAAGAAAACCCGTCCAGTTGGATAGGCTGGCTGTCAGGTGAGTTGCGGTATTCTCGGCAAGCTGTGCAAAGGATTGTGCTTTTGTGGGCATTTATTAGTCCTCCTGTTCCTCAAAATCAGGGATAAGCTCATCAGCGATGCTTTCAAATTCAAAGTCGCTCATAGCGGTTAGTTTATTCAATACCGTTGTGCTTAGATCAATGAGTTCAGTTTCGTCAGCTTCAAGGTGTTTTTGCATTTCAGTAAGTTCGGATATCAAATCAGCCCTTGATCCTACGTTGTAAATGCACATCAAATTGGTTTCTTCTACAGTAAATCTGCTCATAATCATCTCTCCATATCCGCACCTATAGGAGGTGCTTTTTTTGATTTTTCTTTCTCTTGTGGTGGCTTGGACTTTAACTGCTCAACAACGGAAGTTCGCTTTTCCCGCTTTTCAGCCTGCACAGCACTTGCAAGGTCTAAAAGGGATATAGTACCGCCTGATTTTACGGTTGCTTCAAGCTCTGCCACAGTCGGTCGATTGTTTAAAATGCCATCAATTTGATTGAAGTTTTGTTCAGTTGACATTTCAGCTGTGCGAAGGGGGCTGTCCTCATTTCTTATGGCAAATGCACGCGTTCCGTTTCCCATGATATGATAACTGTCATTATCGGAAGAGTGGTGAAAACCATAACCGGCTGCCTTCATCTGTTCTTTTGTCATGGAGGTCAAGGAAAAGCTACCCCGTGGGGTATCAATCCTATCCCCAGTCAGAAAATTATCCGGCACAAGAAGTGCAGCCTCTAAAAATTGTGGCAGCTCCTGAAAGCCAAAGCTATCTACATAATGAGAGGATACAACACCTTCTATCTTTAAGGCAATGATGTCGCTGACAGACAGGGAATGCCCTGAAAATTCGCTTGGGTGATTCAGATTAAATTGTTCATATAGTTGGTTCAAGGTGCGATTTACATTGCCATTAAAATCAGTAAGGGATGCAGTAAAGATAAAATTATAATTTTCATGAGCTACTTCAAGACCGGTATTTTGTAAGTGCTCCAGCCCTTCAAAGCGGTAATCACGATATTCT
>JANYJS010000091.1 GCA_025361765.1 Bacillota bacterium
GCGACAAGAATTTTTTGCACCTTGTTTTTTTCATATTCATTTCCTCATTCCTCTAAAAAGTTAATGCTATCGCTTTCTGCTCACACTCTGCTTACTAGCACAAGATCTATAAATTCCGAGGCGGTGATTTTGACAGAACTACCACCTCTGCAATCAAAGTTCAGGCAACTTCCGTCGGTGTTTGCGCTCTGAAATAGCGTCAAGTCACGAAGTGGGCTATACCTTGCGGTGTGCAAATGGGAACGAAAATCAAACCGAACTAACGCTCCCGTTCCCATCAAAACCTCAAGCATATAATCCGGCAGTGCATGTACGCTCTGAAAATACTCGCTGAACATAAGTTTTTCTCCTTTCGTAGTTGCCTAGACATAAAATAATCCACTATACCTCATGGTACAGTGGATTATTTTTTTACGCTCCCCCCGAAATGGGGGGAATTTTGTATTCTTTTAAAATATTCTGTCGGCAAGCTGACCTTTTGATGTGACTTCCAACTTTTGATATATACTTTTCAGCGTACTTTTAACGGTGCTTTCAGAAACAAACAACTTATTGGCAATCTCCTTTACTCTGAGTCTGTCCCGCGCGAGCAGGGCAACGTCACGTTCCCGTGGCGTCAGAGGAGACTGCTCCATTTGAAGGACTTTGCTCACCGCCTGAACACCCGCTTGGTGACGTACGCACAGCGAAAGGATACAATCTATCTTTTGCCGGTCGAAGCCAAAATTTTTGGCCTCCTCTAAAAGGGGTCTCAGCGAAGCATATTCCGCAAAAGGGAGATAGACATGGTCGGACAAGGCCAGTCCCAGCGCCTCATGTAGAAACTCGCGTGCTTCCACAGAACGGTGTTCGCCTGTCTTTGCAGACGCAAGGCTGAGCAGATGATAAACTTTGGGCAGCAGGTAATGCATTTCCTGCGTCAGCTCTATCATCGGCTGTGAGATGCCATATAGTTCACTATACCTCCGACGGAGCAACAGCAGTCTTCCGTAAAGCATCTGTCCGTAAGGAACCGTTGCCGGATAGAGGATTTTGCCTATGGTATTCAAATCATAGAGCCATTCTGCAAGATCCTCCGTTTCACCCAGCGTCAAGGAGAGAAAGCCCAAACATAGCTTGGCCGCCCGCTCTGTATAGCGTCCCGGCTTGCTGTCTGCATATCTGCAAATATTCTCAACTGCCGTGCGGTAACTATCAAAATCTCCCCGAAGAATAGCAATCCGGGCTAGCACCAGCTCGGCGCAAAGGCAAATGCAAATCTGATCCTTACTCTTGGCAATGTAAATGGTTTTATGACACAGAATTTCGGCAGTGTCTGGCTCTCCCTTCAGTAGAAGCCATTCTGCCCGCATGACATTATCTGATCCTACACTATGTTCTCCCGAAAGCAGCCTGTAACGAGGGAGGTTCTCATCCATGAGTTCGATCGCCCTCTCCAGTTCTCCCGACTGTCGCCAATACATATAAACGACAGATACAGATCCGAAGTTTCCCAGCGCGAACCGATACTTGCTCACTCCTCCAAGGAGCGCATGAGCCACTTTGTGACGGGCGCTCATTTTTTCAAGATCATTGTATTCCGAAAAGGACAGGAGATATTCCATCTCACCCTTTAGTCTGCATACCTGCAAATCATCCAGATTCACGGGGTTATCCAGCGCCTGGCTAACGAGCTTGCAGAGGTATCTGGACAGCTCATGCTGACTGAAAAGAAACAGCTGGAAAGAAAGAATGAGGATGGCCTCCGGGTGAGCGCACAATATGTCCTGCGGGCATGACCGTATTGCTTTGACGATCTGCTCGATCAAAAACCAGTCTCCGGTTCGCAGGAGGTAATCTTCCCGCAAAGGAAAAGATAAAAATGCATCATAATCGCCCGCTTCACAAAAAAAGTGGGCGGCTGACACATAATCCGACATCTCCACACAGGAAGCGCCCGCCCGGCAGAGCAGCTGCATTTGGAACTCCTTCGGCAGGTGTTGGTAAAAGCGCTTCTTCAGATATCCTTGTAAAATACTGTGCATGATATATACATTGTTTTCAGGATAATATCGAATGAACGCATTTGTTGTCAGGAGGGTTTCAAAGCTTTTCGGAAGTCCCTTTTCGCCCAGCATCTTTCTTGCCTGCGGGATACTAAAGCTGTCCAGTACTGAGAGGGAGACAAGCAAGTCCTTTTCCTCCTGCGTTAATTTTTCACAAATAGCGACTTCGACAAGCTGCTCAATTCCAGCATTGTATGTAAAGCATCCGTTTTGCTGATAGAAAATGATCTGGAGGCAGAGCGCCGACACCCACCCTTCCGTGTCGGACTGAACGCGCTTCAGGTTTTCGTCAGACAGCCGAATCCCGGCAAGCTTGAAAAGGCGCGCAGTGCTGTTTATATCAAAGAGAAAGTCCGACGCTCCGATGATATGGGCGGAAGAATGCCGCAGCGCCGTTAGCTGCTGAAGACTCAGTTGCTGAGTAATGACTACCATATGCAGATTCGGGCTGCCTTCCATCAGTGAAAAAGCACTCAGAAGCTCCTTGGGGGCAATGCTGTCCAGTATTTGATAATTGTCAACGACCAGATAGGTTTCGCAATCACAGCTGAGCTTCTGCAAGTGGCGGGCAATCTCCGGCACGACGCCCGTGGATAAAATATCTACCGCATTCAATTGGTTCGCAACATCACTATCTACGTATTTCAGAAGATTGCAGATACCGTTCCACATACTCACCGTTGGTTCGCCGAGACAGGTATGCCAATACGCATGGGCATCATGTGCGAGATTTTCTTTGATATAGTCGCTGACAGCAGTCGTTTTTCCAAAGCCGGAAGGAGCCTCCACCACCGTCAATGCATGGTATGGTATTTGGGCAAGTTGTTTTTTCAACCGTTCCGGAATATACTGCTGCCTTTTTCTGATTTTTTCCTTCATAAGCAATTTCTCTCTTTCCCGGAGCCCTGCATGAGCGTATGCGCGCAGCTTCTTGACATCTTTGCCTCCGGCCTTATTATCATTGAAACAACCAATTTTTTGAATCTCTATGATATGAACTTTCCTAAATATATTTTTTATGATGGTGTCCTTTTCATCGTATAGAAAACCAAGTGTCTGTCTGCCACTTTCAGTTTTCTCAAGTATTCTCTTACGAATAACTTCGTCTACGTTTGCTGAAGAAAGGGATAGTTTGGTATCAAAGCGGCCTTGGATCTTAGAAAAGTCATTGCCCTTTGTTTTTGTAACACTATCAATATCTTGTTGGCTTGTAACCACTACCCATGCCTTACCACCGCAAGCTGAGCCTAAATCTTCGGTTACTGTCTGCAGGTTTAACATCAGCTTAGAATCTTCGCCTATGTATTGACCTATTTCATCGACAAGAAAGACCACATGATGATTATTCCCTTTTTTATTGATATATTGTTTCACCATTTTGGCAAATGAAGTCACATCGATATTGTAGGAACCAGTAGAACTCTCGCACCAGTTTTTAGCAGCGTCCATGCTCATATAGCCTATTTGCACTAACGCTTTGCAAACTTGGTCTTGAATAAATCTAAATTGATGTCTTGATGCTTCCCATTCTTTCCCTCGGATTTCTGTAAATGTTTTTTTGAATTCCTCATACTTACCTTCATCGAACAAGTGTCTTTCTAAGTCCGCTAAAAAGGGATTTGCACCATAGAACCCCAAGTGTTGGTTAAATACTTTTAAGAATACTGACAGAATGGCTTCTTTATTGTTTTGCGTATCTGCCATGCCACTTTTAGAATCAATATTAAATAGGATGATATCGCTTGATACATTTGCTGCTAATCTCATATCTGCAAGAACCATCTCATCCTTTATTTTTTGATCCTCAATAAAGTAATCGAGCGCTGTTTTTCCATCAACAACTCGATTATCTAAAAGGTAAGATATAATTTTTAAGAAGTGAGATTTACCACTTCCAAAGAAGCCTGAAATCCAGACACCCATTTTATCTGTATTGCCTGTAATGCCTTTTTTGTAACTTGAAAAAAAGTCGGCAAAATGCTTTTGCAACTCTCTCGTCACAACGTATTCTTCTAGTTCTTGTCTGACATTTTCATCATCACCTTGACCAACTTTGATAACGCCTTTGATATCTCGATCGATTGCTTTTGCGAACATATTTTTTACATACATAGT
>JANYJS010000120.1 GCA_025361765.1 Bacillota bacterium
GCGGGCGATTTGTCGAATAAAATAGGGATTACGCCGGCGAACCTATCCATATTAAAAAATAATAAGGCAAGGGCAATTCGATTTTCAACGCTAGAAGAAATTTGCAGGGTTTTGGAATGTCAGCCTGGAGATATTTTAGAATATGTTAAGGGGGAAGCTTTGGAATATGTTGAGGGGGTAGCAAAGAAATGAACGTGGAAATAAGACCTACAGGGTCCGAGCCAGCAGTTTTTGATGATATAGATAAGATATTTGCTGTTGCCATGCTGATCTGCGGATTTTTATACTGGAATCTGATTCCGATAGCGAGTCTAGGCATGGGCGTCAGCATTTTCGCCTTGATTTTCTGCCTCGTGATTGCAATCTACCTGAATAAGAGTGGTATGCATCAAACCAGGGAAAGTATAATTTACCTAAGTATTATCGCGATAGTTTCCACTAATTTTGCTCTATTCGATAACACCATTACCAAGAATTTAAACTTTATTTTTCTTTCTATCCTGGTGATCTATTGGATTTGCCTATCAACGAGTAGGCGGTTAGACTCGAAACTATCGGTGTATATTATTGGTGACTTGATCAACCAAAGCTTGATCATCCCATTTTCGAATATGTCTTGCTTTTTTGGCGCGCTTAAGCTGAACTTTTCAAAAAATAAACATGGGAAAAGTTTTCTAAATGCATTGATTGGCATCCTGGTTTTTATTCCAGTAATGGCGCTAGTGGTCAGTCTTCTTATCGATGCTGACGCGGCCTTTGAAAGCTTAGTAGCAAACATGCATTTTTCCTTTTCCAGCGATATGATAGACTATTTGATGCAAATCATACTTGGCATACCAGTGGCTGCCTATCTTTATGGTTTGGTATATGGAGATCGATACGCGAGACATATCCATCATATCACCTTGGAATCGGTGAAGAAAAACGCCGCGGCCATTCAATTCGCTCCTAAACTTGCGGTCTACTCTGGTTTGACTGGACTAAATGCCATCTACGCGGTTTTCTTTCTGGCCCAGACATCATATCATTTTTCTGCTTTTGTTCGTCATATCCCTGAGACTATGACCTATGCAGAATACGCCAGAAGAGGATTCTTTGAACTTTGCGCCATCGCTGGGATCAATCTTTGCGTAATCCTTGCAGTCTATGTAATTACAAACAGAAAAACTGAAAATAATGGCGATGCACCCAAAATACTGCGTATAGAAACTTCGGTACTTTGCCTTTTCACTTTGATGTTAATCACTACGGCGCTTAGCAAAATGGCTATGTACATCAATTATTATGGCCTAACCCAATTAAGGCTATATACAACCTGGTTTATGATTCTGACTTTTGTTATATTCGTCATAGTAGCTGTGAGGCAGTTTCGACGCTTTAATTCAAGCAAAGTAATCGTTTTGAGCGTGATTATGGGCTTTATAATACTCAGTTATGGAAACGTAGATGGTGTGATTGCAAAATATAATATTGACAGATTTAGGCAAGGCACCCTACAGTCAGTGGACATTCCAGCATTGGCACAACTTTCGGACGCTGCGATCCCCTACCTATATGAACTCTACGGAGTAACTAAGGATGAGGCATTGAAAAACCAGCTTAAAGAAGCAATCACAGGCGACTATTCATGGGGCGTGGTGGCCCTGCCTTACGAGCCAACCTTTAGAGATTTCAACCTACAGAGATATAAAGCGGACCAGATTAGAGCCATTGTCTATTCTGAAAAATAAAAGGAGGTTAAAAAATGGATGTTACCATTAATCAAATTGAAGAATTAAAAATTGCTGTCATTAGTAGTCCGGAAGTTCTTATTGCTGATACCCAGGAGGCTTTAGATTTGATGGCTTCGATTCGGTATCTTTATGACTGCCATAAGATGATCATCCCTAAATCTGGCCTCACCGAAGGTTTCTTTGATTTAAAAACCGGAATAGCTGGGGAAATACTTCAAAAATATACAAATTATAATGTCAAGTTAGCAATAATTGGAGAATTCAAGTCTTATCAAAGCAAGAGCCTCGCAGATTTTATACGAGAAAGCAATAAAGGCAATCAGATTTTATTTTTACCTACAATTGAAAGTGGGATTGATAAACTGCATGGCATTTTATAAGTTTATAGATTGAAAGTGAAAATTTGACAATGATTTAACCTTTAAGTGCCCTGGATTTAACATTGGCTTTATATCGACTTAACAATCATCTGATAAGATTTAACCATAAACATATTTAAAATAATATATTTGGAAGAAGAAGGAAGGAACATCAAAATGAAAAAAATATTAGTTATTGGACTTACTTTAGCATTAGCATTTGGCTCGCTTTCAGGTTGCGCTCCAAAAACAGAAACCCCGGCTGCTGAGACACTGACAGGTAAAGTGGTGGTCGCTGGGTCAACATCAGTACAGCCCTTATCAGAAGAACTTGCAGCTGCATTCATGGCAGCAAACACAGGTGTTACAATTGAAATTCAGGGCGGTGGATCCGGCGTAGGCATCAAGGCGGCCCAGGATAAAATAGCAGACTTCGGTTCATCCTCAAGAGAACTTAAAGCTGAAGAAAAAGCAACCATTGCCAATGAATATG
>JANYJS010000089.1 GCA_025361765.1 Bacillota bacterium
CGCACGGCCAATGGGACAAGGGTATTTCAGGGAGTGCTTCCGAGTGAGGCAGAAAAGCGTGTTGCCGTGAAAGTCGTGAAGCATGATTTTAAAGCAGAATTTGAGAATGAGGTAGCCATCCTCCAGCAACTCAATCATCCCAATGTTATTAAGTATTATGCTCATACGGTGATGACCATGGGGCCCATACTTGTGCTGGAGCTGATGCAACATTCATTGACAGAGGTCATCATTAAAACAGATATGTTGAATGAAACGCTCAACCCTTCTACCGCCACAGAAAAACACTTTCAAATTGCCTTTGGAATGGCCTATGGTTTGCAATATTTGCACCAGTCCAGTATTCTGCATCGAGACATCAAGGGCCAAAATATATTGCTCAATAATGATGGTACAACCGTTAAAATTTGTGATTTTGGATTGTCAGTTGACATGAAAAATGAAGCAGCTTTGAATGCTACCTGTTGGACAGGAGGAACGGCGAATTGGTTGGCGCCCGAAATAGCCTGTCGTCCTAGTCAAAAGCCTGAAATCCCTTTCGCAATGGATATTTGGGGATTTGGATTGGTGGTGAATCATCTCTATGGTAAAAATGTAGGACCATTTTGTGCTCAGCTGAAGGCCGGTGTCACGGTCGATGAAGTGATCAACAAAATTGCACAGGGAGAGCATGAGCCCATCCCTCCTGAAAAACCTTTCACTTTTTTAATTTCATGGTGTTTAGCACGTGAGCCGAGCAAAAGGCCTCATATCACAAAAGTGATCAGTGAAATTCAGAGCGCGCAAGAACAGTGGAAATCAGCTCAGCCAGTATAGGTCACGGAAGGGTTGTCATTAGCTTTTGGGTGCTAAATCCACTACAGGACAGAGTGATACTGTAACTGATTGAAAAATGTAGACTTGCATTATTTTGTTTGTTAACTATAATTATATATAAGAGATGTTAAGTGTAGGAGAATTATCATGAAACTAATCAAAATGTTATCTATCGCTGCTTTGTTAGGCAGTGTCGCACTGAGTGGACAGGCGTTGCAGGAAAAAGGAGCAGCAACCACGGGATTTGAACCTGCTTCAGTCACTGCACCCAATAGCGGTTCGAAAGTTCGCCCTGCTCCACATAATAATGGAGTGCATCGTTCTGCTTCAGATAGGGCTGGAACTGGAATGGGTGGGAATCATCAGCTTAAGAAAGGTGAGTCACATCCCTTGTTAGCAGCGCCAGCAGAAGCTAGAAAGGTACCCACAAAAATCAAACCAGAACAACACTAGATCCTGCTATCAGGACAATGTTTGTATGGGAGATAAGGGCGCAGCAACCTGCGCCCTTTTTTAATGCCCCGATAAATGCGCATTCCATTCGTGGATACTGAGTGTGATGGTCACATCAGGGTGCTTCAACACGATTTTGCCAGGCAAGCGGTAGCGATCGTGGGTTGTGAATTGTTCATATTGAATGTGCCAGCCTTGCTGCTTCAGGCTGCGCAAGTCTCCATTGGGTGCAATATTCAAGTCGTAGGCAAAGTGGGGGTCAGGCCGCCCTAGTACCCAGTAGCGCAAGCTGGAGATGGGCAGTTCATAGTCCGTGTGGCGGTTTAACAGTTCTTCAGGCGATTTGGCTGTATCGACAACCCCTTTTGAGTCTTTATAAGAAATACTGCTAGGATTGCCTCGCAAGAAAATCGTGCCTTGATTGAGCGGGCCAGACAGTTTCAATAAATAATCATTGTGTTGCTGCAACCAGCTGATGCTGGCGCTATCCGCTTTGTTGGCGGTACGGACCGAAAAGCGGCCTTCAAAATGCCAAGATTCGAGGTTAGAGATCCTGTCTTGATTGCGATCAAAAGCTTGGTCGCGATCTATGCCTGGCAGGTTTGCATCACTGGTGGAAGGCGACTGAGCACAACCTGATGCCAACAGGGCCGCCAGCAATGCCATAAAAGTATGTTTGATGAATGAATGCATTAAAGATCCTTTGAATTCAGTGAGTTTCATAATCATAGCATAATGGTGCTGTAGGGGTGCAGCATGCTGCACCCTTGATAGCCGGATATCAATACACATGAGCGCGCAGCACCCTAACAGTATATAATATCTTCTTCATCTTCAGACTGAGACCTTATCATGAACAACCTCGAACAACTCGATCAACTCGAAGCATTTGCCAAACTTGCCAAACAAACAGCGGGTGTCATTCCCCTTCAAGCCGATCGCATGGCGCTGC